>JBGPIT010000027.1:0-24562 GCA_041485125.1 Binatia bacterium | reverse complement strand
GGTTCACCGCGATGCGATAGAGCCACGTATAGAAGCTCGCCTCGCCCTTGTATTGCTCGAGGCTCTTCATCGCGCGAATGAACGTCTCCTGGGAGTCTTCCCAGGCCGCGTCGTGATCGTGCAGCATGCCGAGGAGGACGGCGTAGATCTTCCGCTGGTAGCGCTCGACCAGCTCCCGGAACGCATCGCGATCGCCTTGGCGAGCGAGCCTGACGAGCTCGGCATCGGTGCGCTCCACGCGAGGGTCACGCCTTATAGACGATCGAGCCGCGCCCGTATTCGGGCGGCGGGCGCAACGGCGGTCGCCGCACTGCGCGGGAGGCTCGACGGCGCGTAATCACACCTGCCGCCTCAATGCGCCTCGGCCCAGCTCAGGCCGGCGCGAATGTCGACCTTGAGCGGGACGCGGAGCGCCATCACCGACTCCATCTCGTCGCGAATCAGCGTCATGGCGGCCTCGACCGCGCCCTCGTCGACCTCGAACACCAGCTCGTCGTGCACTTGCAGCATCATGGCCGCCGGCACGCGCTCGCGCGAGAGGCGCGCCTCGACACGCACCATCGCGAGCTTGATGAGGTCGGCCGCGGATCCCTGCACGGGTGTGTTGATCGCCGTCCGCTCCGCGAACTGCCGGACGCCGGGCTCGCGGCTGGTGAGCTCGGGGAGATAGCGCCGGCGCTTGAGGAGCGTCGCGACGAACCCTTGCCGGCGCGCCTCGGCGAGCGTGCGCTCGATGTAGGCCGCGACGCCGGCGTAGCGCGCGAAGTAGCTCCGGATGTAGCGCTGCGCGTCGGCGAGCGGGATCTCGAACTCGCGCGCGAGGCGCTGCGGTCCCATGCCGTAGATGATCCCGAAGTTGATCACCTTCGCGCGCCGGCGCATCTCGCCGGTGACCAGCAGCGGCGCGACGTCGAAGACCTCGGCGGCGGTACGCCTATGGACGTCCTCGCCGGTCGTGAACGCCTCGACCAGTAAGCGATCGTCGCTCAGGTGCGCGAGGATGCGCAGCTCGATCTGCGAGTAGTCGGCGGCGACGATCCGCCGGCCCTGCTCCGGAATGAACGCGGCGCGGATGCGGCGTCCTTCCTCGGTGCGGATCGGGATGTTCTGCAGATTCGGGTCGGTCGACGAGAGGCGGCCGGTCGCCGTCACCGTCTGGTTGAACGAGGTGTGGATGCGGCCCGTGGTGGGATGGATCAACGCCTGCAGCGGATCGACGTAGGTCGACAGCAGCTTTTGCACGGCGCGATGCTCGAGGATCTTCGCCGGCAGCGGATGCTCCTTCGCGAGCCGGTTCAGCACGTCGACGTCGGTCGAGAATCCCGTCTTGCCCTTGCGGATGCCGCGCGGCGAGATCTTCAGGCGGTCGAACAGGACCTCGCGCAGCTGCGGCGTCGAGCCGATGTTGAACTCGCCGCCGGCGAGCGCGTAGATGTCGCGCTCGAGGCGCTCGAGCGCGGCGCGGAACTCGATCGACAGCGCCTCGAGCGCGGCGCGGTCGACCTTCACCCCACGCACCTCCATCGCCGCGAGGACGAGCGTGAGCGGCATCTCGACGTCGCGGAAGAGGCCGAGCGCGTCGTGCTCGGCGAGCGCGCGCTCCAGCACCGGCCGGAGCTCGAGCGCGGTGCGCGCGTTCCAGGCGGGGTCGTCGAGCGCCGGCGCGCCGCGGCCGAGAAAGTGCGTCGCGAGCTCCGGGATCGCGTGGCTCGGGCGCGACGGATCGAGGACGTACGAGGCGAGCGAGGTGTCGAAGAGCGGGCCGGCGAGCGGGATGCCGTGGCGCTCGAGGATGATGCTGACGCGCTTCACGTCCTCGGCGGTCTTCTCGCACGCCGGGTCGGCGAGCATGCGCACGATCACGTCGGCGTCGCCCGACGGAAAGGCGACGGTCGTGCTCGCATCCAACGCCGGCGCGACGATCACGCCGCGCAGCTCCGCCCGCATCGCCGCGTCCGCCGACGCGTCGAGCGCGATGGCGCAGCATCCCGCGCGCCCGACCTCCGCGATCACCTCGGCGCCGCTTCGCACCGGGCGCTCGGGCTCGGGCGGGGAAGGCGCGGCGGTGAGCGGGCCGAAGTCGCGCAGCAGCGAATGGAACTCGATCTCGCGGCAGAGGTCCTCGAGCTCGGCGGTCTGCGGTCCAGCGTAGCGAAATGCCTCGAAGTCGAACCCGAGTGGCAGATCGCAACGGATCGTCGCCAGCGCCTTGGCGAGCCGGGTCTGCTCGGCGTGCTGGGCGACGACCTCGACCAGCTTCTTGGCGCCGCGAATCCCGCTCTGCTCGATCGCCGCGGTGTTCGCGAGCAGCGCTTCGAGACTGCCCGCGTGCTGGATGAGCGCCGCCGCGGTCTTCTCGCCGACGCCGCGGATGCCGGGGATGTTGTCGATCGCGTCGCCCATGAGGCCGACGATGTCGACCCAGCGCGCCGGCTCGACGCCGTAGCGCTCGCGGACCTCGGCCTCGCCGATCCGCTTGTCGCGCATGGTGTCGAGCAGGGTCACGTGCGGCCCGACGAGCTGCTGAAAGTCCTTGTCGCCGGTGACGATCACGACGTCGATGCCGTCGGCGGCCGCGCGCGTGGCGAACGTCCCGATCACGTCGTCGGCCTCGACGCCGGGCTCCTGGACGACCGCGAAACGCAGCGCCGCGACCATGCGCTGGATGAGCGGCAGCTGCGGCGCCAGCTCCTCGGGGAACTCCTCGGTGCGGTTGGCCTTGTACTCGGCGTACATCTCGTCGCGAAACGTCCCCCCCGGGGCGTCGAAGACCATCGCGACGTGCGAGGGCTTCTCCTCGCGCAGCAGCTTCACGCACATGGTGGTGAAGCCGAGGACGGCGTTGGTCGGAATCCCCTTCGACGTCGAGAGGAAGGGGATGGCGTGAAAGGCGCGGAAGACGTACGAGCTCGCGTCGACCAGGTAGAGCCGCGTCGCCGGCGGCGCGCTCACGACGTTGGCAAGCTGCCGCTTGGTCGTCGCGCTACGGCGGTTCGCGGGCACGGCCATCCGAACGTTCTGCACCGCGGAGGTTATCTTGACAACACTGGAGGCCGTCGCTAAACGTGCTGCCGTTTTTTTCGGGACCTGGCTATCATTCGATCTAACTGCACAGTATCGGGTAACATCATGCATTCGCGTTCATACCGAATTGTATCCGACTGCGCGTCGCGGCGCTGAGGCACCGGCTGATGCTCGAAGTGCGGAATCTCACCAAGCGCTACGGCGACATCACCGCCGTCCGCAACGTCAGCTTCAGTGCCGCCCAAGGTCAGATCCTCGGCTTTCTCGGCCCCAACGGCGCCGGCAAGACCACGACCATGCGCATCCTCACCGGCTTCCTGCCGGCGACGAGCGGCACCGCCAAGGTCGCGGGCTTCGACGTCTTCACCGAGAGCGAGGAGGTCCGCCGGCGGATCGGCTACTTGCCGGAGAACCCGCCGCTCTACGCCGACATGACGACGGAGTCGTACCTGCGCTTCGTCGCGCGCATCAAAGGCATGCCGAAGGCCGCCGTCGACGACGCGATCGACCGCGCGGTGCGCACCTGCGGTCTCGAGAGCGTGCGTGACCGTCTGCTCGGCCATCTCTCCAAGGGCTTCCGGCAGCGCGCCGGCCTGGCGCAGGCGCTGATCCACGATCCGCCCGTGCTCGTCCTCGACGAGCCGACGATCGGCCTCGACCCGCGGCAGATCATCGAGATCCGCGCGCTGATCCGCCAGCTCGCCGGCCAGCGCACGGTCATCCTCTCGACGCATATCCTGCCGGAGGTGTCGCAGATCTGCGAGAAGGTCGTGATCATCAACGAAGGCGAGGTCGTGCTCGAGGAGGACATGGCGACGCTCACGCGCAACGCCTCGCTGGAGGACGTCTTCCTGCGCAGCATCGCCAAGGACAGTCACGCCGCGGAGCCGGCAGCGTGAGGAACATCCTGACCATCGCGGGGCGGGAGATCCGCTCCTACTTCGTGTCGCCGATCGCCTACGTCGTCCTCACCGGCTTCCTCCTCCTCGGCGGCTGGTTCTTCTTCAATCTGCTCGCGCGCTTCAATTTCCTGCTGACGATCTACTCCGCGCAGCAGAACCCGCAGGTGCTCGAGCGCCTCAACCTGAACGAGTTCGTGATCGCGCCGCTGCTGCACAATCTCTCGGTGGTGCTGGTGATCCTGGTGCCGGTGATCACCATGCGGAGCCTCGCCGAGGAGAAGAAGGCCGGCACCTACGAGCTGCTGCTCACGTCGCCGCTCAAGATCTGGGAGATCGTGCTCGGCAAGTTCCTCGGCGCGCTCGTCTTCGTCGGCCTGATGGTGCTCTTGACCGGCGTCTATCCGCTGATCCTCACGCTCTACGGCAACCCGGAAGTCGGCGTGATCCTCGGCGGCTACCTCGGGCTCTTCCTCATCGCGACCTGCTTCGTCGCGGTCGGCGTCCTGACCTCGTCGTTCACCGAGAACCAGATCATCGCCGCGGTGACCTGCCTGGTCACGTTGCTGCTGCTCTACATCATCGCCTGGCCCGCCGATAACGCCGGCGAGACCATGGGCGCGATCCTCCGCTACATCTCGCTCACCGAGCACTTCGGCCAGATGGTGAAGGGCGTCATCGACTCGAAGGACCTGGTCTACTTCGCGACCGTCGTCGTCCTGGCGCTCTTCCTCACCCACCGCTCGGTCGAGTCGATCCGCTGGAGATGACGGTGGGCACGCGCTCGACCTCGCTCTTCGGCCTCTGGGGCCTCGTGCTCCTCGCTTTCGGCGTGGTGGCCTACGCGGTCACGCCCGCCGCCTCCGTCTACGTGCTGGTGCACGTCGGCCTCGGCCTGCTGCTCGTCATCCTCTATCTGACCTCCAGCCGGGAGAGCCTCACCAACCTCCTCGGCGAGCGCTCCACCAAGTACGGCGCCAACGCCGTCGTCTACTCGCTGATCTTCCTCGCCGTCCTCGGCGTCGTGAACTACCTCGCGGCCCGCCACAACAAGCGCTGGGATCTGACCAAGCAGAACGTCTTCTCGCTGTCGTCGCAGTCGCAGGGCGTGGTCACGAAGCTCGAGCAGCCGGTCGAGGTGTACGCCTTCGTCGAGGGCGGCAGCGCGCCCGAGGTCGAGGATCTGCTCGACAGCTACAAGACCGCCTCGTCGAACTTCACGTTCCACATGGTCGATCCCGTCAAGGATCGCGACCTCGCCGAGCGCTACAAGGTGACCGAGCTGCCGACGATCCACATCCAGTACGGCGAGCAGACCGCGACGGTCGCACGCGACATCACCGAGGAGAGCATCACCAACGGCCTCATCAAGGCAACCAAGACCAGCAAGAAGATGGTCTGCTTCCTCGACGGCCACGGCGAGCCCGACACCGACAACCACGAGGCGCGCGGCTACATGATGCTGCGCGACGCGCTCCACAACGAGAACTACGACACCAAGAAGGTCCTGCTCGCGAGCGAGGCCGACATCCCCGCCGACTGCACGATCATGGTCGTCGTCGGCACCGAGAAGCCGCTCTTCGATCACGAGGTCGACGTGCTGCGCGCGGCACTGAAGAGCGGACGGTCGATGCTGTTCCTGGTGCCGCCGCGCAAAGGCGCGCAGCTGGTCTCCGTGCTCGAGCCGTGGGGTACCGGGCTCCCCGAGACCGTCGTCGTCGATCAGGTGGTGCGACTCTTCCAGGGGCCGGCGCTGGGGCTACAGATCATCGCCTCGACCTACGGCACGCACGCGATCACCCGCGACTTCACCGAGCGCACGGTCTTCCCGCTCTCGCGCGTGGTCCAGGCCGCGGCGGCCGGCAAGCCGGGCGTGCAAGCGATCGAGCTCGTGAAGTCGAGCCCGACGGCCTGGGGTGAGACCGATCTCGACGGCATCTTCGAGCGCGGCGAGGCCCAGCTCGACGACAAGGACGTCAAGGGTCCCGTCCCGCTCGCGCTCGCGGTCACCGGCAAGCACAAGGAGATGGGCTTCGAGGACACCGGCGAGACCAAGCTCGTCGTCGTCGGCGACGCCGACTGGGTGAACAATCAGTTCGTGAACCAGCTCTTCAACCGCGACCTCGTCCTCAACATGATGAACTGGCTCGGCGGCCAGGAGGAGCTGATCTCGATCCGCCCGCGCGCCATCCAAGCGTCGCGCGCGCAGCTCTCGCCCGCGGAGAGCCGGCGGATCTTCTACCTCTCGGTGCTCGTCATGCCGGAGCTGCTGCTTCTGCTCGGCCTCACCGTGTGGTGGCGCCGGAGCACGAAGTGAGGCCGCGGAACACCCTCCTTCTCCTCCTCGTCCTCGCGGCCCTCGGTGCGTACGTCTACTGGGTCGATCTGCCCCGGGAAAAACGCGAGGCCGAAACGAAGCACCTGGTCGACGTCGACAAGACGAAGATCAGCAAGGTCGCCCTCGACTACCCCGACCGCTCGATCGTGATCGAGAAGACGGGCGAGCACTGGCGGATCACCAAGCCGATCGACGCCGACGCCGACGACACCGCGCTGAACAACATGGTGGCTGCGATCGCGACCGCCGAGGTGACCCGCACCCTCGAGGACGTCGCCGACAAGCTGCCCTCGTACGGCCTCGACAAGCCGGTGGTCACCGCGACGCTCACCGCCAGCGACGGCACCGCGGTGCCGCCGATCAAAATCGGCAAGACCACCCAGGTCGGCTACTCGAGCTACGTCCAGAAAGGCGACGATCCCAAGGTCTACATCACCGGCGCGGCCTTCCAGGCCGGCATGAAGAAGGAGCTCAAGGATCTGCGGGACAAGTCGGTGATCGCCTTCGAGGATCCCGAGGTGCAGAAGATCGAGCTCACCCGTCCCGATCAGACGATCGCGGTCGAGCGCGAAGGCGACGGCGACCATTGGAAGATCACGGCGCCCGCCCCGTACCGCGCTGACGACGCCGAGATGCGCTCGCTGCTCGCGAGCCTCCGGGGCGTGCGCGCGACCGACTTCGCGAGCGACGATCCCGCCGCCGATCTCTCCACCTACGGCCTCATCGCGCCGCGGCTCGGCATCAGCGTCTCGCTCGGCAAGGACCGCGCGCAGAAGACGCTCCGGTTCGGCGAGACCCAAGACAAGGACGGCAAGAAGGCAGTCTACGCCAAGCGCGGCGAGAGCCCGACCGTCTACGCGATCCCCGAGTTCTCGCTGAAGAACCTCGACAAGGACCTGACGACGTTGCGCGACAAGACGGTCCTCGCCTTCGACAAGGAGAAGGCGGCGAAGCTCACGGTCACCCGCAAGGACGGCGCCGGCTTCGTCCTCGCCAAGCGCGACGGCGCCTGGCACGTCGAGGGTCCGGGCGACGGCGTCGAGCGCGCGCCGACGGTCACCCGCTTCCTCGACGACCTCGCCGGCCTCAAGGGCAACGAGATCGTCGCCGAGCACGGCGTGGATTTCGGTCGCTTCGGCCTCACCGCGCCCGACCTCACCGTCGGCGTGGAGGATGCGAGCGGCGCGGCGCTCGGAACGCTCATCGGCTCGATCGGTACCGGCGGGCCGAGCGCCGGCGCCGATGCGACTTCCTATGTCGCGGCCCAGGGCACGGACGTCGTCTACGGCGTGAAGCCCTTCGTCTACACGCGCCTCGACAAGAAGGTCGCCGATTTCCGCGAGCGTCCCGCCACACCGCTCCCGAGCGGCGCCGGCATCGCGACTCCGGCCGCGCCGAGTGCGGGTCTCGGTGCCGCGGGCGACGAGCAGGCCGGCGACGAGGACACGGGCGACCAAGAAGATCCCGGCGACGGCGAGCCCTGAGCGGCGCGCGGCGGCCGCCGCTCCGCGGCGCGGGCGTCGGCGGCCGATCTCCGCTACGTTGCGCGGGTGACCGCGACCGAAGCGCTCATCCTGTTCGTCGCCGCGTTCGCCGCCGGCGCCATCAACTCGATCGCCGGCGGTGGAACGCTGGTGACGTTCCCCACGCTGGTCTGGCTCGGCCGCGATCCGGTGATCGCGAACGCCACCAACGCCGTCGCGCTCTGCCCCGGCTCGCTCGCCGCCATGGTGGGCTTCCGCGACGAGCTCCAACGCGTGCGGCGCTGGATGCTCTTCCTCGGCGTGCCGTCCGTGATCGGCGGCATCATCGGCGCGGTGCTTTTGTTGATGACCCCGTCCGACACCTTCGCGCGCATCGTCCCCTTCCTGATCCTCTTCGCGACCGCGCTCTTCGCGTTGCAGGCACCGATCACGCGCGCGCTGCATCACGCCCCGCGCGAGCCGATGGCGTCGTGGTGGAGCGGGACGGTCCTGTTCCAGCTCGCCGTCGCGATCTACGGCGGCTACTTCGGCGCCGGCATCGGCATTCTCATGCTCGCCTCGCTCGGTCTCTCCGGCTTCACCGACCTGCACGAGATGATCGCGCTCCGGAACCTTGGGGGGCTCTGCATCAACGGCGTCGCGGCGGTGTACTTCGTCGCGCGCGGCGCGGTGAATTGGCCGGACGCGATCGTGATGACGCTCGGCCAGATCGCCGGTGGCTACGGCGGCGCGACCCTGGCGCGTCGCCTCGGCCGCCCGTTCATCCGCCGGGCGGTGATCATCATCGGCGTCGCGATGGGGGTTTCGCTGCTCTTCTCCTGAGCCCCGCCTACGCCGCCAGCGCGACGAGCAACCGATCGATCTCCTCGTCGGTCCCGACGCTGATCCGGAGCCCGTCGAAGAGACGGGGCGTCGCGAAGTGGCGGACGAAAATGCCGCGCTCGCGCAGTCGCGCCTGCACCGGCGCCTGGTCCTCGCCGGCGCGGCGCGCAAAGACGAAGTTCGCGGCGGACGGCAGCACCTCGTAGCCGCGCGCGGTGAGCCCGGTCGTGAGACGGCCGCGGGTCGTGACGATGCGGGCGACGTTCCGTTCCATCCACGCGTAGTCCTCGAGCGCGGCGACGCCGGCGACGATCGCGAGTCGGCTCACGTTGTACGAGTCCTTCACCTTGGCGATCTCGGCGAGGAGCGCCGGCGATCCGAAGGCGAGACCGATGCGCATGCCGGCCAGCGAGAACGACTTCGAGAACGTGCGCAGGACGACCAGGTTGTCGTGGCGCGCGAGCAGCGGCAGCGCGCTCGCCGGCGCGAAGTCGACGTAAGCCTCGTCGACGACGACGATGCCGTCACGATCCGCGACGAGCTCCTCGATCACCGAGAGCGGCGCGAAGGTGCCCGAGGGCGAGTTCGGGTTGCAGATGATGAGCAGCCGCCCCTCGGTCGCGGCGAGCGCCGGCGGCAAGGTGAAGTCGGGCGGGAACGGAATCGTCAGCGACCGGCCTTCCTGGATCGTGACCAGCGTGTCGTAGAGCGAGTAGGTCGGCTGGGGGTAGACGACGACGTCCCCCGGCCCGACCGCCGCCCGCATCAGCATGGTGAGGAGATCGTCCGAGCCGTTCCCGACCAGGACGTGCTCGGGTGTGAGGCCGTAGACGCGGGCGGCCGCCGCGCGCAAGGCGGTCGCGCTGGGATCGGGATAGAGCCGCAAATCCGCGCCTGACGCGGCCGCGACGGCACGCACGACACCCGGCGACGGCGGATATGGATTCTCGTTGGTGTTGAGCTTGACGACGGCACCGCCGCGGGGCTGCTCTCCCGGCACGTAGCCGTGCATCCCCTCGACGACCGGCCGGAGGCGGCTCGGGCGGCCGCCGGTCGTCACTTGACGGCTTTGGTGATCGGGGTCGGCGCGGGACGTGACGGCGCCGAGACCGCCGCGCCCTCGACCAGATAGCGATCGGCGATCTGCACCGCCTGGCGTTTCCGGTCGGGCATCTCGACCAGCACGTCGACGACCTTCTCCCAGCGCTCGCGGCTGGCGCCGGCGAGCTCGTAGAGGTCGATGACGACGTCGATGTCCTTGCTGATGAGCGCCTTCTCGGCCCGCGCGATCAGCCTCTCGCTCGGGATCGGCACGTGGCCGAGCTGGCAGACGCGGACCATGTCCTGAATCCGTCCGCGGTCGAGCAGCTTGTCCCGCAGATCGTTCCAATCGTCGGCGGCGACGATGTCGGCATTGCGGGTGAAGAGCTCGAGCGACTGGTCGAGCCATCCCTTGGCGAGATAGCGCCGTCCGACCAGCACGTCTGCTTCCTTCGACGGCATTCGTTTTTCCTCCTGTGCGCCGAGGCGGATGCGCACGTCAAAAGGTAAAGCGGTGGCACAAAATATTCAAGAGCAAGAAGGCGGCAGACGCCGGCGCGTCGCGGACGTCGCACCCACGCAACGGCGGTCGCGGCGGCGGATGCGTGGCGCAGTGCCACGTTGCAGCGTCGCGGCGCGAAACGCATCACGTTGAATTGACATGCCTTCTGCGGTAGGCCGCACTGCATCAGCCCATGAGCACGGCAAAGAGCCTCGCGATCATCTCCGTCGTCGGCCGCGACCAGAAGGGCGTGGTCGCGCGGGTGTCGACCTACCTCGCCGGCTGCGACACCAACATCGAGGACATCGAGCAACGCGTGATGGAAGGCCTCTTCATCATGACGATGCGGGTCGACGTCACCGACCTCTCGGTGTCGCTCGACGAGATGATCCTCGGTCTGAAGAAGATCGGCGAGGAGACGCACCTCGAGGTGAGCGTCCGGCTGCACAGCGCGCGCGAGCGCAAGCGCGTCGCGATTCTGGTGACGAAGGAGCCGCACTGCCTCGAGACCCTGGTGAAGGACCGCGACGAGGGGCTCGTCAACGGCGACTTCGCGGTGGTGCTCTCGAACCACGAGGTGCTGCGCCCGCTCGCGGAACGCCACGGTCTCACGTTCCGCTCGTTTCCGTCGAGTGACAAGGCGGCGCACGAGGCCTTCCTGCTCGACGAGCTGCGCGCCGCGCATCCCGACCTGGTCGTGCTCGCGCGCTACATGCAGGTGCTGACCGGCAACGTCATCCGGCACTACCCGAACCGGATCATCAACATCCATCCCTCGCTGCTGCCGTACTACCCGGGCGCGAACGCCTACAAGCAGGCCTACGAGGAGGGAGTGCGCGTCTCGGGATGTACCGCCCACTTCGTGACCGAGCAGCTCGATCAAGGCCCGGTGATCTTACAAGACGTGTTCCACATCCGCGTCGGCGAGGACGCGCTCGACGACGTCAAGGAGCGCGGCAAGACGCTCGAGGGCAAGGTCCTGTCGCAGGCCGTGCAGCTGTTTCTGAACGAGCAGCTCGTCGTCACCGACAAGAAGGTCCTCTTCCGCCCCGGGCGCTTGCCGGCTTGAGCCCGGCGGCCGCGCCGCCGTGCTGACCGCGGTCCTGTTCGCGTCGGTCGCCATCCTCGCGTCGGCCGTGTGGCTGCTGCGTGGGATGCGCGCGCGCGCCGCCAAGCGCAAGCACGCGACCGGACCGGGGACGTCGCTCGCGAGCGCGATCCCGGTGCGGTCGTTCGAGCAGATCGACGAGGCGGTGCGGGCGCGGCGCTGCCATTGCGGCGAGCGCCTCCGCCTGCGCGGCGAGGGCGCACGACACGAAGGGACGCAGCGCTATCGGATCGCGCGCCTCGCCTGCGACGAGTGCGAGGAGGACTCGGTGCTCTATTTCGACGTGAGCGAGGTGCTCCATTGACGCGCGCTGGCGCGGCGGCGACAGTGCGCGATCGGATCCACGCCGGCCGGAAGTCGTGCGGCGCGCCCTGACATGGCCAGCATACGCAACGTCGACGTCGCGGCTCGCCTCCGCGAGATCGCCATCTTCCTCGAGATGGACGAGGTCCAGTTCAAGCCGCGCGCCTACGAGAAGGCCGCGCACTCGATCGAGGCCCTCGGCGAGCAGTGCGCCGACCTCGCCGCGCGCGGCGGCGTCAAGGCGCTGCAGGCGATTCCCGGCGTCGGCAAGGCGATCGCGGAGAAGATCGCGGAGCTGCTCGCGACCGGACGGATCGCGTACCACGAGGAGCTGCGGGCGCGGACGCCGATCGACGTGACCACGCTCACCATGATCGAGGGCGTCGGCCCGAAGGGCGCGAAAGCCCTCTACGAGGCGCTCGGCATCACCGATCTCGCCTCGCTCGAGAGCGCGGCGACGGGCGGCAAGATCCGCGAGCTGCGCCGCTTCGGCGCCAAGAGCGAGGAGAAGATCCTGCGCGGCATCGCGGCGTGGAAGCAGCACCACGGCCGCGTGGCGCTGCGCGACGTGCTGCCGGTCGTCGGCACGATCGCGGCGCAGATCGCGGCCTTCCCCGGCGTCGAGCGCGCCGTCATCGCCGGCTCGATCCGGCGCCGGCGCGAGACGATCGGTGACGCCGACATCGTCGTCGTCGCCGCCGACGCGGCGCCGGTGATCGCCGCCGTCGCGACCATGCCGCCGGTCGCCGAGATCCTCGGCCAGGGCGACACCAAGATCTCGGTGAAGCTCGCGACCGGTCTGCAGATGGACGTGCGGGTCGTCCCGGCCGCGAGCTTCGGCGCCGCGCTCCACTACTTCACCGGCTCCAAGGGCCACAACGTCGTGCTGCGCCAGATCGCGATCAAGAAGAAGCTCAAGCTCAACGAGTACGGCCTCTTCCGCGGCGACACCCCGATCGCCGGGCGGACCGAGGAGGAGATCTACGACGCGCTCGATCTGCCCTACATCCCACCCGAGCTGCGTGAGGACTGCGGCGAGATCGATGCTGCGCGCGCGCGCCGTCTCCCGGTGCTGATCGAGCACGGCAGCCTGCGCGGCGACCTCCAGACCCAGACGTCGTGGACCGACGGCCGCCACACCATCGAGGAGATGGTCGCCGAAGCGCGCCGCCTCGGCCTCGCGTACATGGCGATCACCGACCACACCCGCGACCTCGCCATGACCTTCGGCAGCGACGAGAAGAAGCTCCGCCAGCAGGGCGCCGCGATCGACGCGCTCAACGCCACGATCGGCGGCGGCTTCCGCGTGTTGAAGGGCGCCGAGGTCAACATCCGCAAGGACGGCACGCTCGACATCGACGACGACGCGCTCGCCGAGCTCGACGTCGTCGGCATCGCCGTCCACTCGCACTTCAGCCTGCCGCGCGCCGAGATGACGGCGCGCGTGATCCGCGCCATGCGGAACCCGCATGCCGACATCCTGTTCCACCCCACCGCGCGCATCATCGGCAAGCGCGAGCCGGTCGAGCTCGACCTCGACGCGGTGATCGCCGTCGCGCTCGAGACCGGCACCGTCCTCGAGGTCGATGCCTACCCGGACCGCTCCGACTTGAAGGACACCCACATCCGGAAGGCGATCGAGGCCGGCGTGAAGCTGGTGATCGACTCCGACGCCCACGCCACCGCCCAGCTGCGCTTCCCGGAGGATTGGGGCATCGACCAGGCCCGCCGCGGCTGGGCGAGCGCCGAGGACGTACTGAACACGCGCCCGCTCGACGAGCTCTTGGCCGCGCTCAAAGACGGACCGCGCAACGTCGAGCGACCGAAGCGGCGCCCGTCGCGTCGTTGACAGGCCGCCCGCGGCTCGCGTCGCCGCGACCCGCGGTCACCGCGACTCGCGACGCGACGCGATCTCAGCCGCGTCAGCGTCCGAAGACGCTGTCGGCGTGCGACAGCATCGCGATCGCCTTCTCGACCTCTTCGCGCTCGGGCGTATCTTTGGGAGTGAGCTCCTCGACCTTCTCGTACGCGCTCCGCGCGCGGTCGAACTCGCCGCGGAGCTCGTAGGCACGCGCCAGGTGCCACCACTGGCCGCGCGCGTCGCCGTCCTTGCCGCGGCATTCGGCCAGCGCGTACTCGGCGTCGTCGAGCTCCGGGTCGGCCTCGAGGGCGTTGGCGAGGAGCGCCGCCGCGGGTTTGCGCTCGCCGGCGGCGATCATCACGCGGGCGAGCTCGAGCGTGATCGCGGCGTCGTTCGGGTCTTGGCGGAGCTGCGTCTCGAGCTCGCGGCGTGCCTCGGCGGTTTTCCCGAGCCGCGCCAGCGCGCGGCCGAGATCGCCGTGTGCCCGCGGCACGCCCGCCGTCGCCGCGCGCGCGAGAAGCGCGGCGGCACGATCGGGCTCGCCCGCGTACAGGTAGACGACGCCGAGGAGGTGCTGCGCGCCGGCGTCGTCCGGTTTGCTCGCGACGCGCTCTTCGTAGCGCTGCACGACGGTATCGCGTCCTTCGGTCAGGACGCGGACGGTCGCTTGCGCGGCGGCGAGCTCCGCGACCGCGCCCGGACGAGGCGCGGGGCGCTTCATGCCGGTGATCCGCTGCTCGAGCTCACCAACGCGCTCTTGCGTGAGCGGATGCGACAAGAAGTACGGCGGCACCTGCGCCGGGTTCGTCTGCTGCGTCCGCAGCACGGTGCGGAGAAAGCGCGGCATTCCGGCCGGGTCGAAGCCGGCGGCCGCCATGAGCCCGAGCCCGACGTGATCGGCTTCCTGCTCGAACTGCCGCGCGTACTTGAGCTGCGCCGCCACGCCGGCGCTGACAGCGCCCGCGCCGAGGGCGGGATGCACCAACGAGAGCAAGAGACCGGCGAGGGTGCCGTAGTTGATGAGCGCCGTCTGCTCCTGCTGGCGGACCACGTGGTGCGCGTGCACGTGGACGATCTCGTGCGCCAGCACGCCGGCGAGCTCGGCCTCGTCGGTGACGGTCGTGAGCAGGCCGGTGTTCACGTAGACGTAGCCGCCCGGCACCGCGAACGCGTTGAGCGTATCGTCGCGGACGATGAAGAAGCGATAGTCGAAGGTGCGGGAGTCGAGCTGGGCGACGATGCGGCCGCCGATACGCCGGAGATAGCCGCGCAGCGCCGGCTCGCGGACGAGCGGCATGGCGCGGCGCGCCTCGAGCGCGAAGCGCGCGCCGATCTCGCGCTCCTCGGCAAGGCCGATCGCCAGCGCCGGCCCGGCGGCACACACGACGGCGAGGACGGCGGCGACGACGCGAGCGGCACCAGCCGATAGCCGCGCAGCCGCCGCAACCGATCGCACACCGTTCATCAGCAATCGCGGCCGCCCCGCGGCGACGATCCTCAGCGCGCGAGCCGGCGTGCCAGATCCTTCGCGAAGTAGGTGAGGACGATCCGCGCCCCCGCCCGCACGATCGCGGTGTGCGCCTCGAGGACGGCGCACTCCTCGTCGAGCATGCCGGCCGCGGCGGCCGCCTTGATCATCGCGTACTCGCCGCTCACCGAGTACGCGGCGACGGGCGCGTCGAAGCGCGCGCGCACGCGCTGGATCACGTCGAGATACGGCAGCGCCGGCTTCACCATCACGATGTCGGCACCTTCCGCGAGGTCGAGCGCGACCTCGCGCAGCGCCTCGTCGGCGTTGGCCGGGTCCATCTGGTAGCCGCGACGGTCGCCGAACTGCGGCGTCGACTCGGCGGCCTCGCGGAACGGCCCGTAGAACGCCGACGCATACTTCGCCGCGTACGCCATGATCGGCAGCGTGGAGAATCCCGCCGCGTCGAGCGCGGCGCGAATCGCACCGATCCTGCCGTCCATCATGTCGGACGGCGCGACGAGATCGGCGCCGGCGCGCGCATGGGAGACCGCTTCCTGCGCGAGCAGATCGAGCGTGCGGTCGTTGTCGACGTCGCCGTTCTCGACCACGCCGCAATGCCCGTGGTCGGTGTACTCGCAGAGGCACACGTCGGTGATGACGAGGAGGCCCGGCACCGCATCTTTGATCGCGGCGACCGCGCGCTGGATGATGCCGTCCGCGGCGTAGGCCCCGCTGCCGCGCGCGTCCTTCCGCTCGGGAATGCCAAAGAGGATCACGGCGGGGATACCGAGATCGGCGACCGCTCGGCACTCCTCGACGGTGCGGTCGATCGAGAGCTGCGCCACACCCGGCATCGACGCGACCGGCCGGCTGACACCGCTCCCGGGCACGACGAAGAGCGGTAGCACCAGCCCGTCGATGCTCGGCCGTGTCTCGGCGACGAGCCGCCGGAGCGCCGCCGTTCGACGGAGTCGTCGCGGTCGCTCGTTCGGAAACGCCATGATCGCAACCGACGATAGTGAATCCGGAGTGTGTTTGCAAAAAATAGTCCTGCGGGTCCGCCCGCACGCGCAAACCGCAACGTCGGCTGGTGCCGCTGACAGCGGTGCGCCATTCCGCTAGGGTACCGCCTCGATGCGGCGACCAATCGGTTGGCGGGCGATGCTCGCACTTGCCGTGCTCATCGCGCTCGCCGGCTGCGGCGGTGGAGGTGGCGGCGGCGGGAACGACGGCCCGAAGCCCACCACGACGCCGGCACCGGGACCAACGACGACCGCCTCACCCGCCGGTACGCCCCTCGTGGTCGCCTTCACCGTCACCGCGACGGCGCCGCTCGAGGCCGTGCAGCTGACCGCGTTCTACCCGACCGCGAAGGGCGGCTTCGTCGGCAGCGGCGACCGCGTCACCTGCGGCACCCCGGCGAACGGGACCTTCACGCAGAACGATCGCGACGACGGCACGCTGATCCTCTCGGTCGCGAGCGCGACGCCGCTCACGTTCCCGTTCCAGATCCGCTGCGCGTTCGCGGTCACGCCCGGATCCCAGCTGGTGTCGTCGGACATCAGCCTGATGGTGGACGAGGTGACGCGCAACGGCGCCGCCGGCAATCCCGCCACGGCGGTCATCACCGCCGCCGTGCTCTGACACGACGGTCACCGTCCGCGCCGCGCGCGGGCTGACGCGAGCGCGCGGCTGAGCGACTCAGCGACCGCAGTTGCCGGTGTGCGGCAGGCCGGCCGCGGCCCGCAGGATCTGGACGCCGTCCGTGACCGTGACGACGCCGTTACCGTCGACGTCGCAATTCCCCGCCATGCAGTCGTTGGGCAGGTCGGCCGCGGCCCGCAGCGCCTGCACGCCGTCCGCCTCGATCACGGCGCCGCTGCCGTCGGCATCACCGCAGAGCGGCTGCGGCGTCGGCCCAACCGCCGGATAGATCATGCGCGCACCGCTCACGTCGGCGAGGACGGGGCCGCCGACGAAGCATTGGCTCTCCGGTACGAAGAGCGGCGCGGAGCGCATCAGGACGTTGCCGGGCCGATCGCACTGGTTCGGATGATCGAGGCCGAGCACGTGGCCGAACTCGTGCGCGACCGTCGACGCCAGCTGGTTGTGGGTGAACTGGAAGGCCTGATTGACGGTGATGTCGGCGTCGATCTGGGTGCCGTCGGCGTTGGTGAAACGCAGCGTGACCGCGACGACGTTCGAAGGGAACGCGGTGCCGTCGCAGAAGCTCGTGCTGCCGCCGACCGAGGTGCGGTGATCGCTCGGATCGCAGAAGCCGACCGGCGTCGACGCGTCGGCGCCGACGAAGGTGAAGCGTCCGCCGAGCGCGGCGTTCCAGATCGCCGCACCCTCACCACAAGCGGCGACGCACCCGGCCTGCGAGGGGTCGCCGCAGTCGATCGTATGCGCCGGATCGGCGAGGAAGTCGCACTCGAAGGAAACTCGAGGGTCGGCCCACCGCACTTGCGGCGACGCGGGACAGCGTCCTTGGCCGGGATCGGTCGCGAGAAACGCGAACGCGTCGCCGGACGGATCCGGGCATTGCGCGCCCGCCGGCGCGACCGTGAGCACGAACGCGAGCAGGGCGGCCGATGCCGCGACGGCTGCGCCCCGGCGGCTCGCCGCTCTCACACGTGCGCCGTCGACGGCCATCAGCGCCGGGCCGCCTCGATCGCGCGCAGAAACGTGCTGAGCTCCACCTCGTCGGCCGCGGTGTTGCTGCGGAGCGCGTCGGGAATACCGATGCCCGCGGCCGACCAGGCTTCGCGCAGTGGTTGACCGAGACGGTCGCGCACCAACGCGCGCGGCGCGCCCGCCGGCGCCTCGACCCGGTAGAGGCCCTGGTTGAAGCCCGTGATCGGGCTGATGCTCGGCCGCTCGCCGGCGCCGTTGGCGAGCACCACATAGCGTTCGCCGACGGTGAACTCGGGCATTCCCTCGATCACCTGCCGCATGCCGTCGACGGTCCCACCCGAAAAGCGCAGCTGCACTTCCGGCACGCTCGCGCCGGCAACCGTCTGCTCGACCGCGAAGGTCACCAGGGTCTCGAAGTAGAGCGGCGCCGACGGGTTGCGCCGGCTCTCGATCGATCGCACCGAGCCGACGAAGATCCGCTCCGCGTGCTTGCACTGCTCGGTGAAGTCCATCGGCGTGAGCACGGTCGCGTGCGCGCGCAGCGCAACGCCGACGACGGCAGCGAGCACGATCGCGAAGGACGCGCGCCGAGCAGCGCGACGCAGAGGGGCGGCCATGGTGTTTTGTAGCGGTCGCATCGCACGACCTCAAGCGGGGTCGCGGAGAAGCGCGAAACAGCGCGACGCGCGCGCGGTGATCACCCGTCCCCCGGGGAGACATACGAAGTTCGCATGGTATGCTCAGTCGCATGAAAGCCGGCTTGAGCCTCACCCGGACGCGACCGCCCGAGGCGAGCCAGGAGCTCTTCCGCGTCAGGGAGCCGTTCACGATGGTGATCTTCGGCGCGAGCGGCGATCTCAGCCGGCGAAAGCTCTTGCCGGCGCTCGCGCAGCTGCATGGCTCCGGGTACTTGCCGGATCGCTACGCCATCATCGGCTCGTCGCGCACCCCGATGAGCGACGACGAGTTCCGCACGCGGATCGTGAGCGCGCTCCCGGAGCGGTCCGGCGACAAGGAGCCGCCCGTCGACGCGAAGCTCCTCGAGTCGGTCCACTACCAGCCGACCGACGCCTCCGATCCGGCGTCGATGCGGCAGCTGCGCGCGCGGGTCGAGAGCATCGAGCAAGAGCGCAGTCTCTCGGGGAACCGTCTCTTCTACCTCGCGGTCGCGCCCGAGCACTTCGCGGCGATCATCAACAACCTCGCCGACGTCGGCCTGATCCACGGCAAGAACGACGAGCACTGGTCGCGGATCATCATCGAGAAGCCCTTCGGGCGCGACCTCGAGAGCGCGCGCCAGCTGAACGCCATCATCACCGCGGTGCTCGACGAGACCCAGGTGTACCGCATCGATCACTACCTCGGAAAAGAGACCGTCCAGAACATCCTCAGCTTCCGCTTCGGCAACGCGATCTTCGAGCCGCTCTGGAACCGCAAGTACGTCGATCACGTGCAGCTCACCGTCGCCGAGACCCTCGGCATGGAGGGCGGGCGCGGCGCCTACTTCGACACCGCTGGGACGCTGCGCGACCTCGTCCAGAACCACATGCTGCAGCTGCTCTGCCTGATCGCCATGGAGCCGCCCGCCGCGCTCGACGCGCAGTCGATCCGCGACGAGAAGGTCAAGGTGCTGCGCGCGCTCGTGCGCTACAGCCGCAAGACCGCCGCCGAGCTCATCGTGCGCGGCCAGTACGGCGTCGGCGAGAGCGACGGCAAGGTCGTGCCCGGATACCGCCAGGAGCAAGGGGTCGACCCGCGCTCGAATACCGAGACCTACGTCGCGCTGAAGGCGATGATCGACAACTGGCGCTGGGCCGGCGTGCCCTTCTATCTGCGCTCCGGGAAGCGGCTCGCGCGCCGTGTCTCCGAGATCGCGCTGCAGTTCAAGGAGCCACCGCTCCGTCTCTTCCGCCACCTCTCCGACGGCGACGCCGAGTTCGACATGCCGGCGCCACACGCCAACGTCCTGGTGCTGCGCATCCAGCCGGACGAGGGCATCAGCTTGTCGTTCGCCTGCAAGCGCCCGGGCATGAAGATCGAGCTCGAAGAGGTGACGATGGATTTCTACTACGGCGAGGCGTTCGCCGAGCGCTCGCCGGAAGCGTACGAGCGCCTGCTTCTCGACGCGCTTCGCGGCGACCAGTCGCTCTTCACGCGCTCGGACGAGGTCGAGTACGGGTGGCGCTGGGCGACGTCCATCCTCGACGCCTGGGCGGCATTGCCGCCGCCGCATTTCCCGAACTACTACCCGTTCAGCGAAGGTCCCGAGGAGGCGACTCACCTCTTCGCCGGCACCAACGCGCAGTGGCGTCCGCTGCCCGGCGCGTGAGCACCAGCACGCTGCTCGCATGACCCGGCTCGTGCTCGCGGGGGACATCGGCGGCACCAAGACCGATCTCGCACTCTACGCCGCCGACGATCCGGCGCGGCTTTCGGTCGTGCGCGAGCAGGTCTTCCCGAGCCGACAGTACGGCGGTCTCGAGGAGGTGCTGCGGGCGTTCCTCGATCGCGGCGAGCGCGGCGAGCGCATCGAGGCCGCCGCGTTCGGCATCGCCGGGCCGGTCGTCGACGAGACGGTCGTCACCACCAACCTTCCTTGGACCGTCTCGGCCGCGAGCCTGCGGCGGATGCTCGGCACCGACCACGTGCGGCTCGCGAACGACCTCGAGGCGATGGCGTTCGGTGCCCTCTTCCTTCCGCCCGCGAGCCTGCTCGCCTTGAACGCCGGTGTGGAGCGCCCCGGCAACCGCGCCGTCATCGCCGCCGGGACCGGGCTCGGTCAGGGGTTGCTCTTCTGGGACGGCGCACGCCACCGGCCGATGGCGACCGAGGGTGGTCACGTCGACTTCGCTCCGCGCGACGACACCGAGGTCGCGCTGCTGCAGAACCTGCGCCGGCGCTACGGCCACGTCTCGTACGAGCGCGTGCTCTCCGGTCCCGGTCTCGTGAACGTGTTCGAGTTCCTCACCAGCGAGCGCGGGATGCCGGTCGCGGAGACCGTCCGCGCTCGGCTCGCGACTGAGGATCCCAGCGCGGTGATCGGCACGGCCGGACTCGCGGGAACCTGCGCCGCGGCGGTCGAGGCGCTCCGCATCTTCGTCGACGTCTACGGCGCGCAAGCCGGGAACCTCGCGCTCGCGACGATGGCGATCGGCGGGATCTACGTCGGTGGCGGCATCGTGACCAAGATCTTGCCGGCGATCCAAGACGGGACGTTCATGCGGGCGTTCACCGACAAAGGCCGCTACGCGGATCTGCTCGCCGAGATTCCGGTACGCCTGATCCTCGATCCGCTCACGGGCCGGATCGGGGCCGCACATGCCGCGGCCGCGCTTCTCGCGTCAGGCTGACGGAACGGCGCGCGGTAGGACGAAGCGGACCTCCGTGCCCTTCCCGGCGCCCTCGCTGCTGAGCTCGATCTCGCCGCCCATCAACGTGACGAGCTCGCGACAGATGCTGAGGCCGAGACCGACGCCGTCCTCGGGCGAGGTCGTGTTGGTGTCGAGGCGCATGAACTTCTGAAAGAGCAGCGCCTGCTGCTCGGTCGGGATGCCGCGACCGGTATCGCGCACGCTGAACTGGACGTGGCCGTTCGCCGGCTTGGCGGCGATCCAGATCGAGCCCGCGGCGGTGAACTTGAGCGCGTTGCCGACCAGGTTCAACAGCACCTGCTTCAAGCGCTGGCGGTCGGCGAGCACGGCGGCGTCGGTGTCGGCGGCGACGTGGAGTGTGAGGCCCTTCGAGCTCGCGAGCACCTCGGTGAGGTCGCGCACCTCGGCGACCAGCGGCGCCACCGCGAGCGTCTCGATGTCGACCTCCGCGGTGCCGGCCTCGAGCCGCGTCAGGTCGAGCATGTCCGAGATCAGACGCAGCAGGTGCGTCGCGCTGGCGGTGCTGCGCTGCAGGAACTCGGTCGCCTCGGTCTCGCTGAGACCGCCCTCGAGCACCAGGTTCTGATAGCCGATGATCACGCTGAGCGGCGTGCGGAGCTCGTGCGAGAGGTTGGCGAGGAAGGAGTCCTTGGCGCGGCTGGCGCGGGCGAGCTCGACGTTGGTCGCCTCGAGGCGGGTGGCGTACTCCTCGCGGTCGCGCGCCATCGCGCGCTGGGTGGTCACGTCGCGAAAGGCCCAGATCCGCCCGACCGTCGTGCCGTAGCGGTCGGCAACGGGTCCGGTCCAGCGCTCGAGGACGGCAGGGCGCGGGTAGACGACGTCGAGCTCGGTCACCTGGACCGCGTCGGGATTGTCGTAGAGCCAACGGACGTCGCGGTCGAAGTCCTGCGGCGAGCGGAACGAGCGCGCGGCCTGGACGCGCACGTCGTGATCGTACTGACCGACCACGGTCGCAGGCTCGAGGCCGAAGAGCTCGCCGAAGCGGCGGTTCGCGAACGAGATCCGCGCGCCGGCGCCGGTGTAGTGCACGCCGAGCAGGCCGTCGGAGGTGGCGTGCAAGATCGACTCGAGGTGCGCTTGCGTGGCGCGGAGCTCGGCCTCGGCGCTCTCGCGCTGCGCGATCTCGACCTCGAGCAGCTCCTGCGAGCGCACGCGGAACCAGCTGACGACGGCCCCGCACGCCGCCGCCGCGAGCAAGAGCAGCAGCGAGAAGAAGGGCGGCAGCTGATCGGTGCGCGTGCCCTGCACCACCGCGACCCCGATCGACGCGACCACCGCCGTGACGGACATCGAGGCCAGCTCGACCCGGTCGGCGGCGATGCTGCAGACGGCGAAGACCAGGATCATCATCGTCACGGTGAAATCGAGCGACGCGGCGCTCATCGCGGTGAGCACGGCTTGCGCGACGATCGCGGAGCCGCCGGCGAGGATCGCGAGCGTTCGCGGCGAGCGCAGCGCCACCCCCGAGAAGCTGAAGCCGACGAAGGCGAGCGCGTTGACGACGATCAGGAGGCGCAGCGGCCCGTGCAGATCTCCATGGTGCTGAAAGGCGAGTCGCGCCATCCAGAAGAGAATCTGGAAGAGCGCGATGATCAGCATCCCGACGCGCACGCGCAGCACGTGGACGCGATCCTGCTTCGGAGGCATCTGCGGCATTCAGCAAATGGAGTGCCACATCGCACACCGTGCACGCTCGGGAATACGCTGATGTTTTCCCGACGAGCGTCACAAATGCGCCGGTGGCGCGACGCCGTCGACGGTCAGCGCGACGGCGATGACGCCGTGAAGTGCCGCACGATCGCCGCCGCGAATGCGGGAATCGTGTACGTCTTGGGCTCGACGTCGACGGTGAGGCCGAGATCGCGGGCGGTCGCCGCCGTGATCGGCCCGATGCAGCCGACGGCCACGCCCGCGAGCACACGGCGGAGCTCGTGGCCCGGGAAGAGGCTCGCGAAGTGCGTCACCGTGCTCGAGCTCGTGAAGGTGACGAGATCAGGCTTGCGATCGCCGGCGAACATCGCCGCCGCGGCGGCGGCTTCCGGCGGCACCACGGTCCGGTAGAGCGCGACCTCGTCGACGAGCGCCCCCGCCGCGCTCAAACGCTCGGGGAGCACCGTGCGCGCCGCCGCGGCGCGCGCGAGGAGGATGCGCTCGCCCACGATACCCGCGCCGATCAGCGCGTCGGCGACCGCCTCGGCGCGGTACTCCTCGGGCATCAGCGCGACCCGCATGCCGCGCCCCTCGATCGACGCCGCGGTCTGCGGTCCGATCGCGGCGATGCGGACACCGGCGAGCTCCCGCACGTCGCGGCCGAGCACGCGCAGGCGATCGAAGAACGCGTCGACCCCGTTCTGGCTGGTGAGGACGAGCCAGCGGTAGCGGTCGAGCGTCGCGAGCGCGGCGTCGACGGCGTCCCACCGCTCCGGCGGCACGGTCGCGATCGTCGGCAACGCGAGCACCTCGGCGCCTTGCTCCTCGAGGAGCGCCGCGAACGCGCCCGCCTGCGCCCGCGTTCGTGTGACGACGATCCGCCGCCCGAAGAGCGGACGGCGCTCGAACCACGCGAGCTCGGGTGCGAGACGCACCACCTCGCCGATCACGACGACAGCCGGCGGGCGCAGGCTCCGAGCGCGCGCGACCTCCGGCAGCGTCGCCACGGTGGCGTGGATGACCTGCTGCCGCGCGGTCGTGCCCCACCGCACCACCGCCGCCGGCGTGTCCGGCGGCAAGCCCGCGGCGACCAGGCGGCCGAGGTTCTCGCCAAGCTGCAGCACGCTCATGAAGAGGACGAGCGTACCACCCTGGGTCGCGAGCGCCTGCCACGGCACGCTGCCCGCGTCGGGCGGCTTGTCGCTCTCGTGGCCGGTCACGAACGTCACCGTCGAGGCGAGATCGCGATGCGTGAGCGGGATGCCGGCGTACGCCGGCGCCGCGACCGCCGAGGTCACGCCCGGCACGATCTCGAACGGGATGCCGGCGTGCACGCACTCGAGCGCCTCCTCGCCACCACGGCCGAAGACGAAGGGGTCGCCGCCCTTGAGACGCACGACCCACTTGCCGGCGCGGGCGCGGTCGAGCATGAGCGCCGAGATGTCCTCCTGGGTGAGACGCACGCCGCTGCCGTGCTTGCCGGTGAAGATGACCTCGGCGTCGAGGCGCGTATGGGCGAGGAGCGCCGGGTTGGAGAGATTGTCGTAGATGACGACGTCGCACGCCTCGAGGCAGCGCCGGCCGCGCACGGTGAGGAGGCCGGGATCACCCGGCCCGGCGCCGACGAGGCTCACCCGTCCGGCGGCGGTCATGCGCCTCCTGGTGCGAGAGCCGCCGCCCGCGCGCGGGCGATGATCGCGGCCGCTCCCCGGTCGAGCAGCGCCACCGCCAACCGCGCACCGATCGACGCGGCATCGGCCGCATCGCCCTCGACCACATCGGCCAGCACGATGCTGCCGTCACTCTCCGCGACCAGCGCCCGCAAGGTGAGCGTCGCGCCGGCGAGCGTCGCGTGGGCGGCGATCGGCGTCTGGCAATCACCACCGACGGCGGCGAGGAAGGCCCGCTCGGCAGCGACGGCCGTGGCGCTCGCCGGATCATCCAGGCGTCGCAGCAGCGCCGCGACCGCGGCGTCGCCGGCGCGCGCCTCGATCGCGAGCGCGCCCTGGCCGATCGCCGGCAGCAGCTCG
>JBGPIT010000026.1:0-24753 GCA_041485125.1 Binatia bacterium | reverse complement strand
TGTCGGTCGAGACGCTGCGTGCCTGGATGATTGCGGCCGACGTCTGGGTCCCACGCGTGCAGCGCGCCCGCCGGAGCTACCAGCCGCGTGAGCGCCGTGCCTGTCGCGGCGAGCTCATCCAGATCGACGGGAGCGATCACGCCTGGTTCGAGGACCGCGGTCCACGGAGCACGCTCCTGGTCTACATCGACGATGCCACCAGCGAGCTCATGGAGCTCTGCTTCGCCGACGTCGAGTCCACGTTCGACTATTTCCACGCGACGCGGCGTTACCTCGAACGCCACGGCAAACCGATGGCGTTCTACAGCGATCGGCACAGTATCTTTCACGTCCAGGCCCGCGACCGCGCCCAGGGCGGCGCCGGGCTCTCGCAGTTCGGCCGCGCCCTGCGGGACCTCACCATCGACAGCATCTGTGCCAACAGCCCGCAGGCGAAGGGCCGCGTCGAGCGCGCCAACGGCACGCTGCAAGATCGGTTGGTGAAAGAGCTCCGCCTCCAGGGCCTCTCCACCCCGGCCGCCGCCGCGCCGTTCCTCCCGATCTTCATGGCCGACCACAATCGTCGCTTCGCCACGCCAGCGCGCGTGGCACACGACGCGCATCGCGCCCTGCACCCGGACGACGACCTCACCCAGATCTTCACCCTCCAGGAATCCCGCCTCATCACGGCCAAGCTCACCGTGAACTACAAGCGCGGCCTCTACGTCCTCGAGGATACCGTCGAGAATCGCCGTTTGCGCCGTGCGTCTGCCCTCGTCAGTGAGGCCGCCGACGGCACGATCACGATTCGAGGGAACGGCCGCGTGCTCCCCTATCGGCTGCATCCGCGGGACCAGGCCGTGCTCGTGCCCGGTGTCGTCGTGGAGCACGAGCATCTCGACGGTGCCTTCGCGTGGATCGCGGCGCAGCAGCGCGAACGGGACGCCGCGCGCCTCGCCAATCCCAAGATCACACTCCGCGCCAAGCAGCGGATTCGTACCGCCGCGGCACCCACGTGATCCGGTCCCTCCCCGTTTCCCGGTCGTCCAAACCGGACATCTCTACTTTGGAGGGAAGCGGACATTTCTACTTTGTGTTGACATCGCCCTACTACTGCCGTTCGCCACAACGCCTTCGCTGTTCACCGGCCATTCGCTTGCTACGGAATCAGGTCTTGAGAATCCGGAAGTACCACTTTATAAAACTCACAGGTGCGACACGTCCCCCGAGCACTCGAAGCCCAGGTGATGAGGGCGATGAAGGCTTTCCCGGCGGTCGTCCTGACCGGCCCGCGGCGGGCTGGGAAGACGTGGCTGCTGCGCCACCTCCTGCCGCGCGCCACCTACGTCCTGTTGGAGGACCCCGACGTCGTGTTCCGCATCCGCGCCGACCCTCAGGGTTTTCTCGACGAGCTCGAGCTACCCGCCATCCTGGACGAGATGCAGAACGTCCCGGAGCTCTTCGCATACGTCCGCGCTCGCATCGATCGCCGACCGCGTCGGACGGGCCAGTGGGTGCTGACCGGATCGCAAGAGTCCACGTTGATGCACGGCGTGACCGAATCGATGGCAGGCCGCGCGGCGGTCCTGCATCTCCTCCCGTTGTCGTCGCGTGAGACGCCGAAGGTGAGCCTGTTGCGCGGCGGCTACCCGGAAGTGATCGCGCGCCCGGCCGCGGCGGCGCTGTGGTTCCGCTCGTACCTGCAGACCTACCTCGAGCGCGACGTGCGCGCCGTCACTGCCGTGAAGGACCTGGCAACGTTTCGCCGCCTCCTGGCACTCCTCGCCAGCCGTCATGGTCAGATTCTCAACAAGACCGAGCTGGCGGCGCCGCTCGGGGTGAGCGTCCCGACGATCACCCAGTGGCTCGGCGTGCTGGAGACGACCGCCCAGATCCTGATCGTGCCGCCCTTCTACGAGAATCTGGGGAAGCGCCTGATCAAGTCGCCGAAGGTGTACGTCGCCGACTCCGGGCTCGCGTGTCACCTGTTGGGCATCGAGACGGCGGCCGAGCTCGCCCGCTCGCCGTTCCTCGGCACCCTCTTCGAAGGCTTCGTCGCGGCAGAGATCGCCAAGGTGCAGGCGAACGCGGGTCGGCGCCGGGAGCTGTACTACTTCCGCGATCAGCAGGGGCTCGAGGTGGACTTCCTCGTGCCGGGGCGGAGCGGCTCCCTCGCGCTGATCGAGTGCAAGGCGTCGCGCACCGTCACCCCCCAGATGGCGGCGCCGATGCGGCGTCTGTCCGAGGCCATGGGTCGGAGGCGCTCGAAGCCCGTCGCGATGTTTCTCGTCCACGAGGCACCCAAGGCCGGGGGCGAGCTGCGGGCGGTGGCCCCAGGCGTGCGCGCACTACCCTGGCAGGCGCTCCTCGACGAGCTATGACCACGCGGACGAGCTCAGCCGACGGCGATGCGCAGCGAACACGCGTCGAGGGTCGCAACGGAGTTGGGGTCGGCGCGACAATCAGCGGGACCGACGGCGGGATCGGACGATCCCGGTGGACGCCAGCGCGCCCGCGGGGCCAGCACGCCGTGGTACAGCACCAAATTGATGCGGGGGCGCGGCGTGATCGCGGCCAAACGTTCCAGGAATTCGTGACCGCTGCGCCACTCGGTCGTCTTCGAGTTCCACTCCGACACGCCCGTGCTCCCCGAGACGCTGCTCGCGTTGGTGAAGAAGGAGAAGGGCCGCGTCCAGCTTTCGCCCGACTCCCGCCTCAGCTATCGTCCCGCCGAGCGCGACGCGGACGGGCTCGTCGCTGAGCTCAAGTCCTTCTGCGGGAGATTGCTATGAGACGCTTCGCGATCGTCGTGCTTACGCTGCTCCTCGGCGCTGTCGTCGCGTCGGGCGAGACGCTGAACAAGATCGTCGCCACCATCGACGGCGATCCGGTCACGCAATTCGAGCTCGACAAGTTCCGCGACCAGCAGCACGCGCGCGCCGCGACCGCCGGCGTCGACGCCGCCGCGGAGCCCACCGACCAGAAGGCGCTGCTCGACGAGCTCGTCCTCGAGAAGATCATCGACAAGCAGATCAAATCGCAGGGGCTGACCGCGAGCGAGCAGCAGGTCGACAACTACATCGCGAACATCCGCGGGCGGAACAACTTGAACGACGCGCAGCTCCGCGCCGCGCTCGCGCAGCAGGGCATGACCTGGGATCAGTACCGGGCGCAGGTGAAGGGCGACATCGAGCGCGCCAGCCTCATCAACCGCGAGATCCGCGCCAAGGTGAACGTCTCGCCGGAGGAGATCGAGCGCTACTACAACGCCCACATCGATCAGTACGGCAAGCCGGCGAGCGTGAAGGCGCGGCTGATCTCGCTGCTGGTTCCCGCCGAGGCGACGGCTGACCAGAAGGCGGAGATCAAAGACAAAGCGGAGCAGCTGCGTGAGCAGGCCGCCGACGGCAAGGACTTCGCCGAGCTCGCGAAGAAGAACTCGCAGGGACCGGGCGCGGAGGAAGGCGGCGACATCGGCGAGATCGCGCGTGGGCAGATGATCAAGGAGTTCGAGGACGCCGCCTTCAGCTTGAAGCCCGGCCAGGTGAGCAAGGTGATCGAGACCGACACCGGCTACCACATCCTCAAGGTCGAGCAGCAGGCTGGCGACTCGCACCGCGACCTCAAAGAGGTCTCCGACGACATCCGCGAGCAGCTCTACAAAGAGAACATGGAAGAGCGGTACGACCGCTGGCTGAAGCAGGATCTGCGCGCGCGCCACCACGTCGAGATCATGTTGTGAAGCCGCGGATCGGGATCACGCTCGGCGATCCGGCGGGCATCGGTCCCGAGGTCGTCGTCAAGGCGCTCGCCGAGAAGGCGGTGACGCGCGCGCTCCAGCCGGTCGTCATCGGCGATCTCGAGCTGCTGCGGGAGACCGCGGCGCGCCTGCGCGTGCCGGTCCGCTTCGCGCCGGAATCCGATGCCGTGGCCGCGGCGATCCCCGTCGTCGGCGACGGTGCCCTCAGCGTCCGCGCCCGCCGTCCCGGCAGGCCTTCGCTCGAGGGCGGTCGCGCCGCGTATCGCTACATCGAAGCCGCGACGCGCATGGCGCAGGAAGGCACGATCGACGGCTTCGTCACGGCGCCGATCAACAAGGCGCTCGTCACGCGTGCGGGCTTTCCCATCAGCGGCCACACCGAGCTCTTGAAAGACCTGACGGGCGCGCGCGAGGTGCGGATGATGCTCGCCGGTGACCGCCTGAAGGTCGTCCTGGTGACGACGCATCTGGCGCACGCGGCGGTTTCCGGCGCGCTCACGATGCGCGACGTCACCCGGACGGTGCTCATCACCGACGAGCACCTGCGGCGCTACCATCGCCTCGCCGCGCCGCGCATCGCCGTCGCGGGCCTGAACCCGCACGCCGGCGAGGGGGGACTCTTCGGGCGCGAGGAGCAGACGATCATCGCGCCGGCGGTCGAGCGGGCGCGGCGCGCCGGCGCGATCGTGTCGGGACCGCATCCCGCCGACTCGCTCTTCTTCCGCGCCGTGAGCGGCGAGTTCGACGCGGTGGTCGCGATGTACCACGACCAGGGACTCATCCCACTCAAGCTCCTGCACTTCCACGACGGCGTGAACGTCACGCTCGGCTTGCCGATTCTCCGCACCTCGCCCGACCACGGGACCGCCTACGACATCGCGGGACGGGGCCAAGCGAACGCCGGCAGCATGATCGCGGCGCTGCTGCTCGCGGCGCGGATGGCGGCGGCGGATCGCGCGGCCGGTGACTCTGGAGCGCGGCGCACAGCCGCCAGGAAAGGAACCACGATGGACCGAGCTCAGGAGCGCAACGCGGCGCGGAGCGGCCGATGAAGATCAATCCGCAGATCTTTCGCGAGTACGACATCCGCGGCATCGCCGACAAAGACTTCGACGCCGACTTCGCGCGCGACCTCGGCCGCGCCTACGCGACCTTCGTCGCGCCCACGGGCGCCAAGCGCGTCTCGGTCGGCCGCGACGTCCGCCTCACCTCCGACAAGTACGCCGACGCGGTCAAGCAGGGTCTGCGCGAGAGCGGGCTCGACGTCGTCGACATCGGAATGTGCACGACGCCGCTCGCGTACTACTCGCTCTTCCACCTCGATCTCGACGGCGGCATCCAGGTGACGGGCAGCCACAACCCGCCCGATCACAACGGCTTCAAGATCTCCGTCGGCAAGGTGACGATCCACGGCGAGCAGATCCAAGAGATCCGCAAGATCATGGAGGCGCGCCGGTACCAGACGGCGGCGACACCAGGCCGCGAGGAGCTCTATCCGATCATCCCCCCGTATCAGGAGGAGCTGATCAAGCAGTTCGGCAAGATGCCGCGGCGGCTGAAGGTCGTGATCGACGCCGGCAACGGCGCCGCCGGCCCGGTCGCGCCGCGCATCATCGAGGCGATGAACTGCGACATCCACACCCTCTACTGCGAGCCCGACGGCCGCTTCCCGAATCACCACCCCGACCCGACCGTCGAGGAGAACGTGCGCGACCTGATCAAGACGGTGCTCGAGGATCACGCCGACCTGGGCGTCGCGTTCGACGGCGACGCCGACCGGGTCGGCCTCGTCGACGACAAGGGCAAGATTCTCTGGGGCGACGAGATGCTCGTTGTCTTCGCACGCGACATCCTCGCCCAGCACCCGGGCGCGGTCGTCGTCTCCGAGGTGAAGTGCTCGCAGCGGCTTTACGACGACATCGAGAAGCGCGGCGGCAAGGGGATCATGTGGAAGGCGGGGCACTCGCTCCTGAAGGCGAAGATGCGCGAGACCGGCGCCCTCCTCGGCGGCGAGATGAGCGGCCACATCTTCTTCGCCGACCGCTACTACGGCTACGACGACGCGATCTACGCCGCCTGCCGGATGATCGAGATCATCGCCCGCACCGGCAAGCCGCTCTCGCAGCAGATCGCCGACCTGCCGCCGGCGGTCAGCACGCCCGAGATCCGCGTCGACTGCCCCGACGAGCTGAAGTTCAAGATCGCCGACGCCGCGAAGGAGAAGTTCCGGAAGCTCGGGTGCGACATCATCGACATCGACGGCGTGCGGGTGAAGTTTCCGGAAGGCTGGGGCCTGATCCGTGCCTCCAACACCCAGCCCGTCCTCGTCATGCGCTTCGAGGCGTCGACGCCGGCGAAGCTCGCCGAGTACCGCTCGATGGTCGAGGGCGTCCTCGCAGAGGCGAAAAGAGAGGTCGGAACGTAGAGCCGGCGCCGTGCTGCCGACTCTACGCCCGACCTCGGCCCGATCGTCCTACAGCGCGTTCCGGGCCAGAAACGCGGTCAGCGCCGGAACGATCGGGTTGGCGGCGACGTCCTCGGCCGACAGGACGTCGACGTGGGTCAAGCCCTCGGCCACCACGACCTCGAACCCGCCGTTGACGCCCCCGAAGGTCGGGAACGCGGTGTTCGGCATCGTCGGGTTGACGACGCGCGGCGTGCCGTTGCAGCTCGGCGCGGTGCACGGCGCGATGCTCGTCGCGAACGGGACGTAGACACCCGGCACGGTCGCGAGACCGTTGGTGCCGCAGACGGTGATCACGGGGACGTTGATCGCCGCCGCTTGCGTGAGGTTCTCGATGTCGCGACGTCCGCGGCCGATCGAGAGCGCCGACGAGTCGAGGCTGACCGCCTGTGAGCACTGCGCGTTCGTCGAGCACGCCATCCCCACGTTGCCGACGCTGCAAAAGCCGCTCGAGCACACGCCGGTGATCGACGTCACGCTCAGTCCGGCGTTCGGATAGTACCAGTCGGTGAAGTTGGTGTGGCCCTCGTAGTACGAGCGTGCCAGCTTATCGAAGCGGGTGAGCTCTTTCTCCTGGCCCCACACGCTCGCCGGTAGGCTGGTCGGAGGCGGGCCGTTGTTGGGCAGCACCGACACCGGAATGCCTTCGGTGATGTCCCGCCAGGTGACGAGCCCGCCCACGGTCGGGCCGGGCGAGCCGACCGACGTCGACAAGAACGGGGCGAGTGAGGCGATGAAGCTGTCGTCGTCGATGAAGCTGCCGAGCCCGCCGAAGGCCGTCGCCGGCGGCAGCAGCGAGAGTCCCGACAGGTCGGGGACCTTGGCCACCGCGTTGTTGCCGACCGAGCCCTGATCCGCAATGAGGATCTGCCGGCCGGTATCCGGGTCGTAGGCGGTCTGAATCGTCGCCGGCTCCGAGGACGCGAGGATGCGCGCGTTCAGCAGCCCGGGGACGACGGAATATGACGTCGTCGGCGGCGTGCACTTCGGCGGTAGTTGCCCGATGCAATCGTTCGCCTCGTTCGCGATCGTGCACAGCGTGAGGCCGTCGACGCAGCGAGCGGCGTTGTCGCGCACCGCGCCGAAGAGGCCGCCGTCGAACTTCGCCTCGATGCGGTCGAGCGTGTCGGCGGTGAGCGGAGCGCCGGCGGTCGAGCCGCCGCCGCCTTCGAGAAGCACGATGCCGCGCACCTTCGCATAGCCCGGATCGGGCGCGCCCACGCCGGTCAAGTTGAAATCCGTCGACGCGTAGCGGGCGGCGAATGTCGTTCCCATCGAGTGGCCGCCGAGAAAGGCGTTTTGGTTTCGTGCCGCCGCGCGCGCGGCGGTCACGACGGCATCGATGTCACGCGCGAAGAGGAGCGGCGTCCAATCGGCGATGAAGGGCACGTCGGCTTGCGTGTCGTAGAACACCGCGCGCCGGTTCGGTCCGGCCACGAGAGTGGGATGCAGCGGCAGCGTGAGCTCGCCGCCGAAGAACCAATCGAGGGCGACGGGTGCGTTCAGGAACTCCTCGGCGATGTCCGCGCCGACGAGGTCCTCGAGCTGGTTGGAGCGCCGGTCGAAGCCCCAGACCTCGAGGAGCTGACCGCCGGCGTTCGCACGGACGATGAGGTTCTCCGCGAGAATGCGGAAGTCCGCGGCGCCGCCTTCGAACCCTGGGACGAGCACGAGGATCGCGTCGGGCTGCTGCTCGGGGCCGGCGAGCCGCCAACGCGTGTAGCGGGCGTTGTTGAGGCTGAAGCTCGGGCCGCCGAACTGCGCGAGCAGCTTCGGATTCGTCACCACGACGCCGGAGGTCCCCGGCGTGTGCGCACCCTCGGCCGCGCTTGGAAGATCGACGGTCTCCTGCGCGACGCGCGTGCGACACGGACTGGCGATGTCGGCGGTGCAGATGTCGGTGAACGACGAGGCGAAGCACGCGCTCCGCACCGGGCTGCCCGACGATGCGGTCACGCACTTGTCGAGCTTCTTCACCCCGGCCTTCGTCTTCGCCGTGATCGCCTTGACCTCGCAACAGATGACCCGGTTGTCGGCCGCCGGATAGCCGCAGGTCGAGTGGGAGACGTACTTCTTCAGCTCGCCTTGGCACTGCGGCCGCAAGGTGAACCCGAGCACCGGCGTACCGTCGGTGGCATCGCTGATCACGGCATTGCCGCACTTCTTGAAGTCGCCGTGCGCCTGTCCCGTCGAGCCGTCGAAGCTCGCGCACGGGCACGCCCGCGCGATCGCGCCGCGGATCGCGAGAATGTCCCGGGCATCGCTCACGGCGAACGCGCCACCACGACACTTGACGGCGGCGGACGCCGCGGGAGCGAAGACCGTGACGGCGAGCAGAATGGCAACGATCCGGGCGAGTCCACGCATGTCGTTCACCTCGAGTGCGCACGGGTCGACGTTGGCGTCACTCCCGGGTGGGGACGACGACCGCGCCGGACCGTGCGTGAATTTGGTCCCGAGCTTACGGGGCGATGGTCGCAATCGGCACGAGGGCAGTCGTAAACGGTTCACGGCGCCAGGGTCAATTGGTAAGATGCGGCGGCTGTTCGTCCGTTTGCACAGGAACCCCATCGATGACGCTCCACGGCAAAGCAACGCTCGATGAGCTCACGTCGCAACCGCCGTCGCAGCGGTTGCGCGAGGTGCTGAGCTCGATCGAGCGCGATCTGGATGCGCTCACCCGGCAGATCATCGACAACATTCGGAAGGAGATCCCCGCCTACGCCGCCATCGACGACACCGCCGTGCTGGCGGACGTGACCGCCAACGTTCGCGAGAACCTCGGCATCGTCTTCGAGTCGTTCGTCGACGGCCGCGATCTGCCGGCGCAGCGCTTCACCCATGTCTCGCGCTTCACCCGCAAGCGCGCGAGCCAGAACATCCCACTCGAGGCGGTGCTACGAGCGTACCGCGTCAGCTGCCCGCTGATCTGGGGATCGATTCTCGCCGCCGCGCGCTCGAACTCGACTTTGCGCGACGAGATTCTCTTCAAGCTCTCGCCGCGGGTCCTGTACCATTTCGATCTGTTCAGCCGTGTCGTTCAGCAGGCGTATTCCGCGGAGCTGCGCGATCGCTTCCGGCATCACGATCAGGCGAAGCAAGAGCTCTCACGGCTGGTGCTCGACGGGACCGCGGATGAGCAGACGCTGCGCACGGGCGCCGCCGCGCTCGGGCTCGACCCGGCCGGGCTCTACTCGGCGGTTGCCGTCGAGCTCAGGAACGCGCCGCGCGAGCCCACGCCCGACTCCGACGTGATCACGCGGGTCGTCGGCGTGCTCGCGTCGGCGTTCGGCACCAGCGCACAGACCGTCGTCGACACCCTGGTGCGCGGTGTGCTCGTCGCGTGGCTTCCTCACCCGCCTCGTCCGCCCGGGTCCAAAGCCATGGACGATCTCGCCGTCGCCTGCGCGGGTCTCTTCGCCGAGGACTCGATCGCGGTGCGTGCCGGCGTGAGCGTCGCGCTGCGCGGCATCACCAACTGGAAGATCGCGTGCGACCAGGCCTTGAAGGCGCTCGAGATCGGCACGACCGTCGATCCCGCGAGGCAGGTGCACCGCTACGCGAGCGTCGCCATCCGCGACCTCGTCTCGCGCACTCCGGAGGCGGCCGGGTTTCTCCGCGCCGTCCTCGAGATGCTCTCCAGCGACGAGGAGCTGCTGCGTTCCGCGGACGCCTACTTCGCCAGCGGACGGCATCTGAAGCTGACCGCCGCGGAGCTCGGCGTCCATCGCAATACGCTCAAGTATCGTCTCGGCCGGATCGAGCAGCTCCTCGGCGGCAGCTTCGACGACGCCGATTGGGCGCTCCGCCTCCAGCTCGCGTTGCAGCTGCGCCAGGCGCGCTAGCAGCAGCGCGGACGGCGCGGGTACCGCTCTCGGCGGGGGCCTGGTAGCTTCACAGCGATGCCGGATCGCATCGTCGTGCGCGGCGCGCGCGAGCACAATCTGAAGAACGTCGACGTCGAGATCCCGCGCGAGCGGCTCGTCGTCGTGACGGGTCTGTCCGGGTCCGGGAAGTCGTCGCTCGCGTTCGACACGCTCTATGCCGAGGGGCAGCGCCGCTACGTCGAGTCGCTCTCCGCCTATGCGCGGCAGTTCCTCGAGCAGATGGAGAAGCCCGACGTCGACGCGATCGAGGGGCTCTCGCCGGCGATCGCGATCGAGCAGAAGACGGCGAGCAAGAACCCGCGCTCGACGGTCGCGACGGTGACCGAGATCTACGACTACCTGCGCGTCCTGTTCGCGCGCGCGGGCAGCGCGTTCTGCCCGCAGTGCGGCAAGCCGATCACGGCGCAGACGGTGCAGCAGGTGGTCGATCGACTGATGGCGTTGCCGGAGCGCACCCGTCTCTATCTCTACGCGCCGGTCGTCCGTGCCCGCAAAGGCGAGTTTCGCAAGGAGCTCGACGAGCTGCGGCGCGCGGGCTTCGTCCGCGTTCGCATCGACGGTGTGGCGCGCGAGCTCGCGGAGGAGATCGCCCTTGCGCGCGGCACGCCGCACACGATCGAGGTCCTCGTCGATCGCCTGGCGATCCGCCCGGGGCTCGAGAAGCGGCTCGCCGACTCGCTCGAGATGGCGTTCCGCCATGGCGACGACGTGGTGCAAGTCGAGCGCCTCGGCGACGGCGACACGATCGCGGAGCAGATGCTCTTCAGCCGGCGCTTCGCGTGTGCCGACTGCGGTATCTCGCTGCCGGAGCTGAGCCCGCGACTCTTCTCGTTCAACAGCCCGCAAGGCGCGTGCTCGGCCTGCAACGGCCTCGGCGAGCGTCGCTACTTCGATCCCGATCTCTTGATTCCGGACGCGCGGAAGAGCCTCGCCGCGGGAGCGGTCGCGGCGCTCGATCGCAAGGCGGCGGCGCATCTCCGCGACGTCTTCGCGGCGCTGGCGCGGCGCTACGGCTTCTCGATGGAGACGCCGTTCGCCGAGCTCTCGAAAGCGGCGCGCGACGTCGTCTTGCACGGCAGCGGCGGCGAGGAGGTCGAGGTCGAGTTCCGGCGCGGCTCGAAGCGCGAGACCTTCCCGCGCGTGTGGGAAGGGCTGGTTGCCTTCTTCGATGCGCGCTACGCCGAGATCGACTCGCCGTGGCACCGCGAGGAGCTCGAGCGCTTCATGAGCGCGAAGACCTGCAGCGCATGCGGCGGCGCGCGCCTGCGCAAGGAGGCGCTCGCGGTGCGGATCGGCGGCAAGACGCTGCCCGAGGTGACCGCGCTCCCGATCGGCGCCGCGCTCGACTTCTTCGCGGGTCTCGAGCTCGGCGCCCGCGAGGCCGAGATCGCGCGGCCGGTACTCAAGGAGATCCGCGACCGGCTCGGCTTCCTCGTCCACGTCGGTCTCGACTACCTGACGCTCGACCGCGCGACCGCGACGCTCTCCGGCGGCGAAGGGCAGCGCATCCGGCTCGCGACGCAGATCGGCTCGAGCTTGAGCGGGGTCCTCTACATCCTCGACGAGCCCTCGATCGGGCTGCACCAGCGCGACAACGCGCGCCTCCTCGACACGCTCCGGCGCCTGCGCGATCTCGGCAACACGGTGCTGGTGGTCGAGCACGATCGCGACACCATGCTCGCCGCCGATCACCTGATCGACATGGGGCCGGGCGCCGGTGTCCTCGGCGGTCGCATCGTCGCGGAGGGCACGCCCGCCGAGGTGATGGCGAACCGCGATTCGATCACCGGCCGCTATCTCGCCGGCGACGCCGAGATCCCGGTGCCGCCCAGTCGGCGGAGCGGCAAAGGCTTCAAGCTCGCGATCCGCGGCGCCCGCGAGCACAACCTCCGGAACGTCACGGCCGAGTTTCCGATCGGCGCGATCACGGTCGTGACGGGAGTCTCCGGGTCGGGGAAGAGCTCGCTCGTGATCGACACGCTCTACCCGGCGCTCGCGCAGTCGCTCATGGGAAGCCGCGAGCGGGCCGGTGCGCACGATGCGATCGTCGGCGCGCAGCTTCTCGACAAGGTGATCGACATCGATCAGGCGCCGATCGGCCGCACGCCGCGCTCGAATCCCGCCACCTACACCGGCGTCTTCGCGCTCATCCGCGAGGTGTTTGCGCAGCTGCCGGAGGCGCGCGCGCGCGGCTACGACCCCGGCCGCTTCTCGTTCAACGTGAAGGGCGGGCGCTGCGAGGCCTGCGCCGGCGACGGCGTGCTCCGCATCGAGATGCACTTCCTCCCCGACGTCTACGTCACCTGCGAGGTGTGCGGCGGCAGCCGCTACGCGCGCGAGACGCTCGAGGTGCGCTTCCGCGGCAAGAGCATCGCCGAGGTGCTCGACCTCACGGTCGCCGAGGCGATCGACTTCCTGTCGAGCTTCCCGGCGATTCGGCAGCGGCTCCAGAGCCTGCACGACGTCGGTCTCGACTACGTCCGCCTCGGCCAATCGGCGACGACGCTCTCGGGCGGTGAAGCACAGCGCATCAAGCTCGCGAAGGAGCTGGCGCGCCGGGCGACCGGCAAGACGCTCTACATCCTCGACGAGCCGACGACGGGTCTCCACTTCGAGGACGTGCGCCGCTTGATCGGCGTCCTTGAGCGGCTTGCCGACGCGGGCAACACGGTGATCGTCATCGAGCACAACCTCGACATCATCAAGATCGCGGACAAGGTGATCGACCTCGGTCCGGAAGGCGGCGCCGGCGGCGGCCGCGTGGTCGCGAGCGGCACACCCGAGGAAGTCGCCGACGCGCCGGAGTCGTACACCGGCGCGTTTCTGCGGCAGGTCCTGTCGAGCCGGCCGTCGTCCAAACGCGCCGCAGTCGATCGCGACGTCGGCTGAGCCAACCCGACGCCGGCCGGAATCCTCCACCTCGGAATCTCGCGCGGCTCGACTCCGTCGGTGCAGCGTAGTCTATGAGCGCGATCGCGGAACGAGCTCGCTTGCCCCGACGCGCGTCGTTGGCGCTCCTTCTTCTCGCGGCCGCGGTGCGCCTGCCCGATCTCGGGACGGAGAGTCTCTGGCGCGACGAGATCGCGGCGGTTCTTCATGCCAGGCAGTTCGACCTGCGCGCCCTCTTCGTCGGGAATCGACTGACGACGGAGAATCCGCCCCTCTACTACGCGTTGCTGCGCCTGTGGCTGAAGATTGTGGGCAGCGACGATCGGGCGGTCCGCGCGCTCTCGTTTGTGCTCGGCTGCCTGGCGGTCGTCGCCGTCGCGCGGCTCGGCGCGCGCTGGTTCGGGAAGTCGGCCGGGCTGGCGGCGGGGATCTTGGCGGCGCTGAGTCCCCAGCTCGTCTACCTCTCGCAGGAGGCGCGGGCCTACAGTCTCCTGCTGCTCGCGAGCGTGCTCTCGGTCGACTTCTTGGACCGCACGTTCGAGGAGGGACGGGTGCGGTGGGCGATCGCGTACGTCGTCGCGACGACGGTGATGCTCTACACCCACGCCCTCGCGGTCTTCGTCTTCGCCTTCGAGGTGGCGGCGCCGGCGGTCTTCTTGGTGTTTGAACGTCGGAGCGTTCGACTCGTCGTCTTTGCCGAGCTCGTCGTCGCGGCGCTCTTCGCGCCCTGGCTTGCCTACTCCTTGGTCTCGACGAGCGGGACGTCGGAGTGGCAGCCCTGGCAGCACGCACCGGGTCTCCTCGACTTCTTCGACTCGCTTGGTGCGCTGCTCTTCTGGCAAGGGCTGCCGTCGCTCGAATCGTGGTCGCAAACGATCATCGACGTTCTCGTCGCCGGACTACTCGGGCTCGCGCTGGCGCTGCTCCTCAGGAGGCAGCGCGGGCTTCCCGCGATTCTCACGGCCGGCTGGATGCTGATCCCGCTCGTCGGGATGGTGGTCGTCTCGCACACCGTCCGTCCCGTCTTCGGCCTACGCTACACGAGCCACCTGGCTGCGCCGGCGGCTCTGCTCCTCGGCTACGCCGTCGCGACCATCCCGTCGCGCGTGTTGCGGGTGTCTGCTCTAGGCGCGCTCGCGGCGCTCCAGCTGACGGGTCTCGTCTACGAGCACGCACACTACAGACGCGACCAGTGGCGCGAGGCTGCCGCGTGGGTCGGTGCGCGCGAGGAGCCCGGCGACCTCATCCTGCAAGTCGGCTACAGCCCGATGAGCTACTACTACACCGGCAATGCCGAGATCCTGTCGGTGCGCGATGCCGGTGCGGCCGCGCGAGCCTCCTCCGCCGCCGGCGAGTCCGTTCGCGTCGAAGGCGTCACGGAGCCGACCCGCTCGCGTCCCGGACTTGTCCGGCGATTGGTCGAGCCGTTGCCCTTCGCGCTGCGTCTCGATCGCGCCCGGCGAGTCTGGCTGGTCGCGTCCGAAGCGCCGGCGCGCGATCCCGCCGTCGACCGCGCTCTCGCGGGCCGTTTTCGGCGCGGCGAGGCGCGCGAATTCCACCGCGTCCACGTCGAGCGCTACGACGCCGGCTCGTAACGCGATCGACTACGACTGCGCGAGCGCCTTCTGCAACGCCGGACGCGCGTTCAGCCGGCCGTAGTACGCCATCGTGTTCGGGTAGGCGCCGGTCAGAACGCCGAGCATCTGCGACACGAGCAAGGTGTACCCGAGCATGATGTCGGCGCCCGAGAGCTCGCGACCGAGGATGTAGTCTTTCCCGGCGAGCGCGCGCTCGAGCTTTTGCAAGGTCAGGGCGGCGTTGCGGCGTCCATCTTCCGCGACGGCCGGAACCCGTTCCGCCTCGGGCTTGAAGAGCGTGTGGTAGGCGATCTGCGCCAACGCGGGAAACGCGGTTGCCTCGGAGAAGTGAACCCACTGGAGGAAGGTACCGCGCTCGGGCGTGCCCGGGGGCGGCGCGAGACGACCGTTGCCGTAGCGGTCGATGATGTACTCGAGGATCGCGCCCGACTCGAAGAGCGTGAGATCGCCATCCTGGATGCACGGCAACTTCCCGGACGGCGTGTCCTGAGAGTACGGAACGGTAGGCGGCAGGAAGGTCACGTTTGCGAGCTCGTAGGGCAGGCCGAGCTCCTCGAGCAGCCAGAGTATCCGGAGCGAGCGCGTCAGCGGCGCATGGTAGAGCTTGATCATTGGGCTGTGGTGCCTGAGGCGGTGCTGGGACGCAACCTCGCGTCCCTTGATCGTCAAAAGGCTTCCGACCCTCGAATTGCGGGGTAATATCGCGCCGCACTCAGAGTGCGTCACCTGAGGAAGGCTGGGATGTGGGCTTGACGCAGCCCGGCAACGGCCCTATATCAGGTCTAGTCAGTCGGAATTGAAACCTGCTAGGGGTGCGCGTTCAGGGCTCGGAGGGCATCTACATGAGTCAGCGAATCTACATGGATAATCACGCGACCACGCGGCTCGATCCGCGGGTTCTGGAGGCGATGGTCCCGTACTACACGGAGTTCTACGGGAACGCCGCGAGCCGGAACCATGCGTTCGGCTGGGAAGCCGAGGCGGCCGTCGACAAGGCGCGCGAGCAGATCGCGAAGCTGATCAATGCCAAGCCGAAGGAGATCATCTTCACCAGCGGCGCGACCGAGGCCGACAATCTCGCGCTCAAGGGTGTCGTCGAGTTCTACAAGGAGAAGGGCAACCACATCATCACCGCGCCGACCGAGCACAAGGCGATCCTCGACACGTGCAAGACGCTCGAGCGCAAGGGCCTCGCGCAGGTCACGTATCTTCCCGTCGACGAGTTCGGTCTCATCGATCCGAACGACGTGCGGAAGGCGATCACCGACAAGACGATCCTGATCTCGATCATGCACGCCAACAACGAGATCGGCACGATCCAGCCGCTTCACGAGATCGGCAAGATCGCCAAGGAGCGGGGCGTCCTCTTCCACAGCGACGCGACGCAGGGCGTGGGCAAGCTGCCGGTCGACGTCGAGGCGATGGGCATCGATCTCATGTCGTTCACCGCGCACAAGATGTACGGCCCGAAGGGCATCGGTGCGCTCTACGTGCGGTCGCGGAACCCGCGCGTCCGCCTGACGCCCCTCATGGACGGCGGCGGCCACGAGCGCGGCATGCGCTCCGGTACGCTCGCGGTGCCGAACATCGTCGGCTTCGGCCGCGCCGCGGAGCTCGCGGGCGAGCTGCTCGAGTCGGAAGGGGAGCGTCTACTGCGCCTGCGCGAGCAGCTGCGCCAGAGCATCATGGGCCGGCTCGACGAGGTGTACCTGAACGGTCACCCGCTGAACCGCCTTCCCGGCAACCTCAACATCAGCTTCGCCTTCGTCGAGGGCGAGTCGCTCTTGATGGGTTTGAAGGACATCGCGGTGTCGTCGGGGTCGGCGTGCACGTCCGCCACCCTCGAGCCGTCGTACGTCCTGAAGGCGCTCGGCATCGGCGACGAGCTTGCCCACACGTCGATCCGCTTCGGCCTCGGTCGCTTCAACACCGAGGAGGAAGTGCAGATGGTCGCGGATCGGGTGGTGAGCGAGGTGACGCGACTCCGTGAGATGTCACCGCTCTACGAGATGGCGAAGGACGGCATCGATCTCAAGTCCTACAACTGGGCACGAGACTAAGGAGAACGAGATGGCCTACAGCGACAAAGTTCTGGACCACTACGAGAACCCGCGTAACGTCGGGAGCTTCGCGAAAGACGAGCCCAACGTCGGCACCGGCATCGTCGGCGCGCCGGAGTGCGGCGACGTGATGAAGCTCCAGCTCAAGATCTCGGAAGAGGGCGTCATCGAGGACGCGCGCTTCAAGACCTTCGGCTGCGGCAGCGCGATCGCGAGCTCGAGCTACGTGACCGAGCTGATCAAGGGCAAGACGGTCGACGAGGCCTACGCGATCAAGAACACGCACATCGTCGAGGAGCTCAAGCTTCCGCCGGTGAAGATTCATTGTTCGGTTTTGGCGGAGGATGCGATCAAGGCCGCCATCGGCGATTGGCGGAACCGCCAGCCCGGTGCCGACGAGGCCGAGAAGAAAGCCGTCTGACGAGATGACGAGGGACTGACCAGTGGCGGCGATCAGCGTAAGCGACGAGGCGGCGAAGAAGATTCACGCCCTCGTCGAGTCGATGCAGAAACCGGATCACGGCCTGCGCCTGAAGGTGGTGGGCGGCGGCTGCTCCGGTTTGCAATACAAGATGGACGTCGACACCCCGCGTGACGGCGACAAGGTGTTCGAGAACGACGGCGCCAAGGTGCTCGTCGATCGCAAGAGCTTTCTCTACTTGAACGGTACCGAGGTGCACTACGAGGAAGGCTTGATGGAGTCGGGGTTCAAGCTGCGGAATCCGAACATCAAGCGGGCGTGCGGTTGCGGGGCATCCTTCACGGTTTGAGCTGTCGCAGATGCCCCCGATGCAATGCATGAGTGCGGATGGCGATGAATACGGACACTTCTCTGTGCATGAATTGTGGCAAGCCGGCGGCGGGCCAGCTCGCGTGCGCGGGATGTGGCGTCGCCCGCCCGGCTGAGCACGCGCCGGATTTCTTCGCGCTCTTCGGACTCCCCAAGGCGCTGGCGATCGACACCGCGGACCTCGAGCGGCGCTACTATGCGCTCTCGCGTGAGTTCCACCCCGACATGTTCCACGACCGGTCGCCCGCGGAGCAGGCGGCGAGCCTGCGGACGACTGCGCTGGTGACACGCGCGTACCGCACCTTGAAAGATCCGGTGGAGCGCGGCCTCTATTGGCTGTCGTTGCACGGCGAGTCGCTCGGCCGCGACAACGAGCGTGTGCCGCCCGAGCTCGCGGCGTTGGTCTTCCACGTGCAGGAGAAGCTCGAGGAGCGTCGCCACGCGCGGGGGCCGAACGGCGGCAGCGTGGACGACACGGAGCTGCGCGACATCCGCGGCGAGCTGCGCGCGCGGCTGAACGGCTTCGAGGAGCGCATGGCCGAGACCTACCAGCGCGACGGTGCCGACCAGGCGGCGACGCTGGTGGAGATCAAGCGCATTCTTTCCGAGCTGCACTACGTCCGCACCCTGATGCGCGACGTCGACAAGGAATTGGAGCCGCAGTGGAACGCATAGTCGGCATCGACCTCGGGACGACGAACAGCCTGATCGCGGTCATGGACGACGACACCCCGCGCGTGATCGCCGATCCTCGCACCGGGCGGAAGATCGTCCCGTCGGTGGTGTCGTTTCCGGTGGGTCGCGAGCCCGTCGTCGGTGACGAGGCGCGCGCGCTTGCCGTGACCGCACCGTCGACGACGATCGAGTCCGTGAAGCGCTTCATGGGGCTCGGGCGCGAGCACGTGAGCGACGCAGATCGGCGGCGCTACTCGTTCGCCGACGGGCCGGGAGTCGTGCGCTTCGAGATCGGCGGCCGCACCTATACTGCCCCGGAAGTGTCGGCGATGATCCTGCGCGAGCTCGAGCGCCGCGCCGAGGAGTCGCTCGGCGCGCCGGTGCGGAAGGCCGTCATCACGGTCCCCGCCTACTTCAACGACAGCCAGCGGCAGGCGACCAAGGACGCCGGCCGGATCGCCGGCCTCGAGGTGCTCCGCCTCGTGAACGAGCCGACCGCGGCGGCGCTCGCGTATGGTCTCGATCAGATGACCGAGGGCTCGGTCGCCGTCTACGATCTCGGCGGCGGCACCTTCGACATCTCGATCTTGAAGCTCGAGCGCGGCATCTTCGAGGTGAAGGCGACCAACGGCGACACCCGCCTCGGCGGCGACGACATCGACGAGGCCGTCACGGCGTGGTTCATCGAGGCGGCCGGCATCGACGCGGCGGTCGCGTCGACGCGCGAGGTGCGGGCGATCATCCGCCGCGCCGCGGAGGAGGCGAAGATCCGTCTCTCCGCCGATCACACGACCGAGATCGACGTCACGTTGCCGGGAGGCGCGCGTCACGCCCGTACGCTCACGCGCGCCGACTTCGAGTGCATCGTCGCGCCCATCATCGAGCGCACGCTCGGACCGACGCGCCAGGCGCTGCGCGACGCCGGCATGAATCCGGCCGACCTGAACGCGGTCGTCCTGGTCGGCGGCAGCACGCGCATTCCGCTGGTGCGCCAGCGCGTCCACGACCTCTTCGGCCGGGAGCCGCTCTGCGAGCTCGATCCGGACGAGGTCGTGGCGCTCGGCGCGGCAGTGCAGGCCGGCATTCTCGGCGGCCGTCGCAAGGACATGCTGCTCCTCGACGTCGTGCCGCTCTCGCTCGGCATCGAGACCATGGGCGGCGTCATGACCCGTCTCATCGAGCGCAACACGACGATCCCGACCAGCGTCACCGAGACCTTCACCACCGCGGTCGACAACCAGACCCACGTCGACGTGCACGTGCTGCAGGGCGAGCGCGAGCTCGCGTCGGACTGCCGGAGCCTGGCGCGCTTCGCGATCCCGATCGAGCCGACCACGGCGGGATTCCCGCGCGTCGACGTGGTCTTCATGGTCGACGCCAACGGCATCCTGAACGTCACCGCGCGCGACGTCCGTACCGGCCAGGAGCGCTCGCTCGACGTGAAGCCGTCGTACGGCCTCACCGACGAGGAGATCGAGCGCATGCTCGAGGAGTCGATCGATCACGCCGAGGAGGACGTCGCGGCCCGTCTGCTCGCCGAAGCGCGCACCGACGCCCAGACGCTGATCCGGCAGATCGAGCGGACGCTGCGTGACGCGCCGGAGTTCGTCGACGGCAGCGAAGCGGACGAGGTGCGGGGCGCGATCGCGACCCTGCGGGCCGCGCTCGCCGAGACCGACTACAACCGCATCCGCGACCTCGCCGATCGGCTGAACGAGGCGTCGACGCCGTTCGCGCAACGGATCATGTCGTCGTCGCTGAAACGCGCTCTCGAGCACAAGCGCGCGTCGGAGGTGGTCTGATGGGACTGAAATGGGAAGATGCCGAGGACGTCGCGGTCGCGCTCGCGGACGAGCACGAAGGCGTCGATCCGCTCGGCGTGCGCTTCACGGATCTGCACCGGTTCGTCGTCGAGCTCACGGATTTCGACGACGATCCGAAGGCGTCGAGCGAGTCGAAGCTCGAGGCGATCCAGATGGCGTGGCTCGAAGAGTACCGCGATCGCAAAGAGTGAGAGGAACCGACCATGGCACTCATGCAGGTGAGCAGAAAGATCGACTACGCGCTGCGGGCGATGATCTACCTGACGTCGCAAAACGAGCGGCGGCCGTGCTCGGTCGCCGAGATCTCGGCGCGCGAACGCATCCCGAAGAAGTTCCTGGAGAAGATCATCCAGGACCTGATTCATCACGGGATCGTGCGCTCGACGCGCGGCCCGCAGGGCGGCTACACGCTCGCGCGCGCCCCCGAAACGGTGACGTTCAAGGACGTCATCGAAGCGATCGAGGGGCCGGTGTCGCTGAACGTCTGCGTCGGCGACAGCGGGGAGAGCTGCGAGTGCTCGCTGCTTCCGAGCTGCACGATGCTCTGGGTCTGGCGTGAGGCACAGCAGCGGGTGATGGAGGTGTTCGCGAAGACCACCCTCGCGGACGTGCGCGCCAAGCACGGCGGCACCCCGGGTGTGGTCGACGTGGCCACGGGCTGACAGCGAATAATTTGGCCGGACCGTCGTCTAACGGTCATGGCTGGAGAGGTAAATACGATGGCAGAAACGAATCTCGATGATCGATTTGGCGGCTTGGTGCCGGATACGCTGTTGCCTGATCAGTTTTTCGGGGCGTTGCGCCGGCGCGCGCAACTCGACGGCGAGCGGCGTCTGATGATGGCGGTTCTGGAGGACGCGGTGAACGTCTTCATGAAGCAGGTGTTCGCCACCGATCCCAAGGCCCGGCAGCTCTTCGTCGAGGCCGAGGAGTGGATCACGGAAGACGATCGGTCGTGGTTCTTCTCGTTCACGAACGTGTGCGACACGCTGGATCTCGACGCGGACTACATCCGCTCCGGACTCTTGCGCTGGAAGGACAGGGTCGTCGCCGACGCTCGCACGCGGGCGGAGGAGGCGGCGTCGCAGGCAACGGCCGAAGATCCGGACGCGGGGCTCGAGCCCGAGACCGAGACGGTTCTCTTGAAGGCGAGCGGGGGCTGAGCGCGTGAACGGCGCGGATACCCGGCAGCCGGCCACCAGCCGGCCGCCGGGTGTGAGCCCGAGCGAGCGGCAGGGCAACGACCCTGCCGCTTTTTTTTCGTCCCGGCCCGGCGTGCACGCGGACGGTGCGCGGCCCTCCGCGCCCGGCCGCCGCCTGCTCGCGCGGGCATTGCTCGCGCTCCGCGCGGGCGCCGCACGCCTGCGTCCGCGGCGACCGTACAACGTGCTGCGGATCGAGCTCAGCGGCGAGCTCGCGGAAGGTGTGGCGGAGGGGTTCGGTGCCGGCGCGCTCTTCCGGCGCGGGCCGGCGCCGCTCGATCTCCTGACCTTGCTGGCGACGCTGCGGACGGCGCGGGAGGATTCAGCGCTCGGACTGGTCCTGCTCGACGTGCATGGTCTCCGCGCCGGCTGGAGCCGGATCCAGAGCGTGCGGCGCGCCCTCCTCGACTTGCGGGCCGCCGGCAAGCGGGTGTGGGCGTACCTGGCGGACGCCGGCATGCACGAGTACTACCTCGCAAGCGCGGCGGATCGCGTCGTGCTCGCGCCCGCCGCGACCTTCGACGCGACCGGGATCGCGAGCGAGGTGGTCTTCCTCAAGGGCGCGCTCGACAAGCTCGGCATCGAGGCGCAGGTGACCCGGGTCGGACGGTTCAAGTCGGCCGGCGAGCCGCTCACGCGCACCAGCATGTCGGTCGAGCATCGCGCCATGCTCGACGAGCTCTTCGACGACCTCTACGCCCAGCTGGTGGCGGACGTCGCGACGGCGCGCCGGCTCGATGACGCGCTGGTGCGGCGTGCCTTCGAGGAGGGACCCTTGCTCGCCGACGAGGCGCTCGGCCGTGGTCTCGTCGACGCCGTCGCGTATCCGGACGAGGTCGACGAGCAGCTCGCCGACCTCTTCGGCGACCCGGCGCCGATCGAGCTGGCGCGATATCAGAAGCGTCGTGCGCTCGCGGTCCGTCGCGCCGCGCTCGGCGCGCCGGCCATCGGTCTGCTCACCGTGAGCGGCCCGATCGGCACGGGCTCGCGGCTTCCCCTCGGTCGCGGGTCGCAGGCGAGCGACTGGCGCGCCTTCAAACGCGAGCTCGCGGCACTCGCCGGCGATCGGCATCTCGCCGCGATCGTCGTACGCGTCGACTCACCGGGCGGCTCCGGTCTCGCGTCCGACCTGATGTGGCGCGAGATCGTCCAGGCGCGCCAGCGGAAGCCCGTCGTGATCTCGATGGGCGACGTCGCAGCCTCGGGTGGCTACTACCTCGCCGCCGCCGCCGACCACGTCACCGCCGAAGGCGCGACGCTCACCGGCTCGATCGGCGTGCTGGCGGGGAAGCCCGTCCTGCGCGGCCTCTACGATCGGCTCGGCATCACCAAGGAGCTCGTCGTGCGCGGCAACGCCGCCCGCCACTCCGACTACGTCGCGCTCGACGACGCCGAGCTCGCCCGACTGCGCAACGAGGCGGAGGCGTTCTACACGACCTTCGTCGGCAAGGTCGCCGACGGCCGCCGCCTCAGTCGCGCGGCGGTCGAGTCGGTGGCGGAAGGGCGGGTCTGGAGCGGTCGTCAGGCGCTTCAGCACGGCCTCGTCGACGGTCTCGGCGGTCTCGAGGCGGCGTTTCAGGAGGTGAAGCGTCGGCTCGGCGTCGACGCCGAGTCGCGCCTCGCGGTCGAGCGGCGTCCGAAGGCACGTCCCTGGTGGCGCCTCACCCGCTTCGCCGGCAGCCCGACGGGTGCGCTCGTCGCCGATCTCGACACCCTCGTCCCCGTCCTCTCCGGCGAGCGTGTCCTCGCGCTGATGCCGTTCTCGGTGCGATCCGTCGAGCCCGGCGCCGCCGTCGCGATGCTCGAGAGCTATGCGGCGATGGTGGCGCCGCACGCGGCAGAAGAGGCCCGCTTGCTCGCCTGGGTGCGCGTCCTCGTCGACGGCCTTGCGGCTTTGCTGCCGGCGCGATCGCGCATCGTCTACTGACCGCATGCCCGTCGCGATCAAGGTCGAGTGTCCGGCCTGTGGCGTCGTTCTCAAGCGCAAGCCCGCCGGCCGCTGCCCCGAATGCGGCGCCGACGTGCGCGAGCACGTCGTCACCACCCGCGACCGCGAGGAGCGCATCGAGCGCGTCGTCGCGGTGATCAGCACGGTGCTGGTGCTCGCCGTGCTGCTCATGGGCAGCGGTGTCGGCCTGATCGAAGGCGTTGCCGCCTACGCGGTCGGCGGCGCGATCGTCTGGTTTCTCGCCAAACGACTCTTCTTCTGACGCACTGCCCGTGAGGGCGCCGCCGGCTTGCCGGCCGTCGTGACGCCACCGTCGATCGCACGCGGACGTGAAGTGTCGTTCATCACGGCGGTCGGTCGATTTCCGCGCTGCTGATCTGATCGATCACGGCGCCCCGCGAACCGCCCGCCGTGATGCGTGTGCAGGGGCCTACTGCACGCGCGCCGAGGACGGCACACGCGTTGCTCTTTCGGTCGTTGTGCTCGGCGACGTCGATGTCGCCGGCGATCGACAAGGAGATCGAGATGCGCCGACTCGGGATGCTTCGCACGTTCCTGCGTCAGGTGTTGGGCCTCGCGCCGTTGCTGGCCGCCATCAGCGTCGTTCCCGCGAACGGGACCACGAGCTTCACCGTCCGTCCACCCGCGCAGTATCTCGGCGTCGTGGTGGGCGACTACAGCGCGAACCTCGACTGCCCGACGGCTGCAGTCACCTGCGCGCACGAGGCGTGGCTGCAGCGCAGCACCTGGTTCGGATACCGCGACATCCCCGAGACGCGGGTCTGGAATCAGACCTCCGGCGGCGTCACCGCCTGCGTGAAGGGCACCTACGAGTACAAGACGAGCCTCCGTGCCGACTACTCGTACGCGGCGCCGCTCACCATCACCGTGAACGGCGGTGAGGTCGGCGTCAGCTATCGCGGGTACGGCGTGCAGACGACGAGTGTGCATCGCACCTCAGCCGCGCGGCGGTACACGTGCAGCGAGAACTACAACTACACGCCGTAGGTGCGCGCGGTGCAGGTCGACTGCCCGCGACGCTCGGGTCGGCCCCCGGGGATGGGAGCGCGATGACGTGTCGGGATGTGCAGCGTCGGACGGCGTTCGCGATCACCGTGTGGATGGTGTCGGCGTCGATCGCCGCCGCCCACGAAAGATCCGAGAGCGAGCTCATCGTCGCCGACGTCAGATACGCTGCGACCACCTGTCGTGGCGTCGCTGCCGAGTTCGGCGGCGCCTTCGCCGCGGGTGTCCTCGCGGCGGATCGGGAGCGCCGCATGCCGGTGAGCCCGAACACGCAGGCGCTCGTCTGGCATGCGGAGGTCGGCCAGATCAACGCGCTCGTGAAGCATCTCGTCGTCTCGCACATGCGCTGCGATCCGGCCCCGCTGCTCGCCGCCGCCGAAGCGCACTGGGACGTCGAAGTCCGCCGCATCGTAGTCGCCGCGACGCCGACCCGCGATCCCGAACGGACGACGCGTGACTATGGGGAATGGCGCTCGCTGATCGCCGACCTCCTCGCGATGACCGTCGGCCGGATCGCGCCTCAGAGCGAGAGCTGCCCGTGACGACGGCGATCGCAAGCGGGGGGCGCGGTGCCAAGATGAGCGGGTCGAGCGCCGCCTTCGCGCCTGCGCTCGCGGCGACGATGGCGGCGGGCGTCGTCTTTGCCGCCGCC
>JBGPIT010000025.1:0-25068 GCA_041485125.1 Binatia bacterium | reverse complement strand
GCAGCCTGATCCCGCGCGCCCGCGGTCAGTCGACCGGCGGGAGCAGCGCGACGCTCCACCCCGCCGCCTCGCAGAGCGGGGCCCAGTGCGACGGGAACTCCGTCGCGAGACGCGGAAGCCCAACCGCGTCGAAGTCCACGCTGAGCGCGTGAAGACACTGGCCGTCGAACGGCAGCGCGACCTCGCGTGCGCGGGCTCCGCCGTACCGCGCGTCGCCGAGAACCGGATGCCCGATCGCCGCCATGTGGGCGCGCAGCTGATGCGTGACGCCCGTCCGCATGCGCAGCCGGACCAGCGTCATCGCGGCCGACTGCTCGAGCGGCGCGTAGTGGGTGACGGCGTCCCATCCGCCGCTGCCGCGTGCCGCCGGCTCCACGCGTCCGCGCGTACCGCGGCGCCGCCGCAGCGGCTGGTCGATGGTGCCCGTCTCCGTGAGCTCGCCCGCGACGATCGCGAGGTACTCCTTCGCGATCCGCTTGGCCGTGAACTCGGCGCGCAGGCGGGCGTGGCTCGCCGGGTGTCGCGCCGCGAGCAAGAGACCGGAGGTCGCGGTGTCGAGGCGGTGGACGAGGCCGGCGCCGCGCATCGGATCGATCGCGGCCATCTCCGGAAAGCGCGCCAGCAGGGCGCTCGCGACGTTCGGTGAGCGCGCGCCGCCGAGCGACGGCAGCCCGGGCGGCTTGTCGACGGCGACGAGATCGTCGTCGGCGTGGACGATGCGAAGCGGCAGCGGCGTCGGCACGAGCGGCTCACGCGTCGGCAGCGCCGCGATCGTGATCACGTCGCCTTCACGCACGATCATCCCTTTGCGGGCCGGGCGCGCGTTGACGCGTACGCCACCCGCTGCGAGCATGGCGGCGATGCGACGGCGGCCGATGGCTCCACCGAGCGAGCGCTGCAGGAAACGATCGAGCCGCACCGGCGGCCCGCTCACGACGCAGCGGGTATCCGCGGTCACGACCGATCCGTTCGGGCGCGCGTCAGTTCTCGGAAATGCCGCTGTTGATCCAGCCCTCGACGTGACGCAGGAACTCCGCGAACGGGCTCGCGCCGGGGACCGCCGTGAAGTACGCCTTCCGCATGTAGTCGAGCGCGCCGGAGTAGTACTCGAAGTTGGTCGACAGCTGCTGGAAGAAGAGAAACCCGGTCCGATAGAGCGAGAGGTCGAGCTCGGAGACCGCCCAGTACGAGCGCCGGCCTTCCTCGAAGTAGTAGTCGAGCACGCCGGTGCGCTCGACGTGGGTACGGAAGAGACCGCTCATGAACAGGGTGTAGTCGCCGAGGTACTTCCGCAGCTGGCGCGCGTACTCGAGGCTCGACTGGTCACGCCAGGCGCGGGCATGCTCGAGCTGGGCCTCGACGACGCTGTCGATCGCTTTGCCGTTCGTGTGCTGCAACGGATACAGGCGGTCGGCGCGCGCGAACTCGGTCAAGAGGCCCGCCACGTAGTCGACGACCGTTTCGTCGCCGACCCCGAGCTCGCTGAAGCTCTTCCGTGCCATCGCCAGAAAGAAGTCGTGCAGCTTCGTCGATGCGATCGCTCCGCTCATGCGTCCTCCTGCCGCGATTCTCGCGGGGAGTATAGCACGGGGGAGGGCGCGAGAATTTGCGATTTTGGAGGCCGGCGTGACCTTGCGACGTAAGGAGTTCCCCAGCACTGCCAACACGATTTACTTCGATCACGCCGGCGTCGCGCCGGTGTCGCGCCGCACGGCCGACGCGGTCACGGCGTTCATCGCCGAGGCGCGCGACTTCGGACGCCTGCGCTACGGCGCGTGGGAGCGGCGCGCGGTCGTGGTACGCGCCGCCGCCGCGCAGGCGATCAACGCCGCGGCCGACGAGGTGGCGTTCGTCGCCAGCACCTCGGACGGGCTCTCGGTGATCGCGACCGGACTCGATTGGCGACGCGGCGACTCCGTCGTGACCGCGGCGGGCGAGTTTCCGGCGAACGTCTATCCGTGGTGGGGGCTCGAGCGGCTCGGCGTCACGACGCGCATGGTGCCGACACCCGACGGCCGGCTCACCGTCGACGCGCTGGCGGCGGCGATCGACGCGACCACCCGCGTCGTCAGTATCAGCGCCGTCGACTTCGCGAGTGGGCAGCGCCGGCCGCTCGCCGCGATTGCCGAGCTCTGCCGCGCGCGCGGCGTGCTCTTCTGCGTCGACGCGATCCAGGCGCTCGGCGCGCTCACCCTCGACGTCGAGCGCGACGGCATCGATTGTCTCGCCGCCGACGGTCACAAGTGGCTGTGCGCGCCGGAAGGCTGCGGCGTGCTCTACGTGTCGCGCCGCTGCGTCGATCGCATCTACCCGCAGCGCCTGGGCTGGAAGAGCGTCACCGACGAGGGCACCTTCGTGCCGTATCATTTCAATCTCAAGCCGAACGCCCTCAAGTTCGAGCCCGGCAGCCCGAACTACCTCGGGATCCACGCGCTCGGCGGCGCATACGATCTCTTGCTCGAGATCGGCGTGCGCGAGACCGAGGCGGCGGTGCTGGCGGTGACCGCCCGCTTGCGCGCCGCGCTGGCGGCCGCCGGCTTCAGGGTGCTGAGCCCGGACGCGCCCGACGAGCGCTCCGGCATCACCACCGTCGCGACGCGCCGGCCGGCACTCGATGTCGTGAACGAGCTTCGCGCCGCCGGGATCCTGAGCGGTCCGCGTGGCGGCGGCGTCCGCTTCTCGCCGCACTTCTACGCCAACGACGACGACATCGAGCACGCCGTCGCGACGCTCACCGAGGTCGACGGCCGCGGCTGAGCGGGGCCCCGCCGTCGACGGGGTAGTCGGCCCGTGGCGTCGACGCTACACGGCCGGCGGCGTGCCCGCGCCTTCGGCCGAGGGCGCGACACGCAGCGCGACGTCCTCGAGATTCTCGCGCACGAGCTCGTGAATGCGTTTCGACCAGAGCATCGCGAAGTGCCCGACGCCTTCGACCTCGATGTTCCCCGCCGCCGCGTAGTAGGCGAGGCGCGACGGCAGGATGGAGAGATCGAAGCTCGAGTAGATCGCCGTGCAGTCGACGGTGCGCGGGACGGGATCGTCCTCGGCGAGCTCGCGCAGCGTGTCCGACTCGGGCCGGAGCTCCCACAGCAGCTGATTCATGGCGAGCGCATAGAGCTTGCTGCCGCCATGCGGGCTCGCGAGCGTCACGAGCTTCGTCACCCGACCGAGGCCGCCGCACCAGCGCAAATAGGCGCGACAGACGAGGCCGCCGGTCCCATGCGCGACGAGGATCACCGGGCGCGCGTCGGCGCGGCGCGCGCGCTCGAGCGCGCGTTGCAGTGATCGCGCCGCACCGAGGAGATCGACGCCGAGGACCGGCGGGCTCACGGTGACGGTGTCCGTCCAGCCCGCATGCCACAGCCGCCGACGCATGAGGCCGAACGAAGCACCGCTGAGCGGCCAGGTCGCGACGAACACGAGCAGTGGCCGTGCCGCAGCATCGTCAGCCGTGCTCGACGGCACGCGTCGGTGCGGGCGCAGATAGCCGAAGGGAAGGACGAGGATGCACGTCGCAAGCGTCACACCCTCGACCGCGACGTTCATCACGGCGGGAATCAACGTGGCCGCCTCGAGCCGCAGGCTCCGCGCCTCGCCGTTCAAGAGCTCGTAGAGCGCCAATACGAGACACACGAGCTCGACCGCGACGACGAGCGTCACGACCAGGAGCAGGACGACGATGACGGCCGCGAGCATCGGGCGCGGTTCTACCAATCGCGCGGCGACGCCGGAAGCTCGGGTCGCCTTGATTTCGCGGCTGGTGCTGCCTACACCAAAGCGTGCGTACCCCCCGCAAGCACCCGCGGCCGCCCGATCGCCGCCACCGTTGGGCCGTGATCATGGCGGGCGGCTCCGGCACACGCTTCTGGCCGCGCAGCCGGCGGCGCCTCCCGAAGCAGCTGCTGCCGGTCGCGAGCGCGCGCACGTTGCTGCAAGAGACCACGGATCGCCTCGTCCGCGTCGTCGACGCGAGCCGTATCCTGGTCGTCACGCATCGCGATCACGCCGCCGCCGTCCGCCGCCAGCTGCCGCAGATCCCCGGCCGCAACGTTCTCGTCGAGCCGGCGAGCTGCAACACGGCGCCATGTCTCGCGCTCGCCGCGCTGGAGATCGCGCGCCGCGATCCCGACGCGACCTTCGTGAGCGTGCCGGCCGACCACGCGATCGCCGACGCGCGCGCCTTCCAGGCGACGATCCTCGAGGCGCTGGCGTGGGCGCAGCACGAGCCGAGCGCGGTGACGATCGGCATCCAGCCGACGGCGCCGGAAACCGGCTTCGGCTACATCCGCGTCGGCGATCGGCTCGGCGGCCGGACGTTCCGGGTGCGTGCCTTCGTCGAGAAACCGTCGCTGGCGCGCGCCCGCCGCTACGTCGCATCCGGCGAGTATCTCTGGAACAGCGGCATGTTCGCCTGGCGGACCGCGACCGTGCTCGACCTGCTCGATCGTCATCTCGCCGCAGTGACGGGTCCGTTGCGGCGCGCGCTGGCCGCGCCGCAACGCGCACGCGCCGCGGCCCTCGCCCGCGCGTACGCCACGATCACGCCGATCTCGATCGATCACGGCGTGATGGAGAAAGCGGCCGGTGTCCTGGTGGTCCGCGGCGCGTTCGGGTGGAACGACATCGGCAGCTGGGCGGCGCTCGGCGACCTCGCCTTGGCGCAGAAAGGCGGCGCGCCCGTTGTCGCGATCGACGCGGCTCGCTATGTAGTGTCGAGTCCAGAGCGCCTGGTCGCTCTCGTCGGGGTCGACGATCTCATCGTCGTCGACGCACCGGATGCGCTTCTCATCTGCCATCGCGAGCGCGCGCAAGACGTGCGCAAGGTCGTCCAAGAGCTCGAGCAACGGGGGCTCGACGCGTATCTCTGAGGGCGGCTCATGAGCCACTCGCGGCCCGCACCGACGCCCCCCGCCGACGCCGCCGACTCGGCGCGGCGATTTCCCGCGCATCACTCGGCGATGTGCCGGCGCTTCGGCCTGCTGCCGAGCTGGTTCGCGCGCCTCGCCTTCCGCTACGTCCGTGTCGACCCGGCCGACATCGACCGCCTGCGGCGCCTCGCCGGCGAGGGCACCGTCGTCTACGTGATGCGGTACACCTCGCTCGTCGACTACTTCCTGATCAACTACGTGCTGTTGCGCGAGCGCCTGCCGCTGGCGCGATTCGCGAACGGGATCTCGTCGCTGTGGCTGCGGCCGCTCCGCGACGTCGCGGCGGTCCTGTGGGCGGGCATGCGTTCGGCGCATCTCTTCGGCAAGGAAGTGCGGCGCTTCCGCGAGCGCGATCTCGTCGCGCAGCTGACGACGCACGGCCGGTCGGTGCTGCTCTTCATCCGCAGCCGTCGCACCAGTCTCGGTCGCGCGCGTCCGGGCACGGCGACGCTCGAGCTCGCGCGCGGCACCGACTTCCTGCGCGAGATCGTGCATGGCCTGTGGGGGAAGGACCAGCCGGTCTTTCTGGTACCGCTCGCGATCTTCCGCGGCTCCGGGCTGCGGCGTCGCGGCTCGCGCCTCGCGAGCTTCGTCTACAGCGTCCACGAGGCGCCGAGCGACGTGAAGCGCATGGTGACGTACGTGTGGAACGCACGCGACCTCACCGTCTCGGTCGGCGCCGAGATTCCTCTCAACGCGTTCCTCAAGCAGTACCAGCGCGACGGTGAGGACCGCATCGTGCGCCGGCTCACGCGCGCGCTGCAGATCTTCCTCTATCGGGAGGAGCGCGTCGTCTGGGGCCCGACCTTACGCTCGAAGCGGCAGGTGCGGGATCTCGTCCTCCGCTCCGGCAATCTCGAGGCGCTGGTCGAGCAGATCGCAGCCGAGCGCAGGGTGCCCGTCGAGAAGGTCGCGCGCGAGGCGCGCGGCTACTTCGACGAGATGGCCGCGAACTTCCACGGCTACTACTTCGCGATCCTCGCCTTCGCCTTCAACCGCATCTGGCACCGTATGTTCTCCGGTCTCGAGATCCGTGGGCTCGATCGGGTCGTCGAGCGGCTGAAGCAGCACCCGATCGTGCTGGTGCCCTGCCACCGCAGCCACTTCGACTATCTGATCCTCTCCTACATCTTCCACGAGAACTTCCTCTCGCCGCCGCACATCGCCGCCGGGATCAACATGGCGTTCTGGCCGATGGGCGCGTTCTTCCGGGGCGCAGGCGCGTACTTCATCCGGCGGAGCTTCGAGGGCAATCCGCTCTACAAGATGGTCTTCCGGAGCTACCTCGAGTACCTGATCCGCGAAGGCTACACGCAGGAGTTCTTCATCGAGGGCGGCCGCAGCCGGACCGGCAAGATCCTGACGCCGCGGCTCGGCATGCTCGCCGGCATCGTCGACGCCTTCGTCGACGGCGTGCGCCGCGACCTCTTCCTGGTACCGGTCTCGATCCACTACGGCCGCATCGTCGAGGAGGAGGCGTACAAGGAGGAGCTTCTCGGCGGCCAGAAGGAGAAGGAGTCCTTCGCAGCGCTGATCAAGGCGCGGCGGGTGCTGCGCCAGAAGTACGGCACCGTCTACGTGACGTTCGCCGAGCCGATCTCGCTCGGCGAGGCGCTCGGCGAGCGCAAGGAGCGCTTTCGGAGCGACTCCGACACGGCGATCGAGAACGAGAAGCGCTACTTCGTCCAGAAGCTCGGCTTCCGCATCCTGCGCGAGGTCAACGAGGTCGCGGTCGCGGGCGCGACCTCGGTCTCGTCGACGGTCCTGCTCGCGGCGCCCCACGAGGCGATCCGCTACGCCGACTTCGTCGCCGCCGCGCGCGCCTTGACCGAGCTCTTGCTCGCGAAGGGTGTCACCCCGACGGCGTCGCTCGCCCGCAACCTCGAGACCTTCCGCGAGAGCCTCAATTTTCTCCAGACCGGCAAGCTGATCGAGTCGATGAAGGACCGCGACGGCGACATCATCTACGTCTCGACCGAGAAGCGGATGATCCTCGACTTCTACAAGAACAACATCATCCACTTCTTCCTCGTGCCGTCGTTGGTCGCACACGCCGTGCGAAGAGGTGTGGCGCCGGATGACCTCCGCGAGGAGGTGTGGTGGTGGCTCGATCTCTTCCGCTGGGAGTTCGCGCTGCCCGAGCGCCCCGCGGTCGCGCAGGAGATCGAGGCGACCCTGCGTCACTTCGGCGACGCCGGTGCGCTCCGCGCCGCGCCCGGCGCGGACGAGCACCCGCTGCTCCCCTTCGGCGACGGCATCCTCGAGAATTTCCGTGAGTCCTATTGGATCGCGGCCAAGACCGTCCTCGACTTGGATGCCGACGGGCTCGCGCGCAAGGCGCTCATCGCGCGCATGCAGAAGTCGTTCGCAATGCACCGCCTCCTCGGGCAGACGCAGAAGCCCGAAGGCAATTCGGCGATGATCTTCCAAAACGCGCTCAACCGCTTCGCCGAGCTCGACTACATCGGGGTAGCGGAGCGCCGCGGCGGCAAGGACCAGGCGATCGTGCCGGGGCGCGCGATCACGGCGCTCGCCGCGGTCGAGCGACGTCTCGCCGACAGCCTGACGACGATCGTGAGCCGCCGTTCGATCGCGCCGCCACCGTCGCCGGCGGCGAGCGCAAGCGCCGCTTCCGAGTGAACGCCTGCGGAAATGCGACGGAGCAGTGACGAGCGGCCATTTTGCACGATCCCCCCTCGGCGGCGGCCGCGCGCCGCAAGCTGCCGAATGCGTGCGCGGATCACATAGCGCGGCGCCGACGGTCGCGGGCAAGTCGCTGAGTCCGCTGTCGAAATCCGCGAGCGACGCAGGGGTGTCGGAAGCACCTTCGGCACCGCGTCCGGCGGGGCAGCGTGGCACTATTCTTGGACTTGTCGGGAGCCATGATCATCGACCGCGAAACATTCACGGACATCGCAAAGCATCTCGAGGCCGCTTCCGAAGGACTACTGAGCGCCGCGACCGGCGTCGCCGCGCTCTGTCCAGAAATGGATCCAGGCGAGTCGGACTCGCTGCGTTGGCTCGCGTTGATAGAGAGCATGGTGGCCGTGAACGGCGAGATCACCGCGCTCGAATCGACGCTGCGCGCCGTCCTCGATGCGAACCGCGAGGAGCTGCACGCGGTGCGTGCGGCCGCCGCCCGGCGCTGACGCTCAACGGAACAAATCGGTCGCGCGCGGCCTGACCAGATCGCGCGCACGACCACGCGTCCGCTGCCAGTCGTAGCCCCGCACGACGACGGCGGCGATCCCGCTGTCCTTCTCCATCAGCAGTCCCGCCATCGCCGCGATCTCGTCCGCCACCGCGACGACGGTGTGGTGCAGCTCGCGGCCCATGAGATCGCCGTGCCCGCGGAGATCGAGCAGCGCGCCGACGCCGGCCGTCCCGAGCGCAACCTCGACGAGCCCGTCGCGCCAGGGGCGACCGAACGTGTCGGTCACCACGACACCGAGCTTCACCCCCGCACGGGCCTCGAGCGCGGCCCGCAGGCGCTCCGCCGATGCGTCGGCATCGACCGGGAGGAGCGTCACGGTCTCCGGACCGATACCGTTCGACTCGTCGACGCCGGCATTCGCGCACACCCAGCCCGCATGCGTCTCGCAGATCAGGTGGCCGTCGGCCATCTTCACGATGCGCGCGGTCTCGCCGAGGATCACCTCGACGGCGCGCGCGTCCTTGCCGGTGCCGGCCGCGATCTGCGCCGCGAAGGGCGAGACGGTGACGGTCTTCAGATCCACGACGCGGCCCTCGGCCTTCGACACGACCTTCTGGCAGACGGTGATCACATCGCCCGCTTGGAGGCGCAGACCCGAGCCATCGATCGCGCCGGCGAGCAGCGCCGCGAGATCGTCGCCGGGACGGATCTGCGGCAGGCCCGCGACGGGAAGGGCGCTGATGCCACCCGGAACGCTCATGCGATCTCGAGCGCCGTGAGAAGATGGCGGGCGGCGCGCGCGGCAGCCGTGGGGGTCGTGAACACGGCGTCGGCAACGACGCTCCGGCAGCCGGCGGCGGCGAGCTCGGACTCGCCGTCGCGATCGCAACGGTCGATCAGCAGCACGTCGAGGAACGGACGGTAGCAGGCGGCGACGCCGGCAGGGGAGACCGGCAGCCCTGACGAGCGCAGCAGGCGTGCGAGCGGACCCGTCACGGCGCGCCCGCCGACGATCGGCGACACCGCCGCGGTCGGTCCACGCCGGCGCTCGAGCGCGCGCCGGATGCCGGGCACCGCGAGCATCGGCCCGATGCTGAGGAACGGGTTGCTCGGCGCGATGATCACGGCGGCCGCGCTGCGGATCGCCCGCAGCACCCCCGGCGCCGGGCGGGCGCGTCGCGCGCCCTGATACCGCACCGCGGTCACGCGCGGCTTGGCGCGGTGCTGGATCAGGTAGCGCTGAAAGGGCAGCCGGCCCGCGTCGGTATCGATCATCGTCCGCACCCGGTCGTTCGACATCGGCAGGATGCGCGCGCGCAGGCCGAAGCGGCGCGCGATGTCCGCGGTGACCTGCGTGAGCGTCGCGCCGGCGGCGAGGCGGGCGGTGCGATGGATGTGGGTCGCGAGATCGCGGTCGCCGAGCTGGAACCAGCGCGCGTCATAGAAGCGTTGCAGGGCGTCGAGGCACGCGAAGGTGTCGCGCGCGACGCCCCAACCGGTGCGTGGATTGGCGACGCCGGCGAGCGTGTACGTGATCGTGTCGAGGTCCGGGGAGACGGCGAGTCCGAAGAACCGCTCGTCATCGCCGGTGTTGACGATGATGGTGAGCGCCGCCGGGTCAGCAATACGGACCAGGCCGCGCAGGAACTTCGCGGCTCCGACTCCGCCCGCCAGCACCGTCAGCGCCGGTCGTGCCGGCACCCGCCTCGCTCTCCTCGCCGTCCTCGATCTTCCCATACACGGTGTTGCGCTCGACCGGTCGCCGGCCGATCTCGCCGATGAGGCGCCGGATCTCTTCGACCGGAGTGTACTCGCCGGCGTCGGCGCCTGCCTCGCGCGAGATGCTCTCCTCCATCAGCGTACCGCCGAAGTCGTTGCAGCCCGCTTTGAGCGAGAGCTGCGCCAAGCCGTGATTGATCTTCACCCACGAGGTTTGCAGATTATCGATCACGCCGCGCAGCATGAGCCGCGACGTCGCGTACACTCGCAGATCATGCAGGCCTTTGGGAGGAGGCTCGCGCACCAAGCCGTCGCGGAAGAGCTCGGTGTTGTCGTGGATGAAGCGCAGCGGCACGAACTCGGTGAAACCGCCGGTCTGATGCTGCAAGGTCCGGATCAGCGCGATGTGCGCCGCGACGTGGCGCGTGGTCTCGACGTGGCCGTACATGACCGTCGAGGAGCTGCGGATACCGAGCGAGTGTGCGGTGGTGACGATGTCGATCCAGGTCTGCACGTCGACCTTCTTGTGGCTCAGGATCTCGCGCACGTCGTCGTCGAGGATCTCGGCCGCGGTGCCCGGGATGGTGCCGAGCCCGGCGTCCTTCAGCATCGCGAGATAGTCGCGATAGCTCATGCCGGTGCGGCGCGACCCGTACATGATCTCCATCGGCGAGAACGCATGCATGTGGATGCGCGGGAAGGCCTGCTTGATGGCGATCAGAATGTCGCGATACGTGAACGGCGGCATGTCGGGGTTGATGCCGCCCTGCATGCAGATCTCGGTGGCGCCGCGGTCGACCGCCTCCTGCACGCGCGCCAACACCTCGTCGACGCCGACGTTGTAGGCGTCCGCCTCCCAGCGCTGGCGCTTGAAGGCGCAGAACCGGCAGCCGACGAAGCACACGTTGGTGAAGTTGATGTTGCGGTTCACGACGTACGTGACGTCGTCCCCGACGTCGGTCTTGCGGACGGCGTCGGCGACCGCGATCAACGCGCGCAGATCGTCGCCCTCCGCCTCGAGGCACTGCACGCCTTCGTCGACCGAGAGCTCCCGCGCGCCGAGCGCCCGCTCGAGGACGGCGCGAAACGCCGGTGTCGCAGTCGCGAGCCGGCGGTCGAGCGGAAGATCGGTGCCGATGTCCTCAATGAGCGCTGGCTGCATTCGTTGCCTCCCTGTCGATGACCGAAGCGAGACCCGCGACCCGGCCCGAGAGGCACGGATCGAGGAACTCGTGGCGCACGTACTCGGGGTAGATCGCGAGCCGCTCGCGCAGCTCGAAGCCTTCCGCGCGGCAGGTCGCCGCGAGCGCGACGATCTCCGGCCACGGCGCCTCCGGATTCACGTAGTCGCGGGTGACGGGCGAGATGCCGCCCCAGTCGTTGATGCCCGCGCGCAGCAGCAGGCGGTGATCGTGCGGGCTCAGGTTCGGCGGCGCCTGCACGTTCATGGCGGCACCGAGCAAGAGCCGCGCGACCGCGACCGCGCGCGCGATCTCGCCGGCGTCGGGCTCGGGCGCGTCCGCCATCGGGATCTCGGGCTTGGCGCGGAAGTTCTGGATGATGACCTCTTGGATGTGTCCGTAGGCGCGCTGCAGATCGGCGATCGCGAAGAGCGAATCGACGCGCTCCTCTGCCATCTCGCCGATGCCGAGCAGGATGCCGGTCGTGAACGGAATCCGGAGGCGTCCCGCCTCGGCGATCATCGCGAGCCGCCGTGCCGGCTCTTTGTCGGGCGCATGGTGATGCACCATCCCCCGCGCGCGCAGGCGCGGGCTCACGTTCTCGAGCATCAGGCCGAGGCTCACGTTCACCGGCCGGAGCGCCTGCATCTCCTCGCTGGAGAGGACGCCCGCGTTGGTGTGGGGCAGCAAGCCGGCGTCGAGCGCCATCTCGCACGCCTCGCGCACGTACGAGACGGTCGAGTCGTGCCCGAGCTCGCCGAGAGTGCGGCGATGGCTCGGAAACGCCGCCTCCGGCTTGTCGCCGAGGCACATCAGCGCTTCTTTGCAGCCCTGCCGTCGCGCGCGCGCGAGCACGTCGGCAATCTCCGCCCGGCTCATCGTCCACGCGCCCGGATCGTCGGGGTCGCGACGGAACGTGCAATAGGAGCAGCGGTCGCGGCAGAGGTTGGTGATCGGCAGGAAGACCTTGCGCGAGTAGGTGACGGTGCGGCCCTTGGCGCCGTCGCGCAGCGCCGCGGCAGTCGCGAGCAGGTGTGGGAGATCGTCGTCGGAGCAGCGGATCAACGCGTGGCCGTCGGCGAGAGACGGCGCGCCGCCGTCGACGAACCGAGCGAGCGCATCGGTGAACACGGCGGTGTCGGGAGCAGGGGCCATGAACGTTCCGTCTGACGAAGGGCGCGACACCAGAGAAGCCCTAGAGAAGCCCTTCGGCCAAGTCAATGTGAGGCGGCATCGCACGCGCGACCTCGCACGGGCCGCCGCGGACCTCAGGCCGCGACGACGTCGAAGCGCGCCGGCTCTTCGGTATCGGACCCCTCGACGGTGATGCGGCAGCCGATCTCGCGCTCCAGGCGATCGATCGCGATGCTCTCCTCCTCGCATAGGAACGCGGCGACGCTCGAGTGCACCCGCACGATGATGCGGCCCGCGCCCGCCGACAACTGCGCGATGCTGCGGATGCGGCGCACGACCTCGTAGGCGACCGTCGCGACGGACTTGATCCGCCCCTTGCCGTCGCAGGTGGGACAGGGATCGGTGAGCTGCTGCGACAGGCTCGCGCGGGTACGCTTGCGGGTCATCTCGACCAGGCCGAGCTCGGAGATCTTCAAGATGTTGCTCCGCATCTTGTCCTGCTTCAGCGCCGCGTCGAAGGCGTCCATGACCCGCTGGCGGTTGGCGTCCTCGAGCATGTCGATGAAGTCGATGATGATGATGCCGCCGATGTTCCTGATGCGGAGCTGATCGACGATCTCGCGCGCCGCCTCGAGGTTCGTCTTGAGGACCGTCTCCTCCTGGTTGTTGGTCTTGCCGACGTAGCGGCCGGTGTTGACGTCGATGGTGGTGAGCGCCTCGGTCTGATCGATCACGATGTAGCCGCCGGACTTGAGCCAGACGCGACGCTCGAGCGCGCGGCTGATCGCGGGCTCGATGCCGTAGGCATCGAAGAGCGGCTCGGGTCCGCAGTGCAGCTCAACGCGCGACTTGAGCCTTGGCGCGAAGGTGTTGACGAACTCGAGAATGCGCTGGTGATCGAGCGCGCGATCGACGATCACCTTCTCGACGTCGGGGGTGAAGAGATCGCGGACGCTGCGCAGCACCAGGTCCATGTCGTAGTGGAGCTGCACCGGCGCCGAGACGTGCTCGCTGCGCTTCAGAATTTTGTTCCAGAGCTTGATCAGGAACCGCATGTCGGCCTGGAGCTCGCGCTTGCTGAGACCGACGCAGACCGTCCGAATGATGAAGCCGGCACCGGGCGGTTTCATCGCCAGCACGATCTCGCGCAGACGCTGCCGCTCGGCTTCGTCCTCGATCCGACGCGACACGCCGAGGTGGTTGGTGGTCGGCAGGTAGACGAGATAGCGGCCGGGCAGCGAGATGTTCGAGGTGACGCGCGCGCCCTTCGACCCGAGCGGCTCCTTCGCCACCTGGATCAGGATCTCGTCGCCGCGACTCAAGCGGTCCTCGATCGGCTGCGGCTGTGGCGCGCCGAGCGATTCGTCGAGCGCGAATCCCGCCGGCGACTCGGGCGGCAGCACGAGCGCTGCCGTGTCCGTCGTATCGGAGGCGTCGTCCGCACGCTCGAGCGCGTCGACCTCGAGCGCGTCCACGTTGACGGCTTGCAGCTCGTCGACGCCGGGATGGAAATCGGACGCGTGCAGGAAACCCGCCTTCGGCAGGCCGAGATCGACGAAGGCCGCTTGCATGCCGGGCAGCACGCGGACCACCTTGCCCTTGTAGATGTTGCCGACGATCCCGCGGTCGCGTGCACGCTCGATGTGGATCTCCGCGAGGGCGCCGTTCTCGACCAGCGCCACCCGCGCTTCCTCCGGCGTCGATTGGATCAGAATGACGTTGCTCATCGTCTCGGTCCATCGACTGTAGCGTCGCGCCGGCGAAGGCCGCAAGTAGCGGTCCGGACAGGGAAAGATTCTTGACACGCTTCTCGATCGCATATTACCGTGACGCGACCGGCAAATTCGATGTCCCTGCTCAACTCAAAAGTCCTCGTTCTCAACCGCTCGTACCTTCCGGTTCACGTCACCTCGGTGCGGCGCGCGTTCGTCCTGCTCTACCAGGACATCGCGCGCGCGGTCGACGAACAGTACCGGACGTTCGACTACAAGAGCTGGAGCGAGCTCGCGGTCAGCGTCGAGCACGACTCGGTCGGGCTGGTGAGCCGCGCCATCCGCGTTCCGCGTGTCATCCTCCTCATCGCCTACGACCGCGTCCCGAAGCGCCACGTGCGCTTCAGCCGCTACAACATCTACGCGCGCGACGGGAACACGTGCCAGTACTGCGCCAAGCACTTCCCGCGCACCGAGCTGAACCTCGACCACGTCGTGCCGCGCTCGCGTGGCGGCATGGCGACGTGGGAGAACGTGGTCTGCTCGTGCCATCGCTGCAATCGCCGCAAGGGCGGTCGGACGCCCGAGGAAGCGGGCATGCACCTGCTGCGCAAGCCGGCGCGCCCGCACTGGACGCCATTCATGGCCGAGACCTTCAGCCTGCGTCATTACCGCGAGTGGGGTCCGTTCCTGAATCCCATCGACGTCTCGTACTGGAATACCGAGCTCCTTCCCTGAAATCGGGCGCGCCGCGCCGCCGTGCTCGCGGTCCACGCTGCCCAACATCTAGCGCCCTCCGCCGAAACGCTCCCATCATGTAGCGCTTTTTCTTGACACCCCAGGGGGGCTGTGCGACTTTCGCGCGCGGGGTGCTCCGCGCGTCGCGGAGTGGTGGGAGGAGGAGGCCGTGGCCATTCCAACACAAGAGATTTCTGCAGAACGCGCGCTCGAGTCCTGGGTCGAGCCCGGGGCCGACGCAGACGCGGGCGCGCAGAGCGCCGCCACGACGGTTGGCCTACGCATCCGCCAGCTCGAGCTGGTCGGCTTCAAGTCGTTCCGCGATCGCACCATCCTCCGCTTCCCCGTCGGCGTGACCGGTGTGGTCGGTCCGAACGGCTGCGGAAAATCAAATGTCGTCGATGCGATCCGCTGGGTGCTCGGCGAGCAGAGCGCGAAGCGCCTGCGCGGCGACGGCATGGAGGACGTGATCTTCGCCGGCAACGATCGGCACGCGCCGCTGGGAATGGCGCAGGTCTCGATCGTCTTCGAGAGCGACGGCCTGCCCGGCGATCAGACCTCGCTGCTGAGAGAGTCCGGTCACCCGCTCGCGTCGGGTGCGGTCTCCGAGATCATGGTCACCCGCCGGTACCTGCGCTCGGGCGAGTCGGAGTACATGATCAACGGCGTCCCCTGCCGGTTGCGCGACATCACCGAGCTCTTCCTCGGCACCGGTGTCGGCACCAAAGCCTACGCCATCATCGAGCAAGGCCGCGTCGAGCAGCTCATCAGCGCCAAGCCGGACGAGCTTCGGCTCTTCATCGAGGAAGCCGCGGGCACGACGCTCTATCGCAGCCGCCGCCAGATGGCCGAACGGAAGATGGAGCGCACGCAGGACAACCTGCTCCGGGTGCAGGATATCCTGCGCGAGGTCGATCGGCAGCTCGGCGGCCTGCGGCGCCAGGCGAAGCGCGCCGAGCAGTACCGGGTGTTGCAAGCGGAAATCGCGACGCTCGATGTCGCCGCCTCGGCCCGCCAGCGGGCGCGCCTGGCGGCCGAGCTCGCCGCGGTCGAGGCGGAGCACGGCGCGGCGGTGGTGCGCCACGTCGAACTGTCGTCGGCGATCGAAGAGCGCGAGCGTGAGCGGCGCGGCGCCCGCCAGCAGGAGGCGGCGGTACGCGCCGCCGTCCAGGACGCGAATGGGGCGGCCTTCGCTGCGCGCTCGGCAGCCGACTCCTGCCGCCACGAGCTCGGGACGCTGCACACGCGCGCGCGTGAGCTCACCGCGCATCAAGAGGCGAATCAACGCGAGCTCGACGCCGCCGCGACCGACCACGCGCGCGCGCAGGCCGACCATGCGAGCGCCGAGGCCGCGCTCATCGAGGAGGACGCGACGATCGTCGCGACCGAGACGCGCCTTGCCGAGCAGGAAACGTCGCTGGCCGCAGCGCGGGAGGCGCAGCACGCAGCCGCGGAAAGGCTCGAGCAGACCCGGATCGCGCTCGTCGATGCGCTCGCCGACGAGTCGCGCGCGCGCAACGCCCTCGCCACCGTCGCCGAGCGACGGCGCGACGAGCACGGGCGTCTCGAGCGCGCCGAAGGCACGGCGGCAGGGTTGCGGGAGCGCGAGCGCGCCGGCATCACCGCCGTCGACGCCGCCGGGACGAGCGTCCTCGAGCTGCAGCGGACGCTCGCGGAGCTCGAAGGCGTCAAGCGTGACCGCGCCGAGGCGCATCGTCACGCGCTCGCCGATCGGGCCCAACTCGAGAGCGTGCTCGACGGGCTACGCGAGCGCCTCGCGCGTGCCCGCTCGCGTCGCGACTCGCTGCGCGAGATCGAAGACTCGCGCGCTGCGTACGGCGAAGGCGTGCGCGCGGTGCTCGCCGCAACCTCGCGCGAGGATGCGCTCGGCCTGGTCGCCGAGGTGCTCGACATCCCCGCCGAGTACGAGCGTGCCGTCGCCGCCGCGCTCGGGGACCGTCTGCAGAGCGTCATCACCCGCGACCACGAGACCGCGCGCGAGGCGGTACAAGCGCTCCGTCGCGCCGGCGCCGGCCGCGCCAGCTGCATTCTTGCGTCGCCGCGCACGCGGCCGAGCGACCCGCTTCCCGCAGGCGGCCGGCGGCTCCTCGATCTCGTCGAGGTCCGGCCCGGGTACGACGCGGTGGCGCAAGCGCTGCTCGGGAACGTCGTCCTGATCGACGATCTCGCGGCCGCGATGCGCGTGTGGAGCGCGAACGGAGCGCACCGCTTGCTGGTGACACAAAACGGCGAGACGCTCGACGAGACCGGCACGATCGCCGGCGGCAGCGAGCCCGCGGAGCAGACCCTGCTGGCGCAACGGCGCGAGCTGCGCGCCCTCGACGTCGAGGTGCGAGAGCTCGAGTCCGAGCTCGCCGAGGCGCGGGCACGGCACGAGGCCGCGGTCGCGGCGGTGGCGCTGCGGGAGACCGATCTGCAAGCCGTCGACGGCGAGCTCGGCCAGGTGACGGTGGCACTGGTCGCCAGCGAGAAGGATGGCGAGCGCGCGCGCCACGAGCTGCACGAGGTGCGGCAGCAATTGAGCGCGATCGGCACCGAGATCACCGCCGCGCAGATGCGGCTCGCGGAGCTCGAATCCGATGCGTTGCGCCTCGCGGGCGAGCTCGCGGCAAGCGACGAGCGTCGCAGCGGGAGCGAAGTGCAGGTCGCCGCGGCGGAGAGCGCGCTCGCCGCCGCGCAAAGCGCGCTCGCCGCGGTACAGGACGCGCTCACGCGCGAGCGCATCGCCGCCGCCGAGCAGCGCGCCCGGCGCGACGGCCTGATCGCTATGATGGACCGGGTGCGTCGCTCCGCCGACGAAGCGCAGCGCCGAATGGCGATGCTCGACGAGCGCCGTCGCGTCGATGCCGCGACCCTGGCGCAGATCGCGGCCGACACCGTCACCCTCGGCGCGCGCCTGACCCAGCTCGACGCCGACGTCGAGCGTCGCGCCATCGCCGTGACCGAAGCCGACGCGGCGCTCGCCGCGGTCGGTGCCGCGGTCGAGGCGGCGGAAAAGGCGATCGCCACGGCCCAAGCGGAAAGCGAAGCCGTCCGAGTACGGATCTCGAGCCTCGAGGTCCAGACGACGGAGCGGCGGCTCGCGATCGCCCACCTCGATGAGCTGATTCGCGACCGTTACGGCAAGGATCTCGCCTCCGAGGATCCGGGCGAGGAGAGCAACGAGCAGGAGACCGTCGAGCGCGTCGCCCAGCTGCGCCAGCGCGTCGCAGCGATGGGCGAGGTCAACGTCGCAGCACTCAGCGAGGTCGCCGAGCTCGAAGAGCGCCAGCAGTTCCTCGCCACGCAACGCGCCGACCTGGAGGGCGCCCTCGAGGATCTCCGCAAGACGATCACCCAGCTGAACCGCACCTCGCGCTCGCGCTTCCGGGACACGTTCGAGCGCGTCGATCAGACCTTCCGAGAGGTGTTCCCGAAGCTTTTTCATGGCGGCAAGGCGTCACTGCGCCTCACCGATGACCAACACCCGCTCGACAGCGGGGTCGAGATCGTCGTGCAGCCACCGGGGAAGAGAGTCGGCTCGTTGGATCTCTTGTCGGGCGGCGAGAAGGCCCTGACGGCGGTGAGCCTGATCTTCGCGCTCTTCCTCATCAAGCCGAGCCCGTTCTGCTTCCTCGACGAGGTCGATGCGCCGCTCGACGACGCCAACATCGGCCGCTTCAACGCGATGGTGCGCGAGATGAGCGGGATGTCACAGTTCATCCTCATCACGCACAACAAGCGGACGATGGAGGTCGCGGAGACGCTCTACGGCATCACCATGGAGGAGCCGGGCGTCTCGAAGGTTGTGTCCGTGCGCCTTCCCGACTAAGTTTCCGCGCCGCCGGCGACCCCCCGGTCTCGGCTCGCCATGACGCAACCGTGGATCATAGCGACGCCTTGGGGCACGGTGCGTCTCGAGGTCGCGATCGCAGCCGCGGCAGCGCTGCTGCTGATCGCGCTCCTCGCCTGGTGGTGGCGCCGCCGCACCGCACGCCGTCTTGTAGACGCGGACGGCCGCGAGGCCGCGGCCCGCGACCGGGCGGCGGTCGCGCGCGGCGCGGCCACGCCCGCCCGTCTGTCCTCCTTCGAGCGCATCCGTCTCGGACTCGGCAAGACGCGTGAAGGGTTCCTCGGCCGGCTCGCGCCGGTTCTCGGACGCCGTCATCTGGACCAGGACGCACTCCAGGACATCGAAGCAGCGCTGCTCGGCGCCGACGTCGGCGCCGGCATGACCACGCGCCTCATCGCCCGTATCGAGCACGATCCGGAAAGCTCACCACGCGACGTCTTGGCGCGCGAGATCAAGACGATCCTCACGAGCGCGAACCGGGAGCCCAATGGTCTCACCGCGAAGCCACGCGTGATCATGGTCGTGGGCGTCAACGGCGTCGGCAAGACGACGACGATCGGCAAGCTCGCCGCGCGCTACGTCGCCGCCGGGAAGTCGGTGATGCTGGTCGCCGCCGACACCTTCCGGGCCGCCGCGATCGAGCAGCTCGGGGTGTGGGCGGAGCGCACCGGCGCGACGCTCGTCCGTCAACAGCACGGCGCCGATCCGGGGGCGGTGGTCTACGACGGGATCCGGGCGGCGATCGCGCGCGGCACGGACGTCGTCTTCGTCGATACCGCCGGGCGGCTCCACACCAAGAGCAACCTGATGGACGAGCTCCGGAAAGTCCGTCGCGTGATCGGGCGTGAGCTGCCGGGGGCGCCCCACGAGACCTTGCTCGTCCTCGACGCGGTCACCGGTCAGAACGGCCTCGCCCAAGCACGCGCCTTTCTCCAGAGCCTCGAGGTCGACGGCATCGTGCTCACCAAGCTCGACGGGACCGCGAAGGGCGGGATCGTCATCGCCATCGCGGGAGAGCTCGCGATTCCGATCCGCTACGTCGGGGTGGGGGAGCGCGTCGACGACCTCCGCGACTTCGATCCCGACGAGTTCGTCTCGGCGCTCTTCGCATCGCCCGGGGACACCCAAAACCCTTGACAGCGATGGAGACTAAACCCTAAAAACTTCCGATATTTGCGGCATCTGACGAACCGGCGTCCGACTAGCGGTGCCGGGCTCGCCGCGATCAGGTGAGGTGCAGGCGGCCGTGGACGGAGTACATACCGACGAACCGAGTGGAATGGCAGTCATATGAAAGGCCCTGAGATCGATCGTCCGTCATGCGCGCGCCCGCGGCTCACTGGGCGCGCCCTCTGTTGTGGCGCTCGTCATCCATGACCTGATCCTCTCCGCGATTCGTCGTCCTCCGCCCGGTGACGCCAAGGAAAACCGGGCATGCTGCACACGAAGACCGAATGGCGCCGGGTGCTCCTCGACGCCCGATGCGCATTGCCCCCGGGCCTTCGCCGGAGCCATAGCGCTACGATCGCGGAGCGCGTGCGTGCGCTGCCGGCGTTTGCGGTCTGCCGTGCGCTCGTCGCCTACCGGCCGATCGGAGCGGAAGTCGACCCGACGGGACTCCTCGCACTAGCAGCCGGCGACGGTCGGTCCACCTACGTCCCAGCCGCTGCACGCGAGCCGCACTGGGAGGCGTGGTCGGTGTCGGGCCAGTCCGCAGCCACCCCCACAGCCCTCCGGACCCTCGACGAATCACCGCTGCTCGTTCTCGTTCCCGGCGTCGGTTTCGACCCGCGCGCCACCCGCCTCGGTCGCGGCGCCGGATTCTACGACCGCGCGCTCGTGAGCTTGCGCGACCGGGGAGCCGTCGTCGTGGTCGGCCTCGCGTTCGAGGTGCAGATCGTTCCCGTCCTGCCTGCCGATCCGTGGGATCAACCCGTCGATCTCATCGTGACCGAGGCGCGCGTCATCGTTCGCAACGGCGACGTTGTCGCGCCCACCGCTCGCGATGTGGAGGAGGTATCCAACTCATGACCATTGATGCGTCTACGATCGTCGTCGCGATCGTGCTCGGTGCCGCGCTCGCCGCGGTGCTCGAGGGGTGGCGGCGACACCAAACCAGCACGCGCACGGCCAGCTCGGAAGAGACGGCACGCCGAATCGTCGAAGAGGCCCGCAAAGAGGCGGAGGCAATCCGTAGGGAGGCCCAGGTCCAGGCGAAAGACACCGTCCTGCAAGCACGGGGGGAGTTCGAACGTGAGGTCAAGGAGGAGCGACGGGAGCTTCAGGCGATCGAGAAGCGCCTGCTCGCGCGTGAGGAGTCGCTCGACCGCAAGATCGAAGCGATCGCCGGGCGCGAGGAGGAGACCAGCCGACGCGACCAGGCCGTCGCCGCGCGCGCCAAGGAAATCGGAGAGAAGGAGGCCGAGTGTGCCCGCGTGCTCGCCGAAGCGCGTGGCGCCCTCGAGCGGGTCGCCGGTCTGACGCGCGAGGAGGCGAAGCGCGCCCTCATCGAGCAGATGGTCGAGGAGGCCAAGCACGAGGGCGGCAAGCGCATCCGTCAGGTCGAAGAGGAGGCGCGCGAGGAGGCCGATCGCAAGGCGAAGAAGATCGTCACGATCGCGATCGAGCGCCTCGCCGGCGAGTTCGTGTCGGAGCGCACGGTCTCGGTCGTCCATCTGCCGAGCGACGACATGAAGGGCCGCATCATCGGCCGCGAAGGCCGTAACATCCGCGCGATCGAGGCGGCGACCGGTGTCGATCTCATCATCGACGACACGCCGGAGGCGGTCGTGGTTTCGTGCCACAGCCCGATTCGGCGTGAGATCGCACGGATCGCGCTGGAGCGGTTGATCTCGGACGGCCGTATCCATCCCGGACGGATAGAGGAGGTCGTGCGCAAGGCCGAGCAGGAGGTGGAGGAGAGCGTGCGCGAGGCGGGGCAGCGTGCCATCCTCGAAGTCGGTGTGCACGGCGTGCACCCGGAGATCGTGAAGCTGCTCGGCATGCTCAGGTATCGCTATTCCTACGCGCAGAACGTCCTGTCGCACTCGATCGAGGCGGCGTTCATCTGTGGGATGATGGCGGCCGAGCTCGGCATGAACGAGAAACAAGCGCGCCGCGCCGCCCTGCTGCACGACATCGGCAAGGCGCTCACGCACGAGATCGAAGGCTCCCACGCGATCATCGGCGCCGACCTCGCGCGCAAGTACGGCGAGTCCGCGAAGATCGTCAACGCCATCGCCGCGCATCACGAGGAGGTGAAGGCGGAGACCATCCTCGCGCCGCTCGTCGACGCGGCCGACGCGCTTTCCGGCGCCCGGCCGGGAGCACGACGCGAGGTGCTCGAGAGCTACGTCCGACGCCTCGAGGATCTCGAGCGCATCAGCAACTCGTTTCGCGGCGTCGAGAAGTCCTTCGCGGTGCAGGCCGGACGCGAGATCCGCATCCTGGTCGAGCCGACGCAGATCTCCGACGATCAAGCGTCGTCGCTGGCGCGCGACGTCGCGCGCAAGATCGAGAGCGAGGTGACGTATCCCGGCCAGATCAAGGTGACGGTGATCCGGGAGCTGCGCGCAAGTGAGTACGCGCGCTGATCGTGTCGCATGCGGATCCTCTTCCTGGGAGACATCGTCGGCCGGCCGGGTCGAAGGGCGGTCGCGAAGGTGGTGCCGGCGTGGATCGCGGCGCGCGACGTGCACTTCGTGGTCGCGAATTGCGAGAATGCCTCGGGGGGGGTCGGTGTCGATCCTGGGGCGGCGCGCGAGCTGCTGTCCGCGGGCATCGACGTCCTGACGTCTGGCAATCACATCTGGGCGAAGCGTGAGATCGTCGAGTACCTCCGCGACAGCGACGTGCTGCTGCGCCCCGCCAACTTCCCGCGCGATTGTCCGGGCTGGGGCCACACGGTGAAGCGGAGCCGCAACGGGGTCGCTGTCGGGGTAGTGAATCTGATCGGTCGCGTGTTCATGGGCACCGCCGACGATCCCTTTCGCGCCGCGGACGCCGCCGTCGAGGCCATCCGCGAAAAGACGCCGGTGATCCTCGTCGACATGCACGGCGAGGCGACCTCCGAAAAGGGGGCGATGGGGTGGTATCTCGACGGCCGAGTGTCGGCGGTGCTCGGCAGCCACACCCACGTACCGACCGCCGACGAGCGGGTTCTGCCGCAAGGCACCGCGTTTCTCACCGACACCGGCATGTGCGGTCCGCGCGACTCCGTGATCGGGGTGCGCAAGGAGCAGGTGATCCAGCGCTTTCTCACCCAGATGCCGAGCCGCTTCGAGGTCGCCGCGGGTCCGGTCCTGGTGCACGGCGCGCTCGTCGACGTCGACGAGGCAACCGGCCGCGCCCGCTCGATCGAGCGAATGCGCGAGCTCGTGGAGGAGTGAGCGGACGATGACGGCTTCCTCCGCCGTCGATGAAGCGGCGCTCGACCGACTCGTCCGCGGCACCACCGCGGTGGTTTCGCGCGACGAGCTGTCGGACCGCTTGGCGATCGCGGCCAAAGAAGGACGACCGCTCCGGATCAAGCTCGGCGCCGATCCGAGCGCCCCCGATCTTCACCTCGGCCACACCGTCGTCCTGAACAAGCTGCGCGATTTTCAGGAGCTCGGCCACACGGTCATCTTTCTCATCGGCGACTTCACCGCCCGGATCGGTGACCCGTCGGGCCGCTCGGAGGGACGCCGTCCCCTCGATCCCGAGGAGATCCGGCGCAACGCTGCGACCTATACGGATCAGGTCTTCGCCATCCTCGATCGGGAGCGCACCGAGGTACGGATGAACTCGGAATGGATGGATCGCATGACCGCGAGCGATCTCATCCGGCTCTGCGGGCAATACACCGTCGCCCGTATCCTCGAGCGCGACGACTTCAGCGCCCGCTTCCGCGAGCAACGGCCGATCGGGATCCACGAGTTTCTGTACCCGCTGATCCAAGGGTACGACTCGATCGCGCTGCGCGCCGACGTCGAGGTCGGCGGCAGCGATCAGCGCTTCAATCTTCTCGTCGGCCGCGAGCTGCAGAAATCGCACGGCATGGCGCCGCAGATCATCATGACGTTGCCGATCCTGGAGGGCACCGACGGCGTCCAGAAGATGAGCAAGTCGCTCGGCAACTACGTCGGGATCCGCGAGAGCCCGGACGAGATGTTCGGGAAGATCATGTCGATCAGCGACGAGCTCATGGGCCGCTGGTACGAGATCCTGGAGCCGCACGACGCACGCGCCGTGGCTGACCAGGTGCGATCGGGCTCGCTCCACCCGCGCGAGGCGAAGGCGAGGCTCGGCGCGCGGCAAGTCGCGAAGTTCCATGGACAGAGCGCGGCCGATCTCGCCCGTGAGCGGTTCGACGAGCGCTTCCGCAAGCATGAGTTGCCGGAATCAATGGTGCGTCTCTGGGAAGCAGGGGAGTCGCTACCGCCCGAGATCGTCGTTCCGGCGCTGCTGACCAAATCGGGTCTCACCAAGTCGAACTCGGAGGCGCGGCGCTTGATCGCACAGGGGGCGGTCCGGATCGACGGCCGGGTGCTCGCCAGCGAGCGGTACCGTACGGACGACGACGCTTCGAATCGCGATCCCGTTCTCCTCGTCGAGGTAGGGAAGCGCCGAGCGTGCCGTGTTGTCTTTAGCGGCCGAGCCGTGACATAGAGAGTCTCTCCGCTTTGCCGCCGTCCAGCCAACCTCGTCGATCCTATCGGGAAGAGTCGGCCGGAGAGTTGACAGCGAGGATCGCCCGTGTTTAAAAGGGCGGTTCGCGAGACCCTTCAGGCACGGAAGCCACTGGTCGTGGCCGCGGGTTGACAGCCCACCGATGCCTGGATAGTTAACGGGGTCGCTGCCCACAATCGGCATTTCGGTCTTTGACAACTAAATAGTAGCGAACTCTTTCCTGGCGAATGCTGGGGAAGAGGCCACAGTGAACCGCATACTCGTCGAGCATGCGGCTTCTAAGTCGTTCTTTACGGTGAAGGGTCAGTGCGACCTTCATCGCTCCAGATTTAACTGGAGAGTTTGATCCTGGCTCAGAACGAACGCTGGCGGCGTGCCTAACACATGCAAGTCGCGGGAGAAAGTGACCTTCGGGTTGCGAGTAAACCGGCGCACGGGTGAGTAACACGTAGGTAACGTACCTTCGAACCTGGGATAACCAGTCGAAAGATTGGCTAATACCGGATACGACCGAGAGGACTTCGGCCCTCACGGTGAAAGGCGGCCTCTGCTTGCAAGCTGTCATTCGAAGAGCGGCCTGCGCACCATTAGCTAGTTGGTGAGGTAACGGCTCCCCAAGGCTGACATGGTTAGCTGGACTGAGAGGCGGCCCAGCCACACTGGGACTGAGACACGGCCCAGACTCCTCCGGGCGGCAGCAGTGGGGAAACTTGCGCAAGGCGCGAAAGCCTGACGCAGCGACGCCGCGTGGGTGATGAAGGCCTTCGGGTCGTAAAGCCCTGTCGGGAGGGAAGAAACGCCTCCGACCTAATACGTCGGAGGAATTGACGGTACCTCCTAAGGAAGCACCGGCTAACTCCGTGCCAGCAGCCGCGGTAATACGGAGGGTGCAAGCGTTGTTCGGAATCACTGGGCGTAAAGGGCGTGTAGGCGGTCTATCAAGTCTGGTGTGAAATCCCCTCGCTCAACGAGGGAACTG
>JBGPIT010000024.1:0-25304 GCA_041485125.1 Binatia bacterium | reverse complement strand
GGCGCTCCGGCGCTGGCTCTCGACTTGATACAGCTGTCGGTTCGCACTACGCCGAGACGAGGAGACACACACGATGGCGAATCGGATCGGACGTCGGATCGGCATACCCTTCGCGCTCGTCGTGAGCCTCGCGAGCTGCGGCACGCTGCGCGGGCTGACGCGCGGGAAGGCGCCCGCGCCCGAAGGCCCGCACGTCGTCGACCCGACGTCGAAGCGCGCATTGCCGTCGGGCGAGATCGTCGGCTTCACCGGCCGCTACGGCAGCCACGTCTGGCTCGGCATTCCGTACGCGCAGCCGCCGGTCGGTGATCGCCGCTGGCGCGCGACGATCGCGGCCGCGCCGTGGAGCGGCGTGCGCCAGGCGCTCGCGTTCGGCGACCATTGCCCGCAGCTCGCGAGTCCGTTCGCCGGCGTCGAGGGCGATCCCGACACCATCTCCGGCAGCGAGGACTGCCTCTACCTGAACGTCTACGCGCCGCGCGCCGACGCGGCCGCGCTGCCGGCCGGCGCGGCGCGCCTGCCGGTGATGGTCTGGATCCACGGCGGCGGCAACACGGTCGGGCTCTCGGACTTCTACGACGGCGGCCGACTCGCGGCCGCCGAGAACGTCGTCGTGGTGACGATCAACTATCGGCTCGGACCGTTCGGCTGGTTCCGGCACGCGGCGCTGCGCGACGGCGCGATCAGCGCCGAGGAGCGCTCGGGAAACTTCGGTACCCTCGACCTGATACGCGCGCTCGCGTGGGTGCGCGACAACGTCGCGGGCTTCGGCGGTGATCCCGGTCGCGTCACGATCTTCGGCGAGTCGGCGGGCGGCCGGAACGTCGTGACGCTGCTGGTCGCGCCGCAGGCGAAGGGCCTCTTCCAGCGCGCGATCGTCCAGAGCGGCGGCACCAATCTCTCCCCGGCATCGATCGGTGAGAGCTGGAGCGACGATCCCACCACCGGCCACCGCAACAGCTCGAACGAGGTGATCGCACGTCTCTTCGTCCGCGAAGGTCGGGCCAAAGACCGTGCCGATGCCCGCCGCCAGCTCGCGGCGATGCCGTCCGGCGAGCTCGCGGCCTGGCTGCGCGCACAGACGCCCGCGGCGCTCTTCGCCGCGTACGGCCGCGAGGAGCAGGAGTCGCTCCTCGACGTGCCGCAAGTCTTCGCCGACGGCGCCGTGCTGCCCGAGGGCGAGACGTTGGATCGGCTCGCGCGCGCGGACGGCTGGAATCACGTGCCGGTCATGATCGGGACGACCAAAGACGAGAACAAGACGTTCCTCTTCTTGAACCCGCTTTACGTGCGACGCTGGCTCGGGATCATCCCGCGCGTGCGCGAGCCGAACGTCTATCTCGCCACCGCCGATGCGATGGCCGCGATGTGGAAGGCGACCGGTGCCGACGGCCCGGCGGCCGCCATGCGCCGCACCGCCGACGACGTCTTCGTCTACCGCTTCGACTGGGACGAGGAGCCGTCGATCCTGGGCACCGACCTCGCGACCAATCTGGGCGCGGCGCACGGCTTCGACATCCCGTTCGTCTTCGGCCACTACGACCTCGGCCCGAAGGCGAACGTCATCTTCACCGACGCGAACCTGCCCGGCCGGGAGGCGCTCGCCGCGCGGGTGATGTCGTACTGGGCACGCTTCGCGTACGACGGCGATCCCGGCCGCGGCCGGCGCGACGACCTGCCGCGGTGGACCGCGTGGGACTCGACTCCGGGCGGCCACAAGACGATGCATCTCGACACCGGCGACGGCGGCCTCCGCATGGGCTCGGATCCGGTGACGGTGGCGTCGGTGGTCGCGTCGGTCGAGCGCGATCCGCGTCTCACGACGGCGCGTCAACGCTGCTGGGTATTCCACGAGCTCGCGAAATGGGGGCGCGGGACGCAGCGCGCCGACTACGACGCGCGCGAGGAGTGCCGGGTGTACCCGTTCGACGCATTCCCCTGGCAGTGAAGACGCACGGAGTGGAGGACGTCACGCCAAGCGTGACAGCGACGCGCGCGCTGCGCGATAATCCGGCGCTCGGTCGGGAGAGCCGGTGTCGGAACCACAGCGTCCAGATTTCCAATCGTTCGCCCACGTCGCACGGCTGCTGAGCTCGTCGCTCGATCTCGAGGTCGTGCTGCGCGAGCTGATGCACGGCCTCGAGCGCCTGCTGAGCCCGACGCACTGGTCGCTCCTGCTCTACGACGAGACGGCGGGCGAGCTCGTCTTCACGCTGGTCCGCGGCGAGGCGCAGACCGCGCTCGCGAACCGGCGCCTCGACTTGAGCGAGGGCGTCGCCGGCTGGGTGTTCAGCGAGGGTCGGCCGTTGCTCGTCGCCGACGTCGCGAAGGACCCCCGCTTCTCGCGGCGCATGGACCAGATCTCCGGCTTCCAGACCCGCTCGATCATCGCCGCACCGCTCCACCTCGAGGGCCGCGGTCTCGGCGTCCTCGAGCTGGTGAACGCGACACCGGAGCGCGAGTTCACCGCGACCGATCTCGAGATCCTGACCAGCTACGCCGACTTCGCCGCGATCGCGATCCAGAACGCGCGTACCCACGCCGAGATCGTCCGCCTGAGCCAGACCGACACCCTGAGCGGCCTCGCCAATGCCGCGCACTTCTGGCGCTGCGTCGAGCGCGCGATCGACGCCGGCGGCCCGTTCGCGATCGTCTTCTTCGACATGGACCGCTTCAAGGAGCTCGTCGACAGGCACGGGCACGTACGCGGTAGCGCGGCGCTCGCCGAGGTCGGGCGCGTCGTGGGGGCGCTTCTCGAGGACCGCGAGCTCGGCTGCCGCTTCGGCGGTGACGAGTTCGCGCTCCTGCTCGACGGCGCCGATCGCGCCCGCGCCGATGCGCGCTGCCAGGCGCTCGAAGAGGCGATCGTCGGACGCACGTTCCTCGATGCGGAGGGCCTGCGCCTGACGCTCGGCGCGTCGTTTGGGGCCGCAATCTTTCCGGACGACGCGCGCAGCCCGAACGACCTCCTCCACCTCGCCGACGAGCGCATGTACGCCGCGAAGCGCGCCCGCCAGCGCCAGCGCCTGAGCTAGGTTGCGGCGCGGAGCGCCGTCGCGGCGGCGGTCGGCGAGCCGGCCGGCCGCAGCGGCGGGACCGGCACGGCGCGCACGTGACCGTTGCTCGCAACCACGAACCGCGGATGGTGCGCTGCGACCACGACTCCGTCAGCGGGAATCGGCCCTTCGCACTTCACGTCGAGCGTGATCGCGCCCGAGTTGTTCGGGTAGGCGAGCCACGCATCGTTCGCGAACGCGTAGAACATTCCCGACGGCGCCTCGACGTCGATCCACACCTGAGCCGTTTCACTCGGAAGGTGCCGGCCGAGACGCATGAGCGACTTCACGAGGTCCTCGGGATCTTTCCACAGCAGGTACTCGAAGAGCTGGTGCCCGGGCAGCTCCTGCGTCGGCCACGGCCGCGGGTGGGCAACGTGACCAATGAGCTCCATCCAGCGCGCCTCGCTGAACCGCTTCGTCCGGCCCAAGAAGCGCCGGAAACCCCGCCGGGCGACTTGTCCTTCCGGCGAGCATAGGCCGCACTCTTTGTCTTCCCAGCGCCCGGCTTCGTACGTGATCGTGTAGCGGAACCCGTGCTCGAGCACGACCCCGGTCCGGTTCCAGATCTTGTCGGCACGGACGGTGACCGTCGCGTGCTTGCCGGGGGCGAGGAAGACAAGGTCTTCCGAGGTGAGCGCACCGTCTTTCCGCACCGTCACTGCCTGCGCCGCGCGCTGGTGGACCGACTCATCCAAGACGCCGAACCCTTTGCCCTCTGCCGCTCCCGCTCCGTCCCGCTCGCATGGATGCCAGCGCGGCCAGGTACCGCACAGAACCCAGTGCGGCTGCCGCTCGAGCTGGTTGTGGAGGTAGCCGAGGTAGTTCGGCTTCAGCTCCTTGACACCGTCCTCGTCGAACTCGAGACCCAACTTCTTGGCTTGCGCGATCATCCAGAGGAGCGAGCCGTCCGAGATCTCGCAGTCCGCATAGCCACCGCCGACACCCGCGTGCGAGCCTCGGAACCATACCTGCTCCACGTCGGCACCCGACGTCGCCGCGACCATGAAGCCTTCATTGAACAGCATCGGGAAGAACTGCGAGCGCTCCTCGTCGATCGACAGCGCGTGCCGGACCACCTCGCATACCATCGCCGGGCTGGTGTCGAAGGCCTTGTTGCTGCTGCCGAAGCGGAACCACCAGCCCCACAGCGGCACTCCAAGCGAGGCAACGGTGTCCCATAGGCCGAGAAACTTCACCTTGACGTCCTGACGGGGGTGAATGAGGTGGCGCTGCACGGTCACGTCGTCGCGCGGCTCCTTGCGATAGCGATAGAGCCGGACCATGTCCTCGGCGAAGCGGAGGTTCTCGGAGCGCAGCAGCCCACACCGCGCGATGACGCCGGCGATACAGCGGGCGGTGTACGCACCGCGCGAGAAGCCGATCAGAAAGATCTCGTCCCTGGGAACGTAGCGCCGGACGATCTCGCCGTAGCCGTCGGCGATGTTCTCGCTGATCCCGATGCCGAATCCGAGCTCCATCGCGGTGCGGATCTGGCCGCTGATCCCGAGGATCTGCGCCGGCATCTTCGCGCCGATCCAGGTCGCGGCTTTGGTGAGCGTTCCGGTGCGGCGCGCGACGCGTGAAGTGCCGGTGCCGACACCGGCATCGTACCAGCCGACTTGACTCCATTCGGCCTTCGATGGCGGCCGCATCAGCTCGTAGAAGCGGCGGACGTTCGAGATGCACCGCTTGCCGTCCTCGACGTCGTCGTCGCGGTTTCCGGTGCCGTCGCAGCAGATCACGATTTTCTTCGACACGGCGTCCTCAGCCCCCCGACGCGTGACGTGCCGTCGGGCGCGAACGATCGAGCAAGCCCTGAATGCGCGCACCGTCTTCGATGCGGCTGGTCGCCCTCACCCATCCCGTCACCAGACCGGCCGCAATCGGGCACAGCGACCACAACCGGCGCACGTGCGGATCCGACGCGAGCCACGCGACGACGGCACCGACCAGCAAGCCGGTCGTGATCGACGCGACGTACTGCGTCGCCGCCGGCAAGCGAAACCAGGCGCCGTTGGTCTCGTCCTTGCGGTACCAACCGATCGTCCGGACGACGCGCTCGGACAGCCACATCGTCACGACGACGACGATCGCGGCGATGATCGCTTGGTTGGCGAGCGCAACGGCAAACCGTCCCACCCAACCGAAGCTCTTCGCGAGAGTCGCAACGGCCGTCATCCCGCCATGGCCTCCAGCACCTCGGCGCTCCGCTCTTCCAGCTCGGCGCAGGCGAGGAACGTCTCGCGCGCGGCGCCGGTCGCGTGCTTCGCGAACGACCGCCACGTCGCGGCGCCGAGGCGCTCGCCGTTCGCTTGGATCGCGAACTGGACGGCGAGCGGTCGGTCGGCGAAGAGGCTGCGGTTGATCTCGGCCACCTCCGGCACCGTCGTCGCGAGCTCGCGCTGGATCACTTGTGCATCGGGAAAGAGACGTTCCACGCGATCCGCGATGTCGTCTTCCCGGTCGGCGCATGCGAGGAGCCGCGTCGCCTGTCCGGCGTCGCTCACCCGCGTCGCCCACTCGCGGTAGCGCGTCGCCGCCATGCGCTCCGCCGCGGCGATGAGGAGCGGCTGCTGCGACGGAGGCACGCGTTGCAACAGCGGCGCCAGAACCTCGCCGATGCTCGGGATCCGCTCACGCGACATCCTCAAACCTCCGTCCGACGCGAATGGCGACTACGCCGTCGCAATACGTGAGGTCGGCCGCTGCGACAAGGCAGCGACCACCACATAGTCGCTTCAAAGTGACACAACGACGGCGTCACAATGCTCGCCTCGGGAATACTCATTCGTGATGCGCGTCGAATCCGTCGGCGGCGAAGCCTTCATCCTCGTCGAGGGCAGCGCGACCGTGGTCGTGAGCAGCGATGAGCGGCGTATCGCTCTGAGCGTCACCGATGTCGGATCGCCACACCAACGCTTCGAGCTCACGCTGCGCAGTTCGGTCGAAGGAACGCCGACCTCCCTGTCGGGGGCAGTACGTGCCGGCGTTCGAAGAGAGTCCGAGACCCATGCGGGAACGGGTCGGTTCGTTCACGGTTCTCCGCCGGGCTTCTTGTTGATGGGGAGCTGGACCGCCACGAGATGACGCGTCAGCGCGCACCGGCTTGCGCGCATCCATCTCGGGCTGGGCTGGGGCAAAACACGCACCGCTGCGGCTTTTCACGCAGAACGGCGCTTACCGGCGGTACCGATCGCCGAGCATCTCAATGGTATCGGTGCCCCATCCCGTCCGGCCGCCGGAACGAGGATTGCTGCTCAATGATCTTGCGATCTCCCTACTACGATGATCTTCACAACGACCGAAGCGATGGACGACCCAGAGCAGGACCGAGCCGGCGCTCCCGAGGATGATGCGCGCGGCCGCGCAGCACAGCTCCAGATCCTCGTCGTCGAGGACGAGCCGGTTCTGGCGAAGAATCTCTGCCGTTCGCTGCAGCGCGCCGGCCACATCGTCGAGTGCGTCGAGAACGGCGAAACCGCCCTCAGCCACGCCCAGAGCGCGCGCCCGGACCTCGTCCTCCTCGACAACCGCTTGCCGGGGATGACCGGCCTCGCGACGCTCGAGGCGCTGAAATCCCAGGACCCCTCGCTGCTCGTGATCATGATGACGGCGTTCGCGACGCTGGAGGACGCGATCACGGCAATGCGTCTCGGAGCCGCCGACTTCGTCCGCAAGCCGGTCGGCCTCGCCGAGCTCGAGCTGGCGATCGACCGTGCGGTGCAGAACGAGCGCCTGCTTCAGGAGCTACGCTACTACCGGCGCCAGCACGACGGCCGCGACAAGGGCGCGCTCCTCGGCAACTCCGAGCCGATGCAGCAGGTGCAGCGCACCGTCGCGCGTCTCGGCGCCTTGCAGCGCGCGCGCCACGGCGGACCGACGATCCTCCTCATCGGCGAGACCGGCACCGGCAAAGGCCTGCTGGCGCGGACGCTCCACGCGTCGAGCGTGCGGAGCGGCGGCCCTTTCATCGAGCTCAACTGCACGGCGATTCCCGAGACGCTGCTCGAAGCCGAGCTCTTCGGCTACGAGAAGGGCGCCTTCACCGACGCGCGCACCGCCAAGCCCGGCCTCATCGAAGCGGCAGAGGGCGGCACGCTCTTTCTCGACGAGATCGGTCACGTGAGCAGCGGCATGCAGGCGAAGCTGCTCAAGGTGATCGAGGAGCGCACGGTGCGGCGGCTCGGCAGCGTGCGCGACCGCGCGACCAACGCGTGGGTCATCGCCGCGACCAACCGCAACTTGGAGCAAGCGGTCGCCCGCGGCGAGTTCCGCGAGGACCTCTACCATCGCTTGCGCGTGCTCGAGATCCGCGTCCCGCCGCTGCGCGAGCGCGGCGACGACGTGTTCGAGCTCGCGGAGCACTTTCTCACGACGCACGCGGCGCAGTATGGCGTGCCGGCGCCGCGCCTGAGCGCGGCGGCGCGGGCGGCGCTCCGCACCTATCCGTGGCCCGGCAACGTCCGCGAGCTCGCGAACGTGCTCGAGCGCGCCGTTTTGCTTTCCGAGCGCGGGACGCTCGAGCCGCAAGACCTCGCGCTGCTTCCCAGCGCCGGCGGCGATACCGAGTTTCGCGTCAACTTCCCGCCCGGCGGCATCGTCTGGTCCGAGCTCGAGAAGAGCTTGATCGAGCAGGCGCTCCGCCAAGCCGGTGGCAATCAGGTGCGCGCGGCGAAGCTCCTCGGCCTCTCCCGCGACGCGCTTCGCTACCGCATGGAGAAGCACGGGATCACGGTGTGAGCATGCGGTCGGATTCGAGAAGCGTCCGCCTCGTCGCGACGGTGCTCGCGGCCATCGCGATCGGTACCGCGGTGCGTGCGCACGCCGGCTCGACCGAGCCCGCGCTCGCGATCTCGCGTGCGGTCGCGTCCGTCCAAGACGACGCGGTGAACCTCGAGGTGAGCGGCAACTACGACTACGGCAACGTCGTTCGTCTCGGCTATCCGTTCGTGATCGTGGTGACGACGAGCAACGCGGTCGCCCGGCTCGCGCTCGACGGCAGCGTGACGCTCGCGACGGGCGGCGGCGCGCCTGCTCCGGTTGCGGGCGCGCGCGGCGTGGTTGCGATCACGCCCGACCGGTTGATCGCCGCGTTGCCCCCGAGTCTCACCGCCGCGGGTGCCGCGACCGTGCAGCTCGAGGCGAGCTTCGACGGCAAGACGCTCCTCAGCAACACGGTGGGGGTGCAGTGGTGACCCGCGCCATCGTCGCGATCGTGGGCCTGGCGTTCGCCGTCGCGAGCGCCAGCGTCGTCGCACCGTCGGCGGCGATCGCGGCAAGCGCCGTCTTCAACGGCGACCCCGTCGACTCCGTGAGCGGCGCACCCTTCGAGATCCTTCCCGGTCAGCCGCTGGTGCGACCCGGCGCGGACGGCCGCTTCGGCACCACCGACGACGTCGTCGACACCACGGTCGTCGGCGACATCGATCTGGTCGTCCGCCTCGGCGCCGTTCCCGGTGGCGGCACGATCCCCGACCCGAGCCCGTCGCGCGGTGCCGTGCCGCTCGCGACCGCGGGACTCCGCGGTGCCGGCACGCCGATTCCGTTCACCGTCTATCTCTCCGACGGCGCCGTCTCGCCGAGCCGGCCGTACGGCAACCTCCTCGCTGCGGCCGACATGAACGGCCTGCCGGCGCTCGTGCTCGTGTTCGCCGACCGGAACGGCGACCGCATGATCGGGCCGCTCGGTCGCGACGGCGCCGCCGACGTCCGCGCCCTCGCGGAGCTCGAGCCGGTCGGTCGCGAGGTCGCGATCTTCACCGGCGGCGTCGCGACCGGCAGCGTCGTCGTGACCGTCGGCTCGCCGCCGTCGGCGGGCGGCGTCGAGCTGGTCGCCAGCGCCTTCGCGCTCACGGGCACGACCGATCCGGCGTTCTTCAAAGGTTTCGTTCCCACCGGCCCGGCGATCACGACCGCCCTGCCCTTCTTTCCCGATCGTGATCCGGCGCGGATCTTCAGCGCCGACATCGGTCCGCTGCAACCGAGCGGGACGCTGAACCCGGAGCTCCACCCGGCCGGCTTGCCCGCCCCGGGTATCGGTCTCTCGCTCGCGCTACCGACCGACGGCTCGAGCCCGACCGTCGATGTCGCCAAGGCGGTCGCCGGGCCCGCCGTGTGCGCGCGACTGGTCGAGAAGAAACGCGGCAAGCGCGGCATCGCGCCCGAGCCGCCGTTCCTCACGCTCGGAACCTCCGGCAGCGCCGCGCGTGGCAAGCTCGTCCTGGTCGCGGTCGACCGCCTCGGCAACCCGACGGACGTCGCGACACCGCTCACCGCGCGTGTCGTGGTCGACGGACCGCTCGGGATCGCGCCCGATCGCGATCACGCGCCCGCGTCGGAGTCGATCGCCGTCACCAAGACGAGAGGCGTCGCCGTGTCGCTGCGCCCGAGCGGCGCCGCCACCGGCAGCATCCGCGTCGTCGTCGGCGGCGCGCTCTGTCAGCGGCTCGCCTTCGAGGTGCGGCCGGAGCGGACGCTCGGCGTCGCCGACGCGCTCGTGGCGCAAAAAGGTCGCGGCGATTTCCGCACGATCGGCGACGCGGTCGCGGGCGCCACCGACCGGAACGGCGACGGCCGGATCGCGATCGAAGTCGGCGAAGGAATCTTCCGCGAGAACGTCGCGCTCACACGCGCGGTGGAGCTTCGCGGCGCGGGGCCCGGCCGAACCGTGATCGACGGCCACGGCGCGGGACCGGCGCTGCAGGTCGCGTCGACGGGCGCGCTCGCGTCGCGACTCACTGCGACCGGCGGCACGAGCGGCGTCGACGTCACCACCGCGAGCCTGGTCCAGAATCTCGAGGCGCGTGGCAACCTCGGGGCCGGCTTCCGCCTGCTCGCGACGGGAAGCGAGGCGCGGGTGTGCAGCGCGCTCGACAATGCCGGCGCCGGCTTCGCGGTCGAGTCGTCGGCCGACGTGACCGACAGCTCGAGCTTGCGGAACAGCGCCGCCGGCATCAGCGTCGGCGCGGTCGCGAACGTCACTGCGACCGGCAACGAGGTCGCCGCGAACGGCGGCAACGGCATCGAGGTGTTGCTCGGCACCTCGCCCACTGTCGCCGGCAACGCAATCGCCGGCAACATCGCGAGCGGGATCGTGCTCGACGAGACCACCGGCGGCACCGTCTCCGCCAACCGCTCGGCCGCGAACGACGACAACGGTCTCGACCTCCACAAGGCGAACGACGCCGTCATCGACGGGAACGACTTCAGTCGGAACGGCGGCTTCGGCATGCGCATCGATCGCTCGTCGTCAGACTTCGACGCTGCCCCAGGCGTCCAGGCGCCGCCCGGCACCAACGACGTCAGCAACAACCGCAAGGGCGCGCTCGACATCCGCTGATCAGCCCGGCGCGGATCCGTCATCAGTGAGTCTCGGCGGATGAAGACCACAAAAGGCTATCGATCAACGAATGCCGCCCAACCCACGATAGAACAGAGACGAGAAGCAGCGGTCGGGTTCGGTATCCTAACCGAGTACAAGTGAGACTCCGAACAAGGACGCCGGTGAACGCGCAGCGACGCTGCCGTGCGGTTACGCCGCTCCGATCACGTGACACCAATCCCGATGTTCAGATACGTTGCTGCTTCATCGTAGTCGTTGGTGTACCTGCTGATCAACGTGACAATCTGCGCAACGTAGTCTTCGCGGTTCAGCACGCCTTTGCCGAGATCGGCCTTGGCCCGATCGCTAAGACCCTGCAGATGAGTCCGGGTCGTGAGTGATGGTAGGTCGTTCACGAGTGTCGCGAGTGCCACGGCAACGGCTTGCACACGGCGTGAGGGGTCGGAAGTTGTGGATCTCAGATGATCAATAAGCTGTTCGGTCTTCTGAGCATCGTGACGGTTCATCTCGGACTGAAGTCGTCGTACTAGTGGCAGGCGGGCCCACTCCAGTACCTGACGGAGTCCCCAGTAGATGACCCGACTATCTCGCCGCTGGGACCACACTCGGATGTTGATGATCCCCAGGTAAGCTGAAAGAGCGGCAATGGCGCGCACCGCCGGGTTGGCAGTTACCGGTGCCGCTCCGAGCTGTGAGAGGCCGACTGGACCGAGCAACAGGTCAAACGCCTCAGCGACGACGACCGGAATCAAAAGGTACGCCGCGAACGCGAAGAACGCGTGCGCAACGAAATAAAGCCAAACGGTGCCGTGCTTGACGAACCAAGCAAGCTTCTTGTGATGTAGCGACTGGACCTTTGCTAGGTCGGCAGTCTCGTACGCGCCGGCGGCTATACTCTCTAAGCTTGCGGCAAGGATGTGGGTCGAAAAATCATTGGCTGGTATGAAGATCCAAGGAGCCATCGACCGTGGGTCTAGCAACCGGACAGTCGGCGCTAGCTCGCGGCTTCAAGGACATCAACGGTCGGGGTGATCTTCTCCTCGGGTCTGATGATAACCTTCTCTTCTCCCAAAAGGTCTTTCAGAACGTTGCGGAAATCGGCGTATGAGATGTTGCAACTGACGCGGCTAAACAGTTGCTGCTCGGTCAGCGCACCCTGCGTTTCGAGAATGTGGACGACTTGATCTCGGATGACGTCGCGCCTGACGTTCTCGGGCTGCTGGGCTACCGGTTCGCGTGACTCCATCATCCCCTCCCCCTCGGTAGTGCGCTGTTTCCAAAAAGCATTGCGAAACGTCGGGTGACCCTCCTCGTTGCTGGGTATCGAGGAGCACGACACGTGCCGTCGCACGACGGCAAGCACGCAAGCGGGGTCGACGACGCAAGGACCCTTGTGGAGTCAATTGTTGTAGCAGATGCGATCGATAGGGAGCTGATTGTCATCGTCAGGGCAACGCGTCTGGCGGAACCGCAAGGAGGCGACATACGACGTTGCCTGTAGGATGCGGCGTCATCCACGTCGAACTTCCCAAGGGTGAACATCGTTGCACGTTCGACGGTACATCTCGTCGATTGGAACCTTTCTCGCTTCTGCACGTCACGGTGTCAACAGAACCGTAAGCCTTTGCTCGTCAAGCAGAAATCCGTTCGGACAACCACGTTAGCGCGCGACGCTTAGCGAATGGTCACCCGCCGTCAAGGAGAACTTTGGGAGTTCGGCAGCATGTGTGCCGAAATCGAACACTTTTGTCCACAAGTTGCCCGTCAACCCCATCGATGAGGCTTCATGGCTGGCGTGGCGGGATCCGTCGGGATGGTTCACTTAGCGGGCCATCTCAGCGCCTGGCATCGGGGCGTGTCCATACGGGTCGGGATCGAAGCGCTCCATCACCGATTCGGCGCGGAAAGCGGCGTGAAACGCACCCGCGGTAGAGTCCGCGAGCGTTTGCGCGATGGAGGACGAAGCGCCGCATGCTCGCCATGCGGCGCTTCCCCAGCCGCCGCAGAACCGGGGTTGGGTCAACGCCTCGCGCCAGGTGTTGGCTCTACCGCACGCCACGGCCGCCGGCGGACGCAGCGACCGGCGTGACGCTCGCCTCCGCAGCACCGGGCGACTCGGGGTGGAGCGCCAGGACGACCCTGAATTCCGTGCCGACACCGAGCATGCTGGTGAGGTCGATGCAGCCGTGATGGCTTTCGACGATGCGCTTCACGATCGCGAGGCCGACGCCGGTGCCGCGTGCCTTGCGGGTGTAAAAGAGCCGGAACACCTTGGGCAGCTCGGCGGGCGGGATGCCCTGACCGGTGTCGCGTACACGGATCTCGATTCCTGCCCCGCGCTCGGCGAGCGCGGTCGTGACGGAGAGCGTCCCGCCGGCGCTCATCGCCTCGAGCGCGTTGGTGAAGAGCGCCAGGCAGACCTGCTCGATCTGCGCCGCATCCACCTCGTGCGGGGGCAGGTCCGCCGCGAGCGTCGCCTCGACCGTCACCCCGCGCTCGGTGACCTGCCGCCGCAGCAGGTGCAACGCGCCGGTCACGAGCTCGTTCACGTCGGCGGACGCGAAGCGCGGGACGAAGGGGCGGGCGAAGTCCAAGAGCTCGCTGATGCGCGAGTCGAGCGCGTCGGCCTCGGTGAGGATGTCGGCGAAGCTCTCGCGCAGCGGATCGTCGCGCCGCGCCTCGCGCATCGCGAGCTCGGCCGACATCTTGATACCGGCAAGCGGGTTGCGGATGCCGTGCGCGACGGCGGCGGAGAGCTCCCCGACCGCGGCGAGGCGCTCGGCCTCGACCAGCTGGTCGCGCGCATCACGCAGCTCGCGGTTGGCCTCGGCGAGCGCGCGGTAGGCACGGGCGTTCTGCACCGCCACGGCGGCCTGGTTCGCGAGCGTCTCGAGCAGCTCGAGATCGTCGGTCGAGTAGAACCGACCCGAGCGCTTCTCGGCGAGCGCGAGAAAGCCGTCGAGCCGCTGCTCGAAATAGAGCGGAACGGCGAGGACGGTGTCGATCGCCTGCAGCTCCGCGAGCACCGCCGGCGGAACGCGCCCGCCACGCGATCCTTGCGCGACGTGCACGGCACGTCGAGGATGCGCGGCGAGATGCCGCACCAACGCCGACTCCGCCGGCATGCGCGCCGACGGGTTGCCTTCGCAGCGGTACGCGAGGCCGTCGGTGTCGCGCAACCACACCTCCGCGCGCTCGACCTGCATCTGCTCGGTGATGATCCCGACCAGACGCGCGACCAGATCGTCGAGGTCGAGCAAGGACGCGAGCGCCTGACTCGCGGCCGCGACCGTGCGCCGGTAGTCATAGGGCGCGCGAAAGTAGAGCAAATCGATGAGCGCCTGGATGCGCGTGCGGAGCGGATTGAAGAGCGCGACCAGGAGCATCGTCACCAGGACGTGCACCGCCGGCGACGCCGAGAGATCGGGCATCACCACGTAGTCGAGATATCCGAGCAGGCCGGTGTAGATCGCGCCGATCACCACCGTCACGACGACGTAGGCGACCGTCTGGCGGATCATGCGGTCGACGCCGAAGAGATGATGGCGCGCGATCGCGTAGGCCATCGCGGCGGGAAAGATCGCGAAGCCGAGCGTCAGGTAGTTGAGCGGCACCGACGCGCCGGCGGTGTAGACCGCGAGCAGCGTCGCGGCCGGCACGAGAAACGCGCCCACGATGCCGAGCAGGAGGATCTTCAGGCGCTGGCGCGCGTCGGCCGACGCCGGCCGTCGCACCGCGGCGCCGATGATCGCGAGCGACCCGAACCCGGCAAGCGCGAGCCCGACGTGGGTGACGCGGTCGAGCGCGAGCAGCAACGGGAAGGAGTGGAGCATCGCGAGCACGCTCGCGAGCCCGAGCGCGAGCGACGCCGCGTAGACGGCCGGCAAGAGCTTGCGCAGCCGTGCGATGCGGGGTGGCACGCCGGGAAAGTCGATCGCCGCGTGCAAGGCGGTCGCGGGACAGAGCGTCACCAGAAAGAAGTAGAGCGTCTGGAACCAGCTCGGCCCCATCAAGTCGACCGAGGTCGCAAGGTAGAGGCCCCAGACCGTGCAGAAGACGAAGAACGCGCGCGCGGCACGACTCTCCGGCTCGAGGAAGATGATCGCGATCCCGAGCCCGAGCAGCGCCGTCGCGTTCAGCAGATAGTTGCCGAGCGTCAGCAAGAACGTCGCACCGTCGAGGCGTCGCGACGGCACCGCGACCTCGTAGCGCTGGCCGTCCTTCTCGAGGGTGTAGCGGAATGTGCTGCCGGCGGGAGCGGCGCGGACGATCCGTTCCACCTCGGCCCGGTCGGCGACCGCCACGCCATCGACGGCGACGACGCGCGACAGATAGCGCAGGCCGGCGTGCACCGCCGGGTCCGACATCCTGCCGAGCGCCGGAACGAAGCCGTTCTCCCAGAGGAAGAAGCCGGGGTAGACACGCTGCAGCCACAACGCGCCGTTCAGCGCGCAGGTGGCGGCGATCAGCGCGATGATCGGTAGGAGCGCGAGGGCCGCCGCCGATGGACGCGGCCGCGTGCGGCGGATGGGGCTCGGTGACTCGGGCATCGCGCTCGACTGGAGTCGCGCGATTCTCGCAACTCTCGCCGCACTCTGCCAGGTCGCCATTTTTCCCCCCGTCGAGTGGACCGCGCTCGGCTGGGTGGCGCTGACCCCGCTGTTCCTCGCCGCCCCGACGGAACGCTCGTGGGCTGCCGTGGCGGTGGCCTGGCTCTTCGGAACGCTCGCGACACTCGGGTTGGTCGCGCCGTGGCTCTCGCCCGCGCTGCGGGAGTTCTTCGGCACCTCGTTCCTCACGACGCTCCTCGCGCTCGTGATCGTGAGTCAGGTCGCGGGCGGCTTGCCGCTGGCGGTCCTCGGCGTCCTCCTCGCGCGCGGTGCACGGCTCTCACCACCGGCACGCGCGCTGCACGCCGCGGCGTCGTGGGTCGCGATCGAGTACGTCCGGGTTCACGTACCGGCGACGATCCCGTGGGCGCTCCTCGGCTCCGCCCTGCCGCCGAGCGCGGCACCGGCGCAGGTCGCCGATCTGGGAGGCGTCTACGCGGTCTCGTTCCTGATGGCGTTGGCGGGCGCCGCCGCTGCCGAGGCTGTCCGCGCGACGTGGAGCGGACGGCGTGTCGCCGTATCGTCGCGATCGTCGCTGCGCGGCGGCGGCGGTGCCGTCGTCGTCGCGATCGCCCTGCTCACGGCCACGGCGATCTACGGCGCCGTGCGACGGAACACCGTCACCGCCGAGATCGCGTCGGCACCGACTCTCCGCATCGCGATCGCTCACGCCGATCTGCCGAACGTCCGGCGCCAGTCGCCGCAGGCGGCACCCGCCGCGCTCGACCGCTACCTCGAGCTGAGCGCGGGCGCGGCCGACGCCGATCTCGTGGTGTGGCCCGAGAACGCCGTCAACCTGCTCCTCGAGGACAACCCGGAGCTGCTGGCGCGGATCACCGCACGCGCCGGCGCGACGTCGTACCTCGTCGGTGCGCCGCGCGCCGTACCGACCGCGACGGGCGCGGTGCTGCGCACCTCGGCGTTGCTCGTCGACGCCGGCGGCGTTCGCGCACGCTACGACAAGCGCCAGCTGTTGCCGTTCGCCGAGACCATGCCGGCGCTGCGCGGCGCCGGACGCGCCGTGCCCCGCGGCTTCGCGCCCGGCGAGGGCACCGCGGTCCTCATCGCCGGTGACGCGCGTCTCGGCCTGCTGCTCTGTCACGAGGCGCTCTTCCCCGCGCTCGCGCGGGCCGCCGTTCGTGAGGGCGCGGAGCTGCTGGTGAACCTCAGCAACGACTCCTGGTTCCCGCCCGGCGCCGGACCGCGCCAGCACTTCGCCTTCGGACGCCTGCGCGCCGTCGAGTCGCGACGCGCGCTGGTACGCGCCGCCAACGGCGGCGTCACCGCGATCGTGCTCCCCGACGGGTCGACGCCGATCGCGACCGACGGCACCACGCCGGGTCTCGAGATCGCCGCCGTGCCGCGTCTCACGACCCTCACCGTCTACACCAGGCTCGGTGATCTCTTCGCCTGGACCTGCCTCATCGGCGCCGTGGCCGTCGCGGTGGTCGGGCATGGGCGGCGAGGAGCGCGAGGGCATTGATGATCGAAGCGGCAGGGGCGTCGGTCCCAATAGCGACGAGAGCAATGCGCGTGCCCGGCGATGCGTCGTGTCGCGACGCAGACTTCGCGCGGTCGTAGGTTGAACCGCTGCGTGGGATCACCCAGCGTGGGTGAAGACGCGCACGAGCACACGCGCGTCGCGCCGGTGAGCGCCGCGCGCTGCTCGCGGCGGCGCTCGGCGCTTCAGACCAGCCGGATCACCGTGCCGCCGATTTCGACGCTGTCAGCCGCACACGAGAGACCCCGCGCTGACGCGGCGTCGAGAACCCGGCCGCGGTTCGCGGCGACGACGTCGATGCCTTTCACCCCCTCGCGCGCACCGGCGACGAAACGGATCGCGCCCTGATCGAGCGCGAGATCCCAGCCGCTCGCCTTGGCCTCGAAAGGACGATCGAGCACCTCGGCCCAACGCCGCGCCAACCCCTCCGCGTCGGGGGCTTCGATCTCGACCGCGGCGATCGTCGATACGACATCGGTTCGCACGTGCGTCCGCCATGCCGGTCCCGCCCACGGCCACGATTCGGGCGGTGTGGCGGTGTCGAGCGAAAGGATCGCACCGCCGACGTCGCGCGGGTGCAGGTGCGTGGCGCGAATGTCCGGAAGATCGATGCTCCAGACGGTGCGCACGCCGAGGCGCGCGAGATGCGCGCGGTCGGCATCGGCGTCGTCGGATTGGATGATCACCATGTAGCCGCCGTCGCTGCCGAGCCGATCGAGCCATCGAGCCGCGGCGGCGTCGGACGCAACCGGAGACACCACCTCGAGGAAAGTATCGCCGACGGGAAGGACGGCGTTCTCGAGGCCGAAGACCGCGACCCCGGGATCACTGAAGGCGACCTCGATGCCGAGCACGGCCGAGAGATCGCCGACGACCGACGCCAAGTCGCGTGCGGCGAGAACGACCTGGCGAATTCTCATGGGCGAGGCGCTATCACCATCGGGACGCGAGAGCGACGCCGAGCGGCGGAGACGCGACTCGCGTGCCCCTCAAACGACGACGGCCGCCGTGTCATCCACGGCGGCCGTCGTGCATTGGGTCAGTCTGGCGTCAGGGAATGGGCTCGGCGCACTCGCAGGACGTATTCCCATCTACGAACAGCAAGCACTGATCGGTGGGATGGGGACAGAACCCACCGCACTGACCCACCGTGACAAAGTTGCACAGCTGGTTCGTGGGCGCGCACGCGCATACGCCCGGGCCGCCGGGGCCCCCCCTCACGGGCTCGAAGACGCAGTGTTGGCCCTCACCCTGACAGGTGCCGGCGCACACTGGTGCAGGATCATCGGCCTGCAGGCCGCATGGCCCGGGACTCGGTACCGGCGTCGGTGTCGCCGTCGGTACCGGCGTCGAATGGGTGAGCGTCTTCAGCGCCGGCACGCAGAGCTCCCGCGCGCGGAAGCCGCGGAAGTCGTCAGGGCCGAACTGGTTGTTGATGAAGAGATGACCCGCCGGCTTGAAGGCCCCGCCGGTCTCGAGCCGCACCTCGTAGCACATGAGATGGTCGACGCCGTTCTTCAGCCCCTCGGTGTTTTTGTTCGCGGGGACGCAGAGCCGTCGCGGCCGCTTGATGTCGACGACGATCGTGCCGAACTGGTCGTCGATTCGGACATTTGCCCTTCGGAAGTGGGTGCCCTTCACGCGATAGCACTTGAAATGCTCGATCGACGGCGTGAACGGCGGCGGCGGCGCCATCTCGCTCTTCGCGCTCGGCACCAAGAGGTACTCGGGCCGGATCACGTCGACGGTGAGCGTGCCGAACTGGTCGGTCACGAGGACGTCGCGGATGGTCTTAAAGGCTGAGTCCTGCGTGATCGGGTAGCCGACCAGATGGTCGGGACCTGGGGGCACCGACCCGTTCTCCTGGTTCTTGTCCGCCGGGTTGCAGATCCGCTTCGGATGACGAATGCGCACGGTGCTAGGGCCGAACTGGTCGTCCAGCGACACGCTTTGGCCGTGGAACGGCCCGGAGTGGACCTCGTAGCATTGGAAGTGGTTGAGCGGTGCGATCGCCGTTGCGATCGGCGATGGCGTCCCCGTGGCGGTGCTCGTATCGGTCGCGGTCGGCGTTCCGGTCGGGCTCGGCGTCGGCGACTCGGTCGCGGTCGGGGTCGAAGGCGGCGGGACGCACGCACAGGGTACGGCGCCGATGATCGGCGCGCACTGGTCGTTGACACCGGGGCAGAAGCCGCCGCACATCCCGAGGTGGCCGGTCGTCGCCGGCATCTCCCGGCAAGTCGTAGTGGCATCGACACACTGGCAGCCGTTGCCCGGGACGAACTCGCAAACGTTGCCTGCCGTGCAGTCACCGCCGCAGACGGCGCCACCCTGGAGGTGGCAGGCCTCAGCAGTCGGCGTCGCGGACGGAGTGGGCGTCCCGGTCGGAGTCTCTGTCGGAGTCTCTGTCGGCGTCTCTGTCGGCGTCTCTGTCGGCGTCTCCGTGGGTGTTTCCGTCGGGGTCTCCGTCGGTGTTTCGGTCGGAGTTTCCGTGGGGGTCTCCGTCGGAGTCTCTGTTGGCGTTTCCGTAGGGATCGGAGTGGGAGGATCTCCCGCCTGCGCCGGCATCGGCAGCACGAGGGTCAACGTCAGAAGCGCAAACGCTATTCGCAGGATCGACGATTTCGAGAGGTGCATGGCGGGCCTCCGCTGCTGGTTGCGGCCTTGTTGGGGGTGACAAATTCCAGTCGGTGGTTACGCCGGCGGTGCAACGAAAGTCAAGCTGAATATGCGAAACGCGATCGGACGCCGATGTATCCCGCGGCACGCGCCGCCTCGTGCTTCTTTTTGAGGCAGAACCGTCATCATGTTCGCGGACGCGGCACGCGTGGCACGTGTACGCGCCGCTTGGCTGGGGAAACCTCGGAGGCCGGCGCGAGGAGCGCCGACATCGCCGTCGCCGCGCCGCGCGCATCGATCGGCAGCTTCGCGTCGAGCGCGGCCATGACGCCGAGCGCGATCATGGTCAGTAGAAAGGCGATCTGACGCGGGTCGACCCCGGGCCGCACCGTCCCGGCCCGCTGCGCGTGGAGCGTGGTCGCGGCAACGCGCTCGATCGCACCCTCGAGGACGGCCGTGAAGCTCGACCGCAGCCGTCGGCTCCGCGTCACCGCGTCGAGGACGCGCGCGAACGGCACGCTCGCGGGCAGGGGAAGAATCGGCAACGTGCTCCGGTGCCTTGCCCCGGCGGATGCCGCGACCGCGTCGGCGAACCGACTAATCGTCCGCGCCAGGTCGTGGGCCTCGTCGCCGCTCGCGATCACCGCGTCGAGGAAGGTGGCGAGCGCATGCTCGACGACCGCCACCATCAGATCCTCGCGATCGCGGAAGTGGACGTAGAACGCGCCTCGCGTGTAGCCGGCGCGCGCGCAGATCGCGTCGAGGCTCGGGGTATCGAGGCCGTGCGCCGCGAACTCGGCGAGCGCGGCGACGATCAATGCCTCGCGGGTCTCTTGCATCGCGGCCTGCCGCCGCCCGGATCTCGTCCCCATGCGCTTACTTGACATACGAATCCGTATGTGGGAAGTCGGCGTTCACATACGAAGGCGTATGTAGGAGGCCCGCATGCTGACCGCGACGAATCCGACGGACGCCGCACTCCGAGCCGGCACCGCGTTCGCGACCGTCCGAGTCTGGACGCTGCATCTCCTCTGCTTCGTCCTCCCCCTGACGTGCGGGCTCTTCCTGCTCACGGCGCCGCATGCCTGGTACCTCTCGCTGCCGTGGCTGCTCGCGATCGTCGCGTCGATCTGGATCGACATGCGGAGCCCGCGCGAGCGCCGGCAGCCGGCGGCGACGCTGCCGGGCTGGCCGTTCGACGCCGTCCTCTACGCGCTCGTCGCCTTGCAGGTCGCCAACGCCGCCCTGCTGGTGCGGATGGTCGCGCTGCACGGCTTCTGGACCGCCGACACCTTCGTCGCGGTGCTGCTCGCCGGGATCAACGCCGGATACTCGGGGCTCGTCGTCGCCCACGAGCTCATTCACCGCCCGCAGTGGCACATGCAGCAGCTCGGGCGCGTCCTCTTGGCAACAGTCCTCTACGAGCACTTCTACACTGAGCACGTCCGCGGCCATCACGCGCGCGTCGGCACCGCGGTCGATCCCGCGACCGCGCGCTTCGGCGAGCACGGCGCGCGCTTCTTCCTCCGCACCGTTCCGCAGCAGCTCCGCAGCGCCTGGCGAATCGAGGCGAAACGTCTAGGCGACGAGTCGATGCCGTGGTGGAATCCGCGCCTGCTGCGGAGCCGCGTCGTGCAGGGACTCGTCGTCGAGTGGGGCATCGCCTTCATGCTCCTCGCGACGCTCGGAACCGGCGCGGTCGCGGTTTATCTATTACAGGCTCTGCTCGCCATCCGGCTGCTCGAGGCCGTCAACTACTTCGAGCACTGGGGACTCGAGCGGTCGACGAAGCGTGTCCGCACTGTCGACTCGTGGGACACCGACTCGTGGTTCACGCTCTACACCCTGGTCGGACTGTCGCGACACGCCGATCACCATGCCTACGCCTCCCGTCCGTATCAGCAGCTCCGCTACATGGACGACAGCCCCAAGCTTCCCTACGGCTACTTCGGCATGGTGCTGCTGGTGCTCTTCCAGAACCGCAAGGTACGGCGGCTGCTCACCGCGGAGCTCGAGCGCTGCAAGCTCGGCCCGTTCGCGGTCGCGCCGTAACGTACGAATGACACGCGTCAGAGCAGCGTGTCGACGTTCTCCGGCGGGCGGCCGATCACCGCGCGCTTGCCGTCCCTGATCACGACCGGCCGCTCGATGAGAATGGGGTGCGCAACCATCGCGTCGAGGAGCTTCGCTTTCGAGGTCACCGCGGCGAGGTCGAGCTCCTTGTAGATCGGCTCGCCCGTTCGCATGAGCTTCCGCGGATCGGCGAGACCGAGGAGCGTGAGGATTTGTTTCAGGCGCTGCTTCGTCGGCGGCTGCTCGAGGTAGAGCGTGACCACCGGCTCGACACCGGCATCCTCGAGACGCTGGAGGGTGAGCCGCGATTTCGTGCAGCGGGGATTGTGCAGGATCTCGAAACTCGCCATCGCGCGTTCCTACCATGGGGTCCGCCGACCGGATACATGAAGCGGCAGGTGGCGCGCCTTCCATGAGCGATCGCAAGCACACTCTCTCCTTCACCGGCGCCGACGGCGTGAAGCTCGTCGGGACGGCGTGGGGCACGAGCGATCATCCTCCCGTGCTCTTCCTTCACGGCGGCGGGCAGACGCGCCATGCGTGGCGCGGCACGGCGCATGCCGTCGCGCTCGACGGCTGGCACGCGATCTCGCTCGACCACCGCGGCCACGGCGACAGCGACTGGCCCGACGACGGCAACTACAGCCTCGACGCCTTCGCCGACGACCTGCGTGCGGTCGCGGCGACGTTTCCGGCGCCGCCAATCGTGGTCGGAGCGTCGCTCGGCGGCATCGCCGCACTGGTCGCGCAGGGCGAAGGGACGGACGCGGCCGCCGGTGCGCCCAGCGCGGGCGAGGACCGGCGGCGCCCGGCGCAAGCGCTCGTCCTCGTCGACATCGCGACCCGCGTCGAGCGTGTCGGCGTCGAACGGATCCACGCCTTCATGACGGCGCACCCCGACGGCTTCGCGAGCGTCGACGAGGCGGCGGACTCGGTCGCGGAGTACCTGCCGCATCGGCGCCGGCCGAGCGACTCGACCGGCCTCGCGCGCAACCTCCGTCTCCAGCCCGACGGGCGCTGGCGCTGGCACTGGGACCCGCGCTTCATGAGCGGACGCCGGCCGCCCGCCGACGCTGCGAACGTCGAGCGCCTCTCGAACGCCGCGCGCGCGCTCTCCTGCCCGACCCTCCTCGTGCGCGGACGCGAGAGCGACATCTTGAGCGAGGAGGGTGCGCGCGAGTTTCTCGACCTCGTGCCGCACGCGCGCTACGCCGACGTCTCGGGCGCCGGCCACATGGTGGCGGGCGATCGCAACGACGCCTTCACCGCGGCGGTGCTCGATTTCCTGCGCGGTCTGCGCGCCGGCTCCGGCTGAGCCCGCAGGTCTCGCTCTGGCCTCTGAATCATGTATGAGAGGAGGCCACCATCCAAGGAGGAACTCATGGTCAAGGGCGCAGTGATGCACAACTTCATGGAGCCCCTGCGTGTCGAGTCGCTGAAGCTCAAAGCGCCGCGCGAGGATGAGATCGTCGTCAAGCTGGTCGCGAGCGGCGTGTGCCACTCGGATCTCTCGGTCACGCAGATGAAGCTGCCGATTCCGCCGCCGGTCGTGCTCGGACACGAGGGCGCGGGGATCGTCGAAGAGGTCGGCAAAGGCGTCAAGGATCTGAAGCGTGGCGATCACGTGATCCTCGCGTGGGTCGCGAACTGCGGCAAGTGCACCTACTGCATCGCCGGCACCGGCCATCTCTGCGAGCAGGCGATCTTGTCGGCGATGCAGGGCCAAGAGGCCGTGTTCGAGCTCGACGGCGTCGACGTGTCGCGGATGGCGGGCGTCGGCTCGTTCGCCGACCACACGATCGTGCGCGCGACGTCGGCGGTGAAGGTGCGCGACGATGCCCCGCTCGATCGCTGCTGTCTCGTCGGCTGCGGCGTCATGACGGGAGTCGGGGCGGCGGTGAACACCGCCAAGATCCGCCCGGGTGATACCGTCGCGGTCTTCGGCTGCGGCGGCGTCGGTCTGAACGTGATCCAAGGCGCGGCCCTCAGCGGCGCGGCGCGCATCATCGCCGTCGATCTCGCGCCGAAGAAGCTCGAGCTCGCCAAGGAATTCGGCGCGACCGATACCGTCAACGCCGGCGACGGCGATCCCGCCGACCAGATCCGCAGCCTCACCGGCGGCCTCGGCGTCGACTACGCCTTCGAGGTGATCGGCGCCCCGGCGGTCGTCATGCAGGCGTTCATGTCGCTCAAGCGCGGCGGCAAGGCCGTGATCGTCGGCGTCGTCGGGATGGGCCAGATGGTCGAGGTGCCCGGCATGATGCTCGCGCTCGAGGAGAAGTCGCTGATCGGCTCGCTCTACGGATCGGCGAACCTCCGTCGCGACATGCCGTTGCTCATCGAGCTCTACATGAACGGCAGGCTCAAGCTCGACGAGCTCGTCTCCAAGCGCATCAAGCTCGACCAGGTCAACGAAGCCTTTCAAGCGATGGAGAAGGGCGAGGTCGCGCGGAGCGTGATCATTTACTAGTGCAGCACCGGCTCGATCGTCCCCCGCGCCGGCGCTCGCGTGACAACGAAAGCTCTCTCGCATGACCGACGAATCGACGTGGCGTCGATGCAGCACGTGCAAGCAACCGATCCATTTCAAGGCGGGGTATTTCACCTGCAGCGTCTCGACCTGCAGCCGCAAAGGCACCGACTTCGCGTTCTGCTCGGTGAACTGCTGGGACGCCCACCTACCAACGTTGCGGCATCGCGAGGCATGGGCCGAAGAACAGACGGCGCCGAGCGCGCAGGAATGGGCGCGCCAGCAGCAGCAAGAGAGCGCGCGTCCGAGCACACCATCGCTGAGCACGCGCCGCGAAGCGCCCGCGTCGTTCGCCCGTGAGCGACCGGCGGCCGCGCCGGCGCCGAGAGCACCGTCGTCGCCGCCTGCTGATCCGACCGCACCACGCTCCTCGACACAAGGCGCAGCGACCGCATCCCCCGAACGTTCCCTCGCGCAGTCTTCCGACATTCCGCGCGAGATTCTCGTCGTCGTCTCGAAGCTCAAGAATTACGTCCGCGCCCGCTCGGGGATGAACACATCCGACGAGGTGATGGAGACGCTCTCGGACCGCCTGCGCACGCTCTGCGACCGGGCGATCGCCCACGCGCGCGAGGACGGCCGCAAGACCGTCATGTCACGCGACTTCAGCAACCTTCTATAGAACGGGACTGCCCATGATCGAATGGACCGAGCAACACCAAATGATCCGCGACGCCATGCGGCGCTTCATCGAGACCGAGATCAAGCCCAACCTCGAGGAGCTCGAGCACGGCGACACGCCGCCTTATGAAGTGCTCCGCAAGATGATGCGCACCTTCGGCCTCGACGAGGTCGCGCGCATGCGCTTCACGAAGCGCATCGAGCGCGAGAAGGCCACCGCGGCGGCGCTCGCGCGCGGTGAGACACTCGCCGAAGGCGACGCGGTGATCGGCGGCGGCGGCGACGACGGCGCCGGGATGCAGGCGATCCCCGTCATCGAGATTTGCCGCTACTGCCCCGGCATGGTGACCGCGATGGGCGTGAGCGTCGGCCTCACGCCGGCCGCGATTCTCTCGAAGGGAACGATCCGGCAAAAGGAGCGCTGGGCTCTCGATCTCCTGACGATGGACAAGATCGGCGCGTGGGCGATCACCGAGCCCGGCTCCGGCTCCGACGCTTTCGGCGGCATGAAGGCGACCGCACGCCGCCACGGCGACGGCTACGTCCTGAACGGCCAGAAGACTTTCATCACCAACGGTCCCTACGCCGACACGATCGTCTTCATCTGCAAGCTCGACGACGGCAGCGATCCCAAGGATCGCAAGGTGCTGACCTTCGTGCTCGAGCGCGGCGACGCGGGCCTCACGCAATCGAAGCCGATGCGAAAGATGGGCATGCACTCCTCACCGACCGGCGAGCTCTTCGTCGACGACGTCGTCGTCGACCGCGACCGCCTACTCGGCGAGACCGAAGACGCCCCCGCCCGCTCCGGCGCCAAGGCGACCTTTTCCATGGAGCGCACCGGCGTCGCCGCGATGGCGCTCGGCATCGTCGAGCAGTGCCGCGAGCGCTGCATCGACTACGCCCGCACCCGCGTCCAGTTCGGCCGCCCGATCGGCGAGTTCCAGCTCAT
>JBGPIT010000023.1:0-26112 GCA_041485125.1 Binatia bacterium | reverse complement strand
GTTGCGGCCGATGAACGCGTCGGAGTTGCACGTGGTGTAGGGATAGGGTGGCACGACGTTGGGCACGATCGCGTTCCCGGCGTCGATGGTCTGGCTGGCGCCCGCGATGAGGTTCCCATTCGTGTCGAGCACCTCGAGCAGGACGTTCGTGTTGGGCGGCAGCGTGTAGAGCACGTTCAACGCGTCCGTGAGGTTGAACTGCGAGACCTGCGTGGTCGTCACACCGGCGGTGACGCGCAGCTTCAAGCCCGCCGCCAACGCCGCGTTGTCGAGGTGGACCCGCATGCACGCGATGTTCGGTGTGCTGAGGTCGATGTTGAACAACGACAGATGGGACACGTCGGCGACGTACTCCTCGCCCGCGAGGGCCGCATTACCCTCGGGCAGCCAGTACCCGGTCGCCAGGTCGTAAGACCAGAGGGGAATCGTCGACGGCCGGGGTTGCGACACCGAGGGCTCGATCGGGAGGTGCAATCTCGCGGTCTTGCCCGGCGCCAGCTCGTAGAGGTTGCCGGCGATGTCGGTGATCTCGATCGACGCCGCGCCGTACGAGATCAAGCGCTCGATCTGTCCCGGAGCGACCAGCGCGGACGCATCGCCCGGCAACGGATCGGTGGTGACGTCCAAGGTGGCGAGCGCCGCCTGCAAGCCTTGAGTCGGTGGAAAGCCGCCGCCGTCGACCAGCGAGTTCGCGTCGATCTCGAGGCGCACGCCGGCTTTGCCCGTTTGGTGCAGGTGCACGTTGTCGACCACGTTGATCTTGTTCGACGCGTTGACGTTCTTCACGGTCCCTTTGATCAGCGACCACCTGCCGTCGACGACGCCGGTGTCGGAAATGGCAGACACGGGCGCGTAGCTCTGCTTGGTGACGTTCATCACGTAGCGGGCGCTCGGCGTGACCGTCATCGCGAAGGTGCCGTCGGCATTGGTCGTCGTGCTCTGGCCGTTGACGTCGACGGTCGCGCCCGCGACGCCGACGTTCTGCCCGTTCTCGACCACGCGCCCGGAGAAGGCGACGTCGGTCGCACCGAGCGTCAGAGTGAGCTGGCTGCGCGCGATGCCGCCCTTGGCGTCCGACGCGACCACGTACAGGACCGGACGGCCCGCCGTCGCGGGCAGCGTCCACGTCGTCGTGCTGCCGGCGGGTGAGCTCACGGAGCCGGCGTTCGGCGCCGGTGTCCAGGCATACACGAGGCTGTCGGCGTCCGCATCGTCCGCCTCGACGGTGACGTCGACGCTTGTGCCGGGTGAGGCTTCGCGCACGCCGACGCCGGCGATCCGCGCAACGACCGAGCGAACGCGCGGCTGGTGGTTGGGGATGGTCAGGTTCACCGCGCTCGCGCCGGTGATCTCGCTGCCGTCCGACGTGATCGCCTGCTCGGCTTGCGCGCCGCCGCAGGTTGCGCGCACGCGGTCCGAGCCCGCGAGCGCGCCCGTGACGACGTAGTCGCCGACGTCGTTCGCGCGCGCGGCCGCCGTCACCGGAAGGTCGGCGGCATCGAAAACCTGCACGAGGGCGGTATGGTCGATGCCGAGATACGCGTCCTCGAAACGACAGGCGCTGCCGTCGCCCAGCAAAACCCGGCCGCGCACGACCCCGGTTCGGCTGCAGACTCCTCCCGGGCAGTCCAAATCGGCGGTGCACGGTGCGGCGTCATTCGTCCCGCCGCGGCAGAATCTGCCGCTCTGGATGACCGGCGTGATGGCAATCTGATCGAGGTACTCGGTGTAGCGCTGCAAGACGATAGGATCGGGAGAGCACCCCGGCACCCACCCGGCCTTCTGCCAGCATAGTTGGTACGTGCCGGGATCGTGCCGCGGCAGCAGGTAGCGGCCGCGGAGGTCGGTCGTCACCGGCGTGCCGTCGCTATTGGCCGGGACGTCGTGCAAGTACACCGACGCGTCCGGCAGCGCGATCGTGCGACCATCCAGCGTGAAGATATTCGCGACGATGTTGCCGTGCACGGCGGCGCCGGTTGGGGGCGGCGGTGTCGCGGTCGGGATGGGGCTCGGCACGTGCGCACACTGGCTCGGGTAGACGATGCCGTTCGCAGGGTTCCCATCGCCGACACCCGCGCTGGTGATGCAGTCGACTTTGAACTCGAGCGCGCAGTCGATGCACTGGATGTACGACTGCAAGTCCGTCACGACGATGGCGCCGCAGTAGAACCCTCCCGGATTCAGGGTGCTCGGGGGCACCGTGACGTCCGGGCACGCGAACGGCGCCGTGACGACGTCGGCGAGGGCGATGCCGGGCTGGACGTCGCAGAAGCCGTTCTGGTCGGCGTCGCCGCCGGCGCCGCACGCCGCGCAGATGCCGGCGATCTTCTTCAGCTCGGCCTTGCGGATGGCGGCGACGGCTCGCCCGCTCGGGTCGGTGTCGGGGCAGCGCTCCGCGTCGGCGAAGCCGCTGCTCTGTCGCAGCTTCGCGTCCCAGCACTTGTTCAGGATCTTGCTTTTGGCTTGGAAGAACTTGAGGCCGTTCTTCACGATGGCGACCTGACACAGATTCCGCGATCGGTTCGGCTCCGTGCCGTTGTTGGGAAAGAACGCCGCCGGGTTCAGCGGATCGTAGAGCAAGCCGTCGACGCCCTGCTCGACCGCGGCGTCACCGATGCACGTCAGGCAGTCGGCGACGTCGGTGCAGTTCGCGAGCGTGATCCCGCCGCATTGGCCCTCGAACGACATGCATTGGCCGACGTCCCAACCGATCGAGGCGAGCGAGTCGTCGTCGCCGCCACCACAAGACTTGTCGGCGCCGCCGCATTGAGCGGCGATCTTCACCTTCATCTTCGACGCGGCCGCCGCGAGCTTCTGCGCGCCTGCCGCGGTGGGACAGCTCGCGAGCGCCGGCGGCGTGCCGTGCGTGATCACGCCGCGCTTGCACTTGTCGAGGATCTTGGACCCGGCTGCGACGTACTTGGCGTACTCCTTGACGATCGTTCTGGTGCAGTGGACCGGGTCCGCACCGGCGCGCGATGCGCTCGCGAGTAGGACCAGCGTCACGACCAGCGGAATGGAAACCGTGCGATGCATGGGGTTGCTCCTTCCCGCGCGATCGTCATCATCTCGATTGCGCGTCTCGAGCGCCGTCAAACACGGAGCGTCACGATGTGCGATCTGGCTACGCCGCTGCACGCGGGTGGGATCGCGAAGGGAATGCGGCTCCAGGCGGCGTTTCGATCCGGCGCGACTATGCTCTACCGTGTGAGTGGAAGTCAAAACAAATACTAGATGGAATAAGATACATAAGGACCCCTAACTATCGTATATGTACTTGGATCGACCGCCCGGTGCCTGGGAACCTGTCTCGAATCAGCGCAATAAACGTTCGCTTCGGAGGACTTCAGCCGCCTCGGTGCGACGACTGCTACCGGGGATAGCTGCGGGCTGGACCGCGAGAACGCGAGTTGACTCGTGCCGGGTCGACGACGTACGTCATGCTGATCTCGAAGACCTTGGGAGGCGACATGGCGACGAACCGAAATGTCTCTGGTGCTCGCAAGCCGCGGCAGCGCGCTGGCGAGGTCGGACGGATGCTCGGCGAGCTGGAAGGACGGGCGCGACGCAAGGATGCACGGGGTCGGCTGTGGACGGAAGCCCAGCCGCCGAACGTGAAGACCGGTAAAGCCTGCGCTTGACGACGTCGTTCCGGCGGCGGTCCGCGTAGCCGGATGGCCGTCACCGCAGCCGCTCGCGACCGCGCGACGCGTCTCCTGTGGCAGGATGCCGCTCCCGCGACGCGGCGGTACGAGAAGAGCCTCGCCGCACTGGAGGCGGTCTCGGCCGCGCTCGAGCGGAACCGTCCGCTCGCCGGCGACGAGGCGGAGTTCCTCGATCTCCGCGCCGTCTTCGATGCCGCCGGTGCGCAACACCGCCGACGCGTCTGGAGCGACCCGCAAGCGCACTTCTGGGTGCGACGAGCCTACCAGCTGGTCGCGACCTGCGTCGGCGGCGCGCCGCTCTCCGCGCTCGACGCGACCTATTGTGCCGCGATCGACGCGCGCGACCCGCTCGACGCGCTTCGACGGCACCTTGTCGATTTCAAGCGCTTCATCGTCGGGCTGTCGCTGCTCGCACGCCATCGTCTGACGTTCGCGGAGCCGTACGAGCTGCGGCTGCCGTTCGCGATCCCCGGTACGCCGTTCTCCATCGTCGGAGAGGGTGGCCTCGTGATCCGCGGCGTCGCGACGCATCGGATCGAAGCGATCCGCGACGGCGCCGCGATCGAGCTCCGACTGCGCGGTAGCGTGCGCTCCGATGGCGTCGGCATCCTGCGCGCGCCGGTCGTGCGTCACGGCGCGGCCGAGGTCGCGATGCAGCCGCACGCGTTCGCGCTGCCCGGCCTGCCCTTCGGCGACGAGATCGCGACCGTTCCGCTCGACTACCAAGCCGCGCGGGCGCGCGCCTTACGCGCGTCGCTCGCGCTGATCCAGCGCTTCGAGCCGCGCACCTTCCGGACGCTCGCGCGCACGATCCGCATCATCGCCTACAAGCCGCGCACGATCGCCGACTTCGCGAATATGAGCCACTCCGAGCTTCCCGGCGCGATCATCTGCAGCTTCGTCGACGATCGGTACGTCAGCGCTGCGAGCATCGTCCACGAGGTACACCACAATCGGCTCTTTCTGCTCGAGGACATGGCGCCGCTCTTCGACGAGGCCGCGGTCGACGCGTTCGCGGACGCGCGCTTCTACTCGCCATGGCGCGAGGACCTGCGGCCGCTCCAGGGCATCTTCCACGCGCTCTACGTCTACGTCCCCGTCCTGCGTTTCTGGCGCGCGGTGGCGCTCCGCCACGAAGGCGAAGGGCTCCTCGCGGATCTCATCTGCGACCGCCTCGCGCGGATTCCCGTGCAGCTCCGGCTCGGCGTCCTCCAGCTGCGGCGCTACGCCCGCTTCACCCGCGAGGGCGCGACCCTCTTTCGCGCGCTCGCGAGTGAGGTCGCGGCGCTCACCGACGCGCGCGGTGCCGGCGAGCTCGACGTGCCGGCCGTGCGCGTGTCGCTGGTGGGTACGCTCGAGCACGAGACCGACGAGAGCGGCCGTCGAATGACGGTGCGAGACGCCCTCGCGGCGCACCTCGCGCAGAGCGATCTGCACCGGCAATGCTCGACGGCAGACGCGCGGATCTGAGAGACCGCGTCAAGGCTGCGGATAGAAGACGCGGCATTCGGCGCCCTGCGGACCATCGGCGAAGAGATTGCCGGTGCAGCAGTCGGTGCCGTTCGGGCCGACGTAGGTTCCGTCTCGGCAGCCCGCGGGTCGCAGCCGCTTCCAGGTCTTGCCTTGGCTGTTCACGCCGGTCCCCTTCATCTCGTACGTACAGTCGTTGCTGCGCTGCTCGCTCACGGGCCGCGTCGCGTTGAAGGCGCTCTCGCCGAGCCGCAGGCACTCGGCGTAGAGCTGCCGGTCCTTCGCCTGCGCCTCGCGCGCCTCCTCGATCAGCGTCGCGCACTTCGGATGGTCGGGTGAGCGGATGCAGTTGACGCGACCTTCGAGGGTTTTCTTCGCTTGCGCGAGGATCCGACACTGGGCGGCGAGGGCAGGCGGGATATCGGCCTTGCCGCAGCTCGCCTCGTAGAAGGCCGGCGTGAAATCGAAGGCGCGCGGGTGGGGACCGGCGCCGCGGTACATGACGACCATACAGCTCGTCGCGCCGTCGAAGCAGAGGCGGCACGCGGTGTTCGGCGTGCACTTCTCGTACACGCCCGGCTTGCTCGCCGGCGCGAACGCGAAGGCGGTGCCGTTGAGCGTCGGGTGGAAGACGACGTGCGCGTCGCAGCCGGCGGGGCAGGCGAGGCCGTCGTCGTAGATCGTCAAGCGCGGAACGGCGAGCGCGGTCGAGGCCCCGGCGGCGATCGTCAGCGCGCACGTTCCAATGATGAATCGCGCGAGCTTCATGGCGGAGCGCATGGGAGCCGCTAGCACGAGGCCGCTCGGCACGTCGAGGTGGGTCGCGTCGAGGGGGATGGACAGAGTGCCTCGATTCGTCTTGCTATGAGGGCAGATGCTTCGAGCCTTCGTACTGATCCTTGCCTTCGCGCTGCTCCCCGTTCGTGCTCTGGGCGCGCCCACGATCGCGCCACACGTCCAAGTGGAGCTCGTCGCCGAGACCGCCTCGATCCAGCCTGGGCACGACACGACGCTCGGCCTGCGCTTCGTCCTCCAGGACGGCTGGCACGTGTACTGGCGGAATCCGGGCGACTCCGGCGAGGCGCCGAGCGTCGAGTGGACGTTGCCGCCCGGGTTCGAAGCCGGCGCGCTCGAGTGGCCGCGGCCGGAGCGGATTCCCGTCGGGCCGCTCGTCAACTTCGGCTACGACGGCGCGACGCTCCTGCCGGTGCGGTTGCGCGTGCCGTCCGATCTCGCCGGCGCGGCGAGCGTCGACGTCGGCGCGCGGGCGCGATGGCTCGTCTGCGACGAAGACGAGTGCGTTCCCGGCAAGGCTTCGCTCTCGTTGACGCTGCCGGTCGACGGTGCGGCGGCGCAGCCGACGCGCGCGGCGCCGCTCTTCGAGCAAGCGCGTGCGGCGCTTCCCATCGCGATGCCGGCGACGTGGCGGCTCGCGGCAAAGGCGACCGCCACGGGCGTCGCTCTCGAGGCGCGTGACGTCGGCACGCCGGGCGACCCGGCACCGTTCTTCTTTCCGTTCGAGCGCGAGGTGATCGAGCATGCGGCGCCGCAAGACGTTCGGATCACTCCCGACGGCTTCGAGCTCTCGCTGGTCTCGTGGAGCGGCGCCGCGACGACGCCGCGCTCGCTCGACGGCGTTCTCACCGTCGGCGGACGGGCCTATACCGTCGCCGTGCCCGTCGAGGGCGCCGCGCCCGACGTCGCGTTCCGCCCGTTCCTCCTCGCCTTCGCGGGCGGCTTGCTGCTGAACCTGATGCCGTGCGTGTTCCCGGTGCTGGTGTTCAAGGCGCTCGCGCTCGTCGGCCTCGCCGGCGAGAGCCGGCGGCACGTGCGCGGTCACGGCCTGGTCTATGCGCTCGGCGTGCTGCTGTCGTTCTGGGTGCTCGCGGGTGTCCTGCTCGCCGTACGCGCGGGCGGCGCGCAGCTCGGCTGGGGCTTCCAGCTGCAGAGCCCCGTCGTGATCGCGCTCCTCGCGAGCCTCTTCTTCTGGATGGCGCTCGTGCTGCTCGGGGTGTCGTCGATCGGCGGCTCGCTCATGGGTGTGGGCAATCGCCTCACCGCCGGCGGCGGCTATCGCGCCGCTTTCTACACCGGCGTCCTCGCGACCATCGTCGCGACGCCATGCACGGCGCCCTTCATGGGCACCGCCCTCGGCTACGCGCTGGTGCAGCCGGCGGTCGTCGCGCTCGGCGTCTTCACCGCGCTCGGTCTCGGTCTCGCGCTGCCGTACGTGCTCCTCACGTTCGTGCCGAGCCTCGGTGCGCGCTTGCCGCGTCCGGGTCGCTGGATGGAGACGCTCGAGCAGCTGCTCGCGTTTCCCTTGCTCGCGACCGTCGTCTGGCTGGTGTGGGTAGCGAGCCTGCAGGCCGGGCCGGAAGCCGTGGTCGTGATCCTGGCCGCGCTCGTGCTTCTCGGTCTCGCCGCCTGGACGGCGCGACGCTGGCGCGGCGGCTTCGCGCACGCGGTCGCCGCCGTCCTGATCGTCGCGGCGCTCGGCGCGGAGATGACGATCACGCCCGTCGCCGGGACGCCGCGATCGGACGCGACGGGATTCGCCTGGGAGCCCTACTCGACGGCGCGCGTCGCCGAGCTCGTTCGCGCCGGCACGCCCGTCTTCATCGACTTCACCGCCGCCTGGTGCGTCACGTGTCAGGTGAACGAGCGCCTCGCCCTCGCGACGCCCGCGGTGATCGCGAAGATGCGCGCCCTCGGCGTCGTGGCGCTGCGCGCCGACTGGACGCGACCCGATCCCGACATCGCCCGCGCGCTCGCGGAGTTCGGGCGCGACGGCGTTCCGCTCTACGTGCTGTACAGCGGCAGAGACGCGGATCCGCCACGGATCCTGCCGCAGATCCTCACCACCGACATCGTACTCACCGAGCTCGCGCAGCTCGAGACAAGGAGCGACACATGACTGGATGGAAAAGCGTACTCGTCGCGGCGACCCTCGCCGTCGGCTCACTCAGCGGGGCGGCCGCTGCCGCCGACGCGCCGCGCGTCGGCGCGCCGGCGCCCGACTTCGGCGTCACCGACGTGAACGGCAAGGTCCGCCACTTGTCGGAGTTCGCCGGAAAGCCCGTCGTCCTCGAGTGGCACAACCAGGGTTGTCCCTACGTGAAGAAGCACTACGGCAGCGGCAACATGCAGAAGCTGCAGAAGCAGCTCACCGGCCAAGGCACGGCGTGGCTGACGGTGATCTCGTCGGCGCCCGGCAGGCAGGGCTACGTCACGCCCGCCGAGGAAGTCGCGTACTTGAAGGAGCAGGACGCGTCGCCGACCGCCGTGTTGCTCGACTCCGACGGCAAGGTCGGCAAGCTCTACGGCGCCAAGACGACGCCGCACATGTTCCTCGTCGATGCGAAGGGCGTCCTCGTCTACGCGGGCGCGATCGACGACAAGCCGACCGCGGACGCCGAGGACGTCGTGGGCGCGAAGAACTTCGTCCTCGCCGCGTACGACGAGGTGAAAGCCGGCAAGCCGGTGACCGTCGCGACGACGGCGTCGTACGGCTGCTCCGTCAAGTACGGGGAGTAGGCTCGATCACGCCGGCGTGACCGGCGGGTGTGTGTCCGGTGGTCGCGCCGCATCGCTTCGTTCCTTCCGTCCATCGCTGTCTCTACGTCCCGCCGCGGAGCGACGTTGCGCGGGCAAGGCGCTCGTCTATAACCGGGTCGCTCATGCCGCGGTAAGGCGGGGCGCTAGGCGGCGACATGGACGATCCGACGAAGAACGAGCCGAAGTATCCCTACTGGCTCTCGGCGATGCAGGAGGCGACGGGTGCCTGGGCCGAGCGGCGCCGCCTCGCGCGGGCGATGCGCCTGGTCATCGACCGCCTCGTCATCTCCGACGCGCCGGAGGACGAGCTGCGGCAGGCCGCCGACGCGCTCGAGAAATACGCCGTGCGGCTCGCGAGCCATGCGCAGCGCACCGTCCAGGCGGGCTTCGCCGAGACCGCGAACTCGGGCGACGTCACCGCGCTCTTCGACTACAGCCCGCTGATCGGGCTCTCGAATCCGATCGCGCCACCGGTCGTGCTGCACGTCGACGGCGACGTCGTGCGTGGCACCGTCAGCTTCGGCGCGGCGTACGAAGGGCCGCCGGGGCACGTACACGGCGGCCTGATCGCGGCGACCTTCGACGAGGTACTCGGCTTCGTGCAGTCGATGACCGGCCACCCCGGCATGACCGGCACCTTGACGGTCAAGTATCGGAAGCCGACACCGCTCCATACCGAGATCACGCTCGAAGGCCGCGTCGTCCGCGTCGAGGGCCGGAAGATCTTCACCGCGGGGCAGATGTACGCCGGCGACACGCTCACCGCGGAGGGCGAGGGCACCTTCATCTCGATCGACTTTACGAAGATGGCCGCGCTCATCGCGGGCCGCGCCGGACGCGAGCGCGCGTAGCGGCGTCGTGCCTCAGGGCACGACGAGAATCTTCGCGTGGCGCTCGGGCGTCGCGAGCTCGCGGAACGCGCCCGCCACGCCGTCGATGCCGACCTTGCCGGTGACGAGCGGCGCGACGTCGATGCGGCCGTCGCCGAGCGCGGCGAGCGTCTCGGCGTACTCCTCGGGCGTATAATAGAAGGCGAAGCGCAGACTGAGCTCCTTGCCGAGCGCGAGGAACGGCCGGAACGCGTCGCGCTCCATGCACACGCCGACGACGACGATCCGCGCGTACGGCGGCGCGCCCCGGACGATCTGGTCGATCACGCCGGGGATGCCGACGCACTCGAAGATCACCGCCGGACGGAGCGGGTGCTCGGTCGGCAGGATCAGGTTCGGGGCTGCCGCCTCGCCGGCGTTGCGCGCGACGGCGACCTGCTGCCAGCTCGCGTAGGGCGAGGCGACGGCGGGATCGACGACGACGTCGGCGCCCATGGTCACCGCGAGCGCGCGGCGCGCCGGCGAGAAGTCGGCGGCGACGATCGGCGCGGCGCCGCGCAGCTTCAGCGCCGCAATCACGGCGAGACCGACGGGGCCGCACCCGATGACGAGCGGCACGTCGGCGGGTGAGAGGCTCGCCAAGCCGACGGCGTGGAGGCCGACCGCCATCGGCTCGGTGAGCGCGGCGAGATCGGGGCGGAGGCCGTTCGGGACCGGCAGCAGCAGCTCCTTCGCGAGCACCATGAGCTCGCCGTAGCCGCCGGGGATCTCGTTCGAGAAGCCGACGGTCTCGATCCCCGCCGGCCGCGGCACCAGCGGCACGCTGCAGACCGCCGTGCCGGGCGCGATCGAGCGCTCGGTGCCCGGGCCGTAGTCGATCACCTCGGCGGAGAACTCGTGGCCGAGGACGACGTCGCGTCCGAGGTCCATCACGCGCTGCACGCCCATGTCGCGCATGGCGGCGACCGCTTCGGTGCCGTGCTGCAGGGTGTGGAGATCGGAGCCGCAGATCCCGCAAGCGATGGTGCGGACGAGCGCCTCGCCCGGCCCGGGTTCGGGATCCTTCACCGTGTCGACGACGAGCGTCGTGCCGCGCATGACGGCGGCGCGCATATCAGCGGCTCTTCCCGAAGGCGTCGTTCCAGAGCGAGAGGACGCGGCCTTGGTCGGGTTGCTGCTCGCCTTTCAACAGCGCGCGGTACGCCGCGGCGACGGCATCGGTGCCGCTGCCGTAGACGACGCGACAGCGCCGGTCGACGCCGTCCATGAACGCTCGCCAGGCGCCGGTGGTGGTCTCGATCACGCGCGGCATACCCCAGTCGCGCTGGCGCTGCTCGAACCACGCCGGTGCGAAGAAGAACTGCGTGCGCCCGTCCTGCGCGAGGTCGGCGGGGCTTCCGCCGCTTGCCGCCGCCGACTTGTCCCAATGCGAGATGCCGACGAGGACGTTCGCCTTCAGATTGTCGCCGAGGTGATCCTGGAGCTTCGCGAGCGTCGCCGGATCGCCGGCGACGTCGACGGCGACGACGCGGAGGTCGGGCGACAGGGTGGTGAGCGCCTCGTAGGTGAGGACGCGGTCGTAGAGACCGAGCGACTCCACGAACGGCGCGTTCCGGCGCGAGGTGAGGCCGACGACCTCGACGCGCCGTCCGTTCGCGCCGGCGGCCTTCCGCCGCGCGAGCATGAACGCCAGGCCGAAGGACGTCTTCGCGGACGCGCTCGTGATCACGACGGCGTCGGCGCCGAAGTAGTCGTGGCCCTCGGCCAGGTAGTCGTCGAGGAGGAAGCTCGTCAAGAAGAGCGGCCGGAAGAGCATCATCTGATCTTCCTGCGCCGGCAGGTGGAAGGGGTCGCGATCGACCGGCGCGTAGCGGTTGTAGACCGCGGGCAGCGTGCCGCGGTCGACCTCGAAGCCGCCCGGCCCGAGCTTTCCTGCCAGCAAGGTCACGTAGCGCGCGAGCGGGAAGTAGCCGTACATCCGCATGCCGGCCGGCAGCTCGGGATGGCGCGAGAGCGCGACTCGGCCCATGCCCCACACGGGGACCTTCCCCCAACCCTCGTCCTTGGCCGGAAAGAACTCGAAGTAGCGAAACGTCCGGCCGATCACCGCGTAGGTGATGTTGTTGGCGCTGAAGCCGAACTTCTCGACCTGCACGAGCAGCTCGTTCGGCCGCAGCTCCGCCTCGGAGGGCGCCGGCGATTCGACGAAGCGAAACTCCTCGAGCCGACCTTCACGGACGAGGAGCTCGACGTTCTGCGTGTCTGCCATTGGGATGGCCTATAGGACCGCGCGACGACTTGTTGCAAGCCGAGTGGCTCAGCGAGCCGAGCCGCGGGCGGCGGCGGGAGCGTCGTCGGCGAAGAGTGACGACGCCTCACCCCAGGTGCCCTCGAAGACGTGCGCGTCGACGGGCTGGCGCGTGCGCGGCGCGAGCTCGCGGACGCGGAGCGAGTCCGAGAGCTCGTCGGCCTCGCCGAGGTAGCCGACCGCGACGACCACCATCGGCTCGAAGAGCGGCGGGATCGTGAACGCCTCGCGCGCTAGATCCGGGTCGAAGCCCGCCATCGGGTGCGAGTAGAGGCCGAGCGCGCGGCCTTGCAGGATGAACGACATCACCGCGAGGCCGAGGTCGTGCATGCAATGCGGGTACGGCACCATCGCCTCGGCGACCGGGCTGAAGCGCTCGCGCGGGGCCGCGGCGAGGACGAGGACCGGCGCCGAGTGCGCCCACTCGCGATTGCCGTCGCTCAAGCAGTCGAAGAGCCGCTGGTACGCGTCGCCGCGGTCCTTCCGCGTCAGGACGAACCGGGCCGGCTGGGTGTTGTGCGCGGAGGGCGCGAGGCGCGCCGCTTCGAACATGCTGCGGAGCTTGGCGGGCTCGACGGCCTTGTCCTCGAAGCTCCGCGGGCTCCAGCGCTCGACGAAGACCGGCAGGACGGGGTAGCGCGTCGTCACCCGCTTCTTCGCGTCGTGCTCCGGCATGCTCACATCCGGAACTTGTGCCGCGGGTAGAACGCGGCGTCGGCGCGCTCGCACTCGTCCTCGTACGCGAGGCTGCCGGCGGCGTCGGCCCGCATCGACGCGTCCCACGCCTTGACGGTCCACTCGACGCAGGCCTGGAAGACGTCGTCGAGCTTCTCGGGTGTCATGCCGACCGCGCCGAGCGCCTCGTCGTCCATGCCGGAGGCGAGGAACGAGGTGGCGCGGCCGCTCACGTTCGACACCCACTGGTCGCGATCGAGATGGAAAGTCGCCGGGTCGAAGGGCGCCGGCGCAACCCGGATCGAGACCGGGTAGACGCTCGCGACGCCGGGCGCGAGCTGCACTGCGATGCGGAGGTCCCACATGCGGCCGCCGTCCGGCATCGGGTAGTTGGTCGAGCGGACGAACTCGAAGCCGCGGATCGGGAAGAGCACGGACTCGGCGTTCTCACCGTACTTCCGGACGTAGTCGGCGACGACGGCGGCGAGACGGGCGCCGATCCCCTGGTCGCGCATCCCGGCGACGACGACGTGGACGCCGGCGCCGCCACTGCCGCCGTTCGGCTTCAGCACGACCGCTCCGCCGGCGAGCATCGCCCGCGCCCGCCGCAGCGCCTCGTCGATCGTCCAGGCTTCGAAATGGCGGAGCGGGGCGACGCCCGTGCCGTCGAGCAAGCGTTGCTGCAGCGCCTTGTCGTGAAACGTGTGCAGCAGCCGCCAGGCGTGGAACGGACGCGTGTCCACGTCGACGCGGCGTCGATCGTCCCAGCGCACCCGGCCGATGCGCGTGAGCTCGGGCACCAGGTTCGGATTGCCGGCGAAGATGACCGGACGTCCTTGATACACGAAGCGGCCGCTCGCCGGATCGACGTGGAGACCCGCCGCGACCGCGGGCACGTCGCCGACCACGGCGGCGATGCGCTCGTCGCCGAGCGCCTCACCGGCGCCGCGGAGACACACCGGGTTCCGCGGGAGATGTCGTTCGAGCAGTGCCGCGAAGCGCCCGACGCGCGGGTAGAACTCGCCGCCGGTGCGGAAGGCGCTCCAGTGCTGGTGCGCGTGCACCGACACGACGGGACGGGCGAGCCGTCCGTCGGCGCCGATGAGTCCGAGCGCGCGGGTACAGCGTGCCGCTTGGCGCGCTTCGTTGTCGGCGCGCGACGTGCTCTCGCCGGTGAGGGCGTCGGAGCCGACCGCGTTCGGGCCGTTCACCTCGTGGCACACGACGCGTCCGGTGTCCGCTTCGAGCGTGACGTCGACGAAGATGATCCCGTAGTCGTCGACGACCTCGGCGGCGTAGGTGCGCGGGTAGCCCTTGGCGCGGGCGCGCTCCGGATCGCCGAGCTTCCATTCCTCGATGTCGTTCAGCTCCGAGAAGACGATGCGTAGCAGCCGGTCGTGGTCCGACGTCATGCCCGCGCTCGTTGGTGCGTCGCGCGGCTCGCGTCGAGCTCGACGACGAGCGCGGGAAAGACGATGTCCGCGGTGTCGTTCGCCCGCCGCTCGACGCGCGGCAACGCCATGATGCCGGTCGCCGTCGCGACGCGGCCGGCGGCCGCGAGGGTGCGCCAGCGCAGGCGCTGCGCGCTGAAGGCGAGGACGGCGAGACCGGTGAGCGGCGCCGAGGGATGGGCGCGATCACCGCAGGTGAAGAACTTCGCGCGCGGCACGAGCGCGTCCGCCTGCACCACCGCCATCCGCGAGAGCAGCGGCGCGCGGTCGAGGCCGAAGCGCCGCCAGAGCGCCACCGCCTCGTCGACGGGAAAGTCGGCGGCGTCCTCGCCCGCTCGGGTGCGGATCACCAGGTAGTCGTTCAACGGGCTCGCGCAGACGACGCAGCTGCGCCCGTCGATGCGCGCTTGCGCGTGGATCGCGAACGGCACCTCGCGCCAGCGCTGCTCGACCGTCCGTCGCCGGATCGATGCGAAATCGGTATCCGCCGACGTTCGGTGGGGATGCGACACCCGAGCCTCGACCCGGATGGGATGGACGCGGGGGAGCGTCACCGCGAGCGTGAGGTGCTCGCCGACGTCGGCGTCGGCGCCGAGCGCCGCCGCGGCCGCGGCGGTCGCGTTGCAGCAGGCGACGACGTGCGCCTGCGTCCGGCAGTCGGAGACCTGGTAGCAGACCGCCCCCAACTCGCCGGCGCTCTGCGCGACGATCGCGACCTTGCCGCGCGCGCAGTCGGGTGGCGGGTCGGTTTCGGCGTGGCGGATCGCGTCCTCGAAGGGCAACCGCAGAAGGCCGGTCGCGGATCGCACCACCGTGCCCGAGGTGCGGACGACGTGCGGTCCGTCGCCGAGCTGACGGGTGCGGAACACGCGCGCATCGTCGGCCGATCCTTGGTCATGCGGCGCCGGCGCGCGCCGGGGAGCGTCGCGGCGGGCAGCATCGCGGGATGGCTGTGGATGGGCCATGGACGTCAGTGCACGTCGTTCCGTCGCGCGTGCGCGCGCACCGAGGCGCGGACGGTGAGCGGGCTTCCGTCGACCTCGCTGCGCTCCGGCGCGTAGCCGCCGTCGTCGGTCAGGGAGAGCGCGGGGGCGTCGTCGGGTAGCGCCGCGCGTGCGACGTCCGCACGCAGCGCGGCGACGTCGTGCTCGAGCTGATCGAGGACCGCTCGGCCGAGCGGTGCGAGGTTGGCGTGCCGGCGGAGCACGGCGGTCGCCAAGCCGAGCTGCGCCGGGATGCGCAGGACGCGATCGAGCGCGTAGGGCCGGTCGCGCGCGTCGAGGTCGGCGTCTTGGTAGACGCGGAGCCAGTACCGCCCGAGCGCGACGTAGACATAGACGCCGTGAAAGATCCCGTACAAGGCGCGGAGCTTCTCGCGCCACGGCGAGTAGTAGCGTGCGTCGCCGAACGCGTCGCCGCGGGCGGCGTCGAAGAGCGGTCCGAGCTCCTCGACGCACGAGAGCCGGTTGTGCTGCAGCTCGTGAATGAAGTGGTCCGCGAGCTCGAGGCGGTTCGGGATCGCGCTCGCGATGAACGAGCCGGGCAGCTCGGGCTCGCTGAGATCGTCGTAGGATCCGGCGCGCCGGGGCTTGAGCGCGATGACGCGGATCATCGCCGCGAAGGGCACGAAGATCTCCGGCGCGTGATGGGCGATCGTCGTCAGCGTCTGCTCGACGAGCGGAAGGTGCTCCGCCTGAAACGCGACGCCGGCACGCAGCGCCGGCTCCACCATCGTGAGACCGGGGACGTCGAAGGCGTGGGGACTCAGCCGCACCTCACACGCGCCGTGCCGCGCGATCGGGGAGGCGTGGAGCGTCACGCCGCCCGCCGCCGATCCGTCGACCAACGGCAGCGCGACGGGTGCGGCGTCACCGAGCGCGACCGACACGCGACGGTCGACGAAACCGAGCACGCGGATCGGCGACTCGGCCTCGAGCAGCCAGCGCGTGCCGGGAATTGCGAGCGTCCTTCCGACGGCGAGCGGCCGCTCGAGCGGCCAATCGGCGCCGGTGCGGCAGGCGATCCCGAGCGCGAAAGTTTGGAAGTGGTCGAGGTGCCGCGCTAGCGCGCGGCCGCGATCGGTCTCCGCGATCGCGTCGCAATACCGTGTCGCCGCCGACCCGAGCGTCCCGCCGCCGGCGCAGGCATCGGCGAGCTGCTGCGCGACCAGCGTCCACCAGTACGTGCGCGGCTCCGACCACACGGCCTCGAACGCGACGCGATCCACGGCATCGACGCGCGCGCAGAGGTCGAGGAACGCCTGCTCGCTTCCGTGCAAATGACGACGGCGCGTGAGCGTCGCGCGCAGCGCCGCCCACGTCGCCAGCGCGTGCTGGTTCGGCGTACGCAGGACGTCGCGGCTCGTCCACAGCAGATCGACGGCATCGATCGCGGGCCGGTCGCGGGCGGGGCTGGGCAAGGGCGCGAGCAAGTTGGGCGGTTCCCCCTTCGGGGCGCGCGACTGTATAACGGTCCGGCCGCCACCGACAAGTTTTTCTCTGCGACGCGCGAGAGCATCGGCTCGTGATTTTCTTCCTGACGACTCGCCAGAACGAGTACACGATCGAATCGTATCTGCGCGGATATGGGTCCACGGCTACGGGGATCCTATGGCCGATGCGCTATGAGCGATTCCTTCGCGCCAAGCGCCTCCGCGCCGGCACGTACGTGCTCGCCGACCTCGAGCTGCTCACCGACACCGAGCGCGAGCGGGCGGCGGCGCGGGCGCGAGAGCTCGCCGACCGCGGCTGCCGCGTCCTCAACCATCCCACCCGCTCGCTCCGGCGCTTCGCGTTGCTGCGGACGCGTTACGAGCATGGGCAGAGTCGATTCAACGTGTACCGCCTGGCGGACGCGGCGGCCGTCGAGCGCTATCCGGTTTTCTTGCGCGCCGAGAACGACCACCTCGGCGCGCTGACGTCGTTGCTGTCGACGCCGGCCGAGCTCGACGCCGCCGTCGCGCGCCTGCGCCGCACCGGCGTCTCGCTCGACGCGACGATCATCGTCGAGTTCGCCGACACCGCCGACGCGACCGGCCTGTATCGCAAGTACTCGGCCTTCATCGTCGGCGACCGCATCGTTCCACGGCACGTCTTCTTCAGCCGCGACTGGCACGTGAAGAGCTGGCAGCTCGTGAACGCCGAGCTGCTGCGTGAGGAGCTCGCGTATCTGGACACCAACCCTCACGAGCGCGAGCTGCGCGCGATCTTCACGGCGGCGCGGATCGACTACGGTCGGATCGACTACGGCCTCGCGCCCGGGGGCCTCGAGGTGTGGGAGATCAACACCAACCCGACGATCGTGTGGCCGTCGGTCGAGCGCCGGCCGCGCGAGGACGTGCACGCGCGCTTCGCCGCGATGCTCGAGCCGGCGTGGCGAGAGCTCGACGGCGTGTCGGCGGCGGGCGAGGCGCTCCGCCGCCGAGCCGCCGCGGTACGCTTCGGAGGTCGGAGGATCTTGCGTCGCCTGCGCGGTGAGCGCCCCTCGCGCGGCTGACGCGACGGTCGCCGTGCGCGGCGCGCTCGGCGACGGCGCGCGCCGTCTGCGGCTCGCAGGCCGCCGAAAGCGCGCGCGCGACTCGAAACGGCTACGGGCGCTTCGTGATGAGTCCCATGTTGAAGGTGCGGGCGCCGTTCACCTCGGCGTATACCTCGAGGATCTCGACCTGCCCTTGGTCGGCGCCGCCTGGCAGGAAGAGCGAACCAGCGGTCGAGCAGAGAGAGTTCTGCACCGAGCACGAGCCGAGCGGCTGGCCGACGACCGTCACCATCGTGCACTCGGCGAGTCCGCAGTGCACGCCGGTCTTCCGGAAAGTGATGAAGAAGTTGACCGTCTCGCCTTCACAGGTATTGTCGAGGCCCGTCACCTTGATGCGGAAAGCGGCGTTGCCGACGGTGAGCGACTTCAGCTGCACCTTGCCGAGACCGCCGTCGAAGCCGCAGGTCGGATTCGACCGCACCGGCGGCGTGCACGCGTCAAAGCCGTCGTCGGTCATCGCGTTCGGCACCGTGCAGGGCTCGTACGCGGTCATGAGGTTCACCTTGAAGTTCTTGCCCTTGGTCGGTTGGTTGAGGAAGGCGTGGGCGTTGGTCGCGGCGATGATCGAGCCGGCGACGGTCAGAGCGACGAGCATGAAGATTTTTCGCATCAAGATTCTCCTTCTCGGGGGGTTTGGCCATCGGAGGCACCATCGGGGGGTACGATGGCGCGTGCCTGGGCCGCCGCTGTGCCGTGCAAGAAGTCTGCCCCGAAATAGTGTCGGGGAATGACCTAAATCCCCGCGTTCTCAGACCCTAGCCGCTGGTACTTCTACCGTCCTAGCCGTGCGGGAATGCGCGATCGCTCACGAAGCACTGAAAACCGGGCACTCGTGCAGGGCTGCCGCCTCACGGTCTCTCGCGCCAGCGCACGGTGAAGCTGGCGGGTCCGGGCCGCTCCTCGATGCCGACGCTGACCTGATTCGGGAAACGTTCGACCAGCGCCCGGACCAGATCCGGGTCGTACGTTCTCGAGAACTCCGCTTGCCAGCTGATGACGATGACGTCGACGTTGCGATCCGCGAGGAGGGCGAGGATCCGGTCGCGACGTCGAGGTGGGTCGGCGCCGTAGTCGGCGTCGAAGAAGTCGTAGAACGTCCGGGTCGGATTCCGGCGCGCCGCCAAGAAGTACACCTGAGGGCAGTCGGGCGTGGCATAGATGAAGTCGCCGTCGGCGGAGTGCGCCTGGATCACCGCGACGAGACGCCGGTAGAGGTCAGCCTCGGGTGCGGAGACGCGGAGTCCGGCGCGGGTGCCGTCGAGACGGGTGCTCTGCTCGATCACGGTGAAGCGCCCGCCGATGTCGCGGATGAAGCCGCGGTTCACCCACGCGACCGCGAACACGAGATAGACGAGCAGGATCCCGACGTGCACGCGTGCCGACGCCGCGGGTGAGGCCGCGACCACGTAGACGATCGCGAGGACGATGAGCGGCGCGGCGTAGCAGAGGTAGATCCCGAAGGCGTACGGGAACTGCACCAGGTTCACCAGCGCGGCGCTCGCGAGGACGACGAAGAGCGCGAGCCGGCGCTCGACGGAGAGCGTCGCCGATCGCGCCGCCGCGACGAGCACCGCCGCGCCGGCAAGCGTGCCGGCGACGACGGCGGAGCGCGCCGAGTGCCACATCGTGGCGTACACGTGCTCCTCCCATCCAAAGGCCGCCGCGACGACGAAGAGCACGGCGACGATCGCGAGCAGGGTCGGCTCGGCGCGCGCGCGGAGCGGAACGAAGAGCAGGAGCGCGAGCGGCAGCACGGCGAGCAACGTCCAGAGCGGCGGCAGCGAGAACACCGCGAACTCGAAGCGCTGCTGCGGCAGGACGAAGACGCCGTGCAGGAGCGCGCCGGCGTTGCCGGTCACGACGTAGGGCGCGGCGAAGAGCGCGCACGGCAGCGCCACGCCCGCCGCAAAGGGCAGGACAGTGCCGGCGAGCTCTCGCAGGCGCGCCGGCACACCGCGGCCACCCGCGCGCAGCTCGCTCCACGCGAGCACACCACAGAGGGCGGCGGGCGCGACGACGAACTGCACGACCGCCATCAGGCCGCCGGCGAGCGAGACCAGGACCGACGTCGCGGCGACGAACGCGATCACGGCGGGCACCGTGACCGTCGCGAGGCCGCCCGGTCGAGCCCGATCGTCACCCGCGCGCGGCGGCTGCAACAGCTGCTCGCGGTAGAGGAGGTAAAGGAGTGCTGCGGCGACGAAGTAGAGGCCGATCGTCTTGACGACGATCGCGCAGCCGCCACAGAGACCGGCGACGAAGAGCCAGCGCCGGCGTCCGGTCTCGACGTGACGGAGCAGCGCCGCCGTGCCGAAGGTCGCGAAGAAGAGATTGTACCAGGACGGCAGGCCGGCGAAGTAGTTCGGCACGCTCCACGCGATGCAGACGAGTGTGACGAGACCGGCGACGAGCGGCGGCGTCTCGCGCGCGGCGATCCAGTACACGACCGGGATGAAGGCGCAGCAGAAGAGCAGCAGCACTAGACGGAGCGAGCGGAGCTCGACGCCGAGCACACGGAACGCCGCCGCGTGCAGCAGCGCGAGCCCGCCGGTGTAGGTGTCGTCGAAGTCGCGATGCGGGAGCTCGCCGGCGAGAACGCGCTCGGCCGTTTGCCCGAGGAGGCCTTCGTCGTGCGGAATCCAGCCGCGGTCGGCGCGGAGCCCGAGATAGCCGACGCAGACGAGCCACACGACGACGAGGACCGCGGCGTGTCCCGCCACGTTGCCGCGCCCGCGCGCGGCCGAAGGCGCCTGCGCCGGCCGCGTCGGACCGGGCCTGTTCGCGCCGTGCCCCACCGCCCATCCCACGCTCCAGTCCTATCGGCACTGACGAAGCCGCGGCAAGCCGTCATGATGCGCCGCGGACGATATTGCTTGCGCCGCGCGGCAGGGCCGGTCTACAAGCGCGAGGCCGTCACCCTCGAAAGGATCCCTGTGCGACACCCTCTGCGCCTCGTGCTCACGTCTCTGCTGCTCGCCTCGATTGCCGTCGTGCGCGGCGCCGAGGCGCGCCCGCTCGAGGTGCCGACTTTCGCGGTCGATCCGGGTGAGGACGTCTCCGACCTCCATGTCGCCGCCGGTACCGACGGCACGATCGTCTTCCTCTGGCATCGCGCCGGCTCGGTCTACGCCCAGCACACCACGCAGGCCGGCACGGCGCTCGGCGCGCCGGTCGTGATCGGGAGCGGATCGCTGGCGCGCATCGCTGCGGACACGCGCGGCGGCTTCGTCGCCGCGTTCACGCGCGTCGTCGGTCCGACGCAACATCTCTTCGGCCGGCGCCTCGACGCGGCCGGACAGCCGCTCGGGACGGAGCTGACCGTCGACGTCGACCCCGACAGCGTCGCGCTGCCGCAGGTGCTCGGGCTCTCGACCGGATTCGCCTTCGTCTGGCAACAGGGCGCACAGGCGTGGGCGCGGATGTACGATCCCGACGGCGTGGTGTTGGGCGCGCCGTTCGTCGTCGGTGACAACGGCTACCTCTTCCCGCTTGCCGCGACCAGGCTCGCGGACGGCGGCTTCGTCGTGGTGTGGCACGATCCGTCCGTCCACAACTTCCTCGGACGGAGCTTCGACGCCGACGGCACGCCGCGCAGCGGCGCGCTCTATCTCGGTAGCTACCCGCTCGACATCGCCTCGATCGCGGCGAGTCCCGCCGGCGGCTTCGCGGCGGTCGGCGTCTTCGGCACGTCGGCGGTCCGGGTCGCGAGGTTCACCAATCAGGTGGCGTTGATCGACACACGCGACATCGAGAGCTTGCCGGATAGCGACCGGATCAGGGCGACGATCGCGGGGGACGCGGCCGGAAACTGGAACGTGGTCTGGGCCGGGCGGCGCTTCAGCGGAGTTCAGCTCGTCGGCTACCTTCCGCCGCGCGCGCGGCCGCTCGCTCCCGACACGACGCCACTCGAGCCGTCGTTCGCGCTCTCGGATCGTCCCACCGCCGAGATCGCGACGGCCCTGCTGCCGTCGGGAAGCTTCGTCAACGCGTGGACCTCCGACGATGCTCCCGGCGTGCCGCGCGGCTACGCCAACGTCGTCTCGCTCTGCACCGCGAGCGTCCACGTCTGCGGCGACGGCGTGCTCGACCCGCGCTGCGAGGAGTGCGACGCCGGCGTCGCGAACAACGACACCGCCCCCGACACCTGCCGCACGACGTGCGTCCTCCCGAGCTGCGGCGACGGCACCGTCGATACGGGTGAGGCCTGCGACGGCGGCGGCGCGTCGCCGTGCGCGGGCTGCGACGCGACCTGCCAGCCGACCGCCGGCCTCGCCTGCGGCGACGGCATTCTCGTCGCCGGCTGTGCCGATCAGTGCGACGACGGCAACGCCGTCGCAGGTGACGGCTGCGCGCCGACGTGCACGCTCGAGCGGGTGCCGGGCGGCGGCACGGCGAAGACCGACTGCGTCACCGAGTGGATGGTCGTGAACCCGACGAACGTACCGCTCGTCGACGGGCGCGGTGCGATCAATCGGAAGCAGCGCTGCGTCGACGACGACCCGCGCTGCGACTTCGACGGCGGGACGCCGGGAAGCTGCACCTTCCGCGTGCGCGTCTGCGCCAACAACACCGACGTCGCCGGCTGCACGCGGCCGCTGCGGCTCGCGAGCTGGATGCTCACCAAGCCGTCGATCACGCAGGCCGCCGGGCACCCCGCGCTGGCGCAGGTGCGCGCCGCGTTCGCCTCGGTCGCGGCGGCGATCGTCGGGCCGACCGACGGCGACGTGTGCTCCACGACGGTCGAGGTGGTGGTGCCGATGAAGGGCACCAGCGCGCCCTTCCATCCCGGCAAGCTCACGATCAAGGCCTCCGCCTTCACGCCGACCGGCGCGCGCGACGACGACGGCCTGAAGCTCGCCTGCGTTCCGGCGAGCTGACGCGCCCGCCGCGGCGCGCGCTACGCCTCGGCTGCGAGGAGCGGCGAGTCACGCGACGTGAGACCGGTCATGCGGACGCTCGCGTCCCACAGCGCGCGCCAGCGGTCGCGATCGTACGAGTCCGGTGACGAAGGCGTGTCGCGCCAGCGCTGGTTGGAAGAGAAGTAGCGGGCGGTGAGCGAGTCGTAGGCCGGATCGACGGCCAAGCGCGCGAGCTGCGCGCCCGACTTGTCCGCCGGACTGATGCCGGGCAGTACCCGCGTCAGCATCCGCGCGACGCCCGGAAGGACGCGGTCCCACACGAATCGGAGCGCGCGCGGGTAGTCGCGGGCGAGCCCCGATCCGGGCACGAGGCCGGGATCGAAGGCGTTCGCCGTCACGCGCGGCATTCCCTCGGCGGCCAACGCGTCGAGCCGGCGCGCCAGCTCGTAGGTGAACCAGATGTTGCAGAGCTTGCTGTTCACGTAGGCGAGCGGCCCGTCGAAGCCGTCGCGCTTTGGACCGCCGCTCGCGGCGAGCACGTCGAGGTCGGCGATCGCGGCCTTCGGCATTCCCGTCCAGCGCGTCGAGTCGTGCACGCCCGACGCGACGACGACGATGCGCGACGGCGCCCGCGCACCGAGACGCCGGAGCAACAGGTTGGTGAGGAGGAAATGCCCGAGGTGGTTCACCGCGAAGGTGAGCTCGTAGCCCTCCGTGGAGCGCCGCATGCCTTGCTTCAGCTGAACGCCGGCATTGCAGACGAGGACGTCGAGCGTGGTGCCGGCGTCGTCGATCTCGCGCGCGAACCGCCGCACGTCGGCGAGCGAGCCGAGGTCGAGCCCCATCTCGGAGACCGCCGCCTCCGGATGCTGGCGCCGGATGCGCTCGACCGCCGCCGCCGACGCCGCGCGGTCGCGGCTTGCCATGATCACCCGAGAGCCGCCGCGCGCGAGCGCGCGGACGCATTCGAAGCCGATGCCGGAGTTGCCGCCGGTCACGAGAACCGTTCGCATCTTCGGATTGATAGCGTATCGTGGCGCTGAAGCCAGTGAGGGGGGGTACGATGCCGACCTTCATCGAGAAGCCGACGGTCATCGCGGCGGCCGGCAACAAGCCGAAGCGGATCGAGGAGTACGCCGGACGGGTGAACTCCGGTCAGGGCGACGTCAGCGTCGCGCGCATGGTGTCCCCGGCCGGCTGGCAGGAGCCCGGTCAGCGGCCGGAGTTCGAGGAGATCACCGTCGTCTTGCGCGGCTGCTTGCGCGTCGAGCACGAGGGCGGGGCGCGCGACGTGCGCGCCGGGCAGGCGGTCGTGACCCACGCCGGAGAATGGGTGCGCTACAGCAGCCCCGAGCCGGAGGGCGCCGAGTACGTCGCGGTTTGCCTGCCGGCGTTCTCACCCGACACCGTCCACCGCGACGACTGATCGTCACGGCCGTCAGGCGCGCGCTCGCCAGCGGCCCGGCTCGATCTCGTCGACCCGGCCTTGCAGCGCGAGACGCGCGAGGTGCTGGCTCATGCTGCGGCGCTCGACGGCGTCGGCGAAGGCGACCGCGTCGCCGGGTCGATAGACGAAGCGGTGCGCGGCGATCTCGCCCTGGCTCCGTGGCTCGGCGAGGAAGGCGAGGAGCGCCGTCTCGCGGCGCGTGATCACGGCGGCGAAGCGGTCGAGGTGCTCGACGAACGCGGCGCGACCTTCGAGAAGGCCGATGTGGTGAAAGGTCGCGTACCAGCGCGCCTCGATCGCACGCACCCGCGCGAGGGTCCGCTCGAAGTCCTCGAGCGACGACCAGGCGTCGCCGTAGTACGGTCCGAAGCTCGAGAGGTCGATGTCGCCGAGATAGAGGACGTCGTCGGGCTCGACGTGGAAGCACGAGTGCCCGCGCGTGTGACCGGGCGTGTGGATCACGCGGATGCGGACGCCGCCGCCGAGCTCGAAGACCTCGCCGTCACGGAAGGCGATCGCGTCGGCGCGCGGGGTGAAATGAAACTGCTCGACTACGACCGGCCGGAACGCGGCGTCGGTCGCGGCGTCGAAACCGTAGATCGCCATGATGCCGTCGACGGAGCGGATGCCCGGCAGATCGGCCTCGTGCAGGCGCCAGGGGACGTCGGGATAGAGGTGGTTCCCGGCGACGTGGTCCTCGTGACAGTGGCTGTTGAGGACCCAGTCGGCGTCGGGCCGCGCGGCCGGATCGCGCGCCAGGGTCATCGACGGATCGACGACGACGGTCTCCTCGCCGCCGCCGACGAGGAGCGAGTTCCCGTGCGGGTACTTGCCGGCGCGCTCGCCGACGAGGACGGTGACGCGATCGATCCGCTGCGGCGTGAAAGGCACTGCCCACCATGTGAATCACCATCGCGGCCGTCGCAAGCGGATCATCGACGCGGCCCATGAAATGAAGTAGCCCTCCGCGCATGGCGCGCGTGCTCATCCCGTTGCCCGACCGGGATTTCGACGTCACCGAGGTCGCGGTGCCGTGGCGCCTGCTCACCCGCGCCGGGCACGCGGTCGCCTTCTGCACCGAGCACGGCGGCGCGGCGGCTCGCGCCGATCCGCGGCTCCTGACCGGCGTCATCTTCGGCCAGCTCGGCGCGGCCGCGGAGGCCTGCGCCTTCTACCGCGAGCTCGAGGAAGACGAGGAGTTTCGCCGGCCGTCGTCGTGGCAGGCGGTCGACTTCAGTGCCTACGACGGCGTGATCCTGCCGGGCGGGCACGCGCCGGGCATGCGCCAGTATCTCGGCGCGACGCCGCTGCAAGCGAAGGTCGCCGACTACTTCCTGCAGGCGCGCCCGCTCGGCGCGATCTGCCATGGCGTCCTGCTCCTCGCTCGCAGCAAGGATCCGTCGACGGGACGGAGCGTGCTCGCCGATCGGCAGACGACGTCGCTCTGCAAGTACCAGGAGCGGAGCGCGTACTGGCTGACCGCGTGGAAGCTCGGCCGCTACTACCGTACCTATCCGGAGTACGTGGAAGACGAGGTGCGCTCGGCGCTGCGCGATCCGGCGCGACAGTTCCACCGCGGCCCGACGGCGCTCGGGGCTCGCGACAGCGATACCGACGCGCGGCCGGCATTCGTCGTCGTCGACGGCAACTACGTCTCCGCGCGCTGGCCGGGCGACGCCTACACTTTCGCGCACACCTTCGCGCGGCTGCTTGCCGCGGGCGCGGTCGCGAGCGCGACGGCCGCGGTCGGGCGGCGCTAGCAGCGAGTGCGTCGTGGGTGCGAAGCGCGCCGGCGAAGAGACCGCGTGGGCGGAGTTCTGCGACGCCTTGAAGCAGGCCGGTGACGCCGTCCTCGTCGCCGACGCGCCCGACGATCCGCTGACGCGTGCCGAAGGCCTCCGCTACCTGACGCGTCTGCTGCGCGCCGGCCTCGAGTCGTCGCTCGAGTTCGGCGACGCACGGTTTCCCGCTTTCTACAGCCTGTCGCACGAGACGCTGAAGATCGGCGCCGACAACCCCGACAACCGCTATCTGAACGCGCGCATCGACGGCCGCTGCGAGTACCGCCTGCGCGGCACGCGCGGCACCGTGCACTACCTGGCCTTCAGCACCAAGGCGGGCGGCTACGGCTCGACCGGCGGGTTGGCACCGACGGGCTTTCTCGACAGTACGACGCTCGCCGTCGACGGCGACGGCCGCTTCGAGGTCGCCGTCAGCGCGCGCCAGCGCCCGGGCAACTGGCTGCCGATGCAAGTGGAGAGCGCGATGCTGATCGTGCGCCAGACCTTCCTCGACCGCGCGACGGAGATCCCCGC
>JBGPIT010000022.1:0-26329 GCA_041485125.1 Binatia bacterium | reverse complement strand
GACCCAGAGCGGCGGATGCGGCTGCTGCGCGGGCGGCGGCTCGACCACGATGTCCTCGAACTGCCAGAAGCGGCCGCGGTGCGAGAAGCGCGCCCGCGACGTCCAGGCGCGGGTCATGATCTCGATCGATTCCTCGAACCGCGCCTGCGCCTCCTCCGGCGGGATGCAGAAACCCGCGAACTCGTTGTGGCGGTAGCCCTTGCCGACGCCGAAATCGAGCCGGCCGCCGGAGATGAGATCGAGCGTCGCCGCCTGCTCGGCGAGCAGCACCGGATTGTGCCAGGGCAGCACGATCACGGCGGTGCCGAGGCGCAGCGTCGTGGTGCGCATGGCGAGCGGTCTGCAGTATCAGCGTGGTCGAGACCTGGTTCCAGCCGGTGAAATGATGTTCGACCAGGAAGCTCGAATGATAGCCCAGCGCCTCGGCCTCGACCGCCATGTCGAGATCATGATCCGAAAGCCGCCTTGTTCAAACATTGATACCACCATAGTCATCCAATTCATGCCCTGGTGCGCCAGCCGCTTCACGCCGCAACTGTAAAGACCACCTGTATATACCTCAATCTCACGATGCCGGGGCGAACCTCCGCGGCCAGTACTCGACGTCATTGATCGCCAGGCGCTCCCGGCGTAGCAGTCGCCCGACTGTGGATGGCCCGTGGGGAACAAAGCTGTGGGATTCCCAGCGCGAGCTGACATGCGTGATCCGCGGCCGAACGTACCGGCGCATTCCGTGGAGCAAAGAAGGGAGTGGCGGGTCCCCGGCCGATGAGCCGTGTGACGACTGCGGGGCTCGTCGCGGCTGGGTGCACGTTGGCGGATGCGACCTCGAGGTGTGCCCCGCGTGCCGAGGTCAGCGGATCAGTTGCGGTTGCGATCCCAGCCTGCAAGACCCGTGATCGGGAAGGCCGTTCTCAATGATCTCATCCTGCGCGGCCGCGACCTCGAGGTGATGACCGACCTCTGGCTTTGCTGCGTACGGCACGCGGCGCGCTGACCTTGTGCCGGACGCGCTTCACCTGGTGCGGTCGGTCGGCGTGCGGTCGGACGGCGTCGCCGCGGCTCGGCAACTCGATCCGCACGTGGCTGCCATATCCGAAGTGGGAGAACGAGAGCGCGTAGAGTCCTTCAGGGAGACTCCGGCGCGTCAACGTGAGGCTGCGGGCGCGGCCCGTTGCGCTCTCCTCGCTGAAGGCGGGTCCGCGAATCGAGATGGCCTGCACTCCGGATCGCCACACGCCCGGATGCGTGTCGGCGACGGCGACGACTTGCCCCTGCATGTCGCGGAGCTCGGCGCGAACGCTCTTCCCGGTCACGAGATCGACGCCGACGCGAAAATCACTGCCCCCGGGCCAGTAGAGATAGTAAGTCGTGTCCGGAAAACCGATGCGGCTGCGTAGACCGGGATCCAGTATCTTGTCCTCGCGGGGATCGCGCAGGAACTGATCGCACATGATGCATTCTCGGATCAGCTTGATGCGGTCGGGCGGCGCCAGCTGTGGGATGCACGATTCGTCGATGTACGTCGTCCACCGCACCGTCAGATCGTAGCTGATGATCTGCCCGGGAAATGCCCGCCGTACGGAGATGCCGAACGAGCCCGCGGCCGGCATCACGACGAGGTCGGTGTTCACGTTGGTGCTGTCGATCTGCCCGTTTCGGTAGATGCGAATCGTTGCCGGGCTGGTGAGCGCGACTTGGTATTTCTCTTTGAGGCAATCTCCCAGACCTGACACCGCCGGCCGGATCGACGGCGGCGGTGCGCTGACCTCGAAGTAGTCGACGTCGGTCGTCGGGAAGATGCTCAGGTTCGTGACCGTGACCGACGGAAACACGCCGCCGCCCGTCCACGTCGCCGCCGTGCTCGCGCCGATCGGCGTCGCGCCGCCGAACGTGTCGTTGTTGTTCGGCGATGCCGGATTCGGGTTGCCGCCGGCGGTGTCGAAACGATCGGCGCCGGTGGGCAGGCCGGGCGGACAAAGCCCGACCGCGCACCACGCGTTGGTCACCTGCGCCACCTCGCCGCTGCTCGGACCGAAGAGGTCGCTCGCGGCTTGGATCGAGGCGTTCCGCGCGTCGGCATAGGCTGAGCTGCTCACCAGGTAACGCGTCAGCGTGCGGTAGGCGATCCGGCCCGCCTTGGAGAGGCCGATGCCGGTGACGCTGTAGTCGAAGCCGTTGTCGTTCGTCCCGGAGCCGCCGTTGGCGACGAGGTAGAACCAGAAGTTCTGCACCTCGCCGTTGGTGTGCGGCTCGCCGGCCGCCGACCAATTCGTTTGCTGGTAGGTGTCGGGACCGTTGAAGTTGCCGGGATTCGACATGTCCCGGCACACGCCGCAGCCCTTGTCCTCGCCGACGCGCCAATCGGTCGGCAGGGCAATTTGTTCCTCCCAGGCCTCGATCAGATTGCCGAAGATGTCGGAGAACGACTCGTTGAGCGCCGCCGATTCCGTCACGCCGTACGCGAGCTTGGCAGAGGTCTCGGTGACGTTGTGGGTGAACTCGTGGCCGACGATGTCGGTCGTATTGAAGTCGTCGTTCGGGCCGAGGCCGTCGATACCGATTTGGATCTGGCCGCCGCCGCCGCTCGCTGCGGCGCCCGGTTGGCCGTGGAAGAGCTCGATGCTGGCGTCCTTGCCGTCGTAGCCGCGGCGGTGATGGACCAGGTCGAAGTAGTCGTAGGCGATGCCGAGAGCCCAGAAGGACGTCGCCGGCGACTGATCTGCGCCGGCGACCCAGTTGTTGTCGGCGTCGCTGAACTCGCGCGGCGCCGGCGCCCCGAGCCAATTGACGACGTGGAGGTGGGCGGTGTTGCAATCATCCTCGAGGATGAAATTGTCGCCGGCGCGACGCGTATTGAACCGTTGATACCCGCGAAACGTCGTCATGCCGCCGCCGGTGTCGCATTCGCCGACGAGGGGTAGGGTCTTCACGATCTCGCCGCCGGTCGCGTCGACGTAGATGCTGCGCGAATCCTCGCGCGGGCTCACGAAGACGTCGAAGCGCCAGGCGAGGACGAGGTCGGAGCCGTCGAACTCCTCGTGCCCGTCGCGTCGCGTGATGACGAGCTCGGTTGCCCGGGGCGCGGCCTCCGCTACCGGGTGCCCGCTCTGGCGATCGCCGTCGGCGCCCTCGGCCGCGTGCAGAGCGGTCCGCACCGCGCGGAGCGCTGCCCGGCGTGCTTCGCCCTTCGGGACCCGCGGCGCCGTCGCTATCGCACCGAGCCGACGCGCGATCTTACCGTTCGCCGTCTCGGCGATGGCACCGTGCCCGTGGACGATGAGCTCGGCGCCTTCGATGCGAACGCCCTGATGGTACTGCTGGTAGCGGTCGTGCGTCATGCCGATCTCGTCGGTCTCCGACGAGATCAGCTGCATCGTGCTCCCTGGCTCGAGCTCGAGGAACGCCCGCTCATCGTCGACGACGGTCGTGCGGCTCACCCGCGCGTCGGGCCGGAATCGGATCCAGCCGGAAGCAGCCACGGGCTGCGCAACGTCATCCCTGCGGCCGCCAGGCCGAACGACAATTTGGCAACTCCCGATCGCGACCACGACGATCGCGGCGACGATGGTTCGTCCGATGAGTGCGCCTGCATGCGCCGCGCCCATGGTTCTCTCGCTCATTCCCAACCTCCCGCGCTGCGATGGAGTTGCGCAGCACACGCTCTTCCGTCCGGGCACGTCGTAGTCAAGTTTCGACGAGGTGGGCTTTTGAAGCGACCGTCATTCGAATGACGGTACGGGAGTCCCCGCGCCGGCGGCTTTGCTCAGCTGCGGTGATTGCGCCGGGCAGGCTGTGTGCGACGAACCGGCTGCACGACGGCGCGCGCGGCCGCGATGAAGGCCGTCCAGTGCTCCGCCCAGGCCACGATGAAGCGATCCGGATCGACGTCGAGCGGCGGGTGCGTGAAGGTCTCGACCTGGACCTGGTACTGCGCGAGCGAGCCGAAGAGCTGGATAGCGGCGGCCTCGACGTCGACGCCGGTGCCGGGTCCGAGCCGCGCCGTCAGCCAGTCGGCGTAGAGCCGGTAGCCTTCTTCCCACGCCTCCTGGAAGTGGCGCCACGCCTTCGTCGGGATCGCCTGTTGCTCCAGGATCAGGACGCGCAGCAGGGCGTCGTTCCGCTCGTTGAACTCGCGGGAGAGCTTGGCGGCGACGAGCAGCTCGGCGCGCACGTCGCCGAGCGCCATCACCTCCGGCGCGCGCGCGATGAAGGCCGCGACGTCGGCCCGGTAGCGCTCGACCGCCGCGAGCAAGAGCTCCTCCTTCGACCGGAAGTGGCGGTACATGCCGCCGGCGCCGGGCGTCAGACCGGCCGCCTGCTCGATCTTGCGGATGGTCGTGCCGCGATAACCGTCGGCGGCGAAGAGCGACAGCGCGACGTTGATGAGGAGCTCGCGGGTGGGGTGGGGTTGAGGCGGCGCCATAAAGCAGTGCTTGACTATAGTAATCAGTTGCTTACAATGCGCCGCAAGTCAAGCGCCTGCCGAGGTGAGCCGTGCTGTACGTGAAGAGTGCCCAGGAGCCCCAGCCGACTGTGACGTCCGCCGCCGCCGACTTCCCGATCGTGATCATCGGCAGCGGCTTCGCCGGCATCGGGATGGCGATTCAGCTGAAGAAGCACGGCATCCACTCGTTCACGATCTTCGAGCGTGCCTCGGAGATCGGCGGGACCTGGCGCGACAACACGTATCCGGGCGCCGCCTGCGACGTGCCGTCGCACGTCTACTCCTTCTCGTTCGAGCAGAACCCGGAGTGGAGCCGCATGTTCGCCGAGTCGGGCGAGATCCAGGCGTACCTGCTCCGCTGTGTGGAGAAGTATCAGCTCCGGCTGCACCTGCGTCTGAACACCGCGATCACCGAGGCCCGCTTCGACGAGGCCCGCGGGGTGTGGTCGCTCCGTACCAGCCACGGCGAGACCGTGACCGCGCGCGCGGTGGCGTCCGGCGTCGGCGGGCTCGTCGATCCGAAGCTCCCCGACGTCGCCGGCCTCGACACCTTCGCCGGCAAGCTGATGCACACCGCGCGCTGGGATCACGACTACGATCTCGCCGGGAAGCGCGTCGCGGTGATCGGCACCGGCGCGAGCGCCGTGCAGGTGGTGCCGTCGATCGCGCCCGAGGTCGGGAAGCTCAGCGTCTTTCAACGGACGCCCGCGTGGGTGGTGCCCAAGCGCGACCACGTGATGAGCGCCCGCGCGAAGCGATGGTTTCAGCGGTATCCCTTGCTGCTGAAGCTGCGCCGGTCGGTGCTCTACTGGCTGAGCGAGGCGATGGGCCCGATCATCTTCCTCGATTCGCCGCGCCTCTCGCGGATCGGCGAGCGCATGTCGGAGCGCCATCTCCGTCGCTGCGTCTCGGATCCGGCGCTGCGCGAGAAGCTGCGGCCGACGTTCCAGTTCGGCTGCAAGCGGATGCTGATCTCCGACGACTACTGGCCGGCGTTCGAGCGCGACAACGTCGCGCTCGTGACCGATGCGATCGTCGAGATCCGCGCCGACCGCATCGTCACCGCCGACGGCCGCGAGCACCGAGTCGACGCGATCGTCCTCGCGACCGGCTTCGCCCTCAACATCGCGACCGCGCCCTTCCCGATCGTAGGGCTCGCCGGCCGCACGCTCGCCGACGCGTGGCGCGACGGTGCCGCCGCTTACAAGGGCGTGACGGTGTCCGGGTTTCCCAACTGGTTCATCATGATGGGGCCCAACACGGGGCCCGGGCATACGTCGGTGCTGGTGTACACCGAGGCGCAGATCGCCTACGCGCTCCAGGCGATCCGCAAGATGATCGCCGAGGGCGTGAAGTACGTGAACGTCCGGCAGGACGTGCAGGACGCCTACAACGCGGGCATCCAGCGCCGGATGAAGCGGATGGTGTGGTCGAGCGGCTGCGGCAGCTGGTATCTCGGGCCGAACGGCGAAAACCGCTCGCTCTATCCCGGCTTCGCGAGTGAATACTGCGCGCGCGTCCGGAAGTTCCGGCCGTCCGAATACGAGCTCGCGCGCGAGTGACGTTCAGCCCGTCGCTGCTTCGGCTGAGCGCCCGTCGCCGGCGGGCGATGCCGCCACGCAGATTTCTCTTGTCGCTGTCGCGACGGCCGTAGTAATAGCGGTGAACCGTCTCGCCGGTATGGATGGACGACGAGACGACGGATGTGCGACCTGTACCGAGGCGACATCGTCGAACTCGTGCTTGTCCCGAAATCCTCCCACAGCCGCTATAGGTGCCGCCTAGAAGTGCGGACCCCGAGAGAAGACCGATGTCTTACTGGCACTCGCTCGTCCGCGTCATTACGATCGCCGCTCTCTGCTGCGGGCTCGCCTCGACCGCGCGCGCACACACCGTAGCCGACGTCGTCAACGACACGTCCGAACCGATCTTCAACGGCTTCTGGTGTGCCGGTTGCGCGTCGGTCGGGTGGTACTACACGCCGCCGGTCAGCTACGACCTCGTCGCGATCCAGACGAACTTCGACGCGTTCCACGGCGCCAACCGGCAGGTGACCATCGAGGTCCTGACCGACCGGCGCGCGGTCGGCGGGATGCTCCTCCGCTCCGCCACATTCGATTCAGCGACCGCGCGGGACGAGATGGGCGGTGCGAGCTTCGCGCCGGTGCATCTGACGGCGGCCACGACCTACTTCATCGGGTTCCGCAACGTCGCGGACCTCGGCATCAACTTCACCGACAACCCGCACGCTGTGAACCTCGGACCGGCGTTCTATCTCGACAGCGACGGCGTCAACGACGGCAACTACGAGGTGCGAGGCGGTCCTGAGGGGACGGGCGGCGGCGCGGATGTGCCGATCCTGCGCTTCTTCAAACACGTCGAGGACGGTGACGGTGTCGAGGACACGTCGGACAATTGCCCGACGGTCGCGAACGCGAATCAGCTGGACACCGACGGCGACGGCGTCGGCGATGCGTGCGACGCCTGCAATGGCCCCGGCATCACCGACGCAAACCACGACCAAGTCTGCGACGCGGTCGTTCCCGTGGAGCCGAACGGGAAGATGACGACCGCGACGCAGATCTTCTGCCCGTCGACGACCATCAGCACCGAGATCAATCCGATGCTCGACGTCGACTTCTACACGCTCTTCCTGAAGCAGGGCACGGTCGTCGACGTCGACATCGACGCGGCGCAGAACGGCTCTATGCTCGACTCCGACCTCGCGGTCTTCGACGCCGCCGGCCAGCGCGTTACCCTGAGCCGCGACGATCCCGCCCCTGGCGAGCCGTCGACGTCCGACTCGTATCTCGAGTTCGCCGCGCCGACGACGGGGCCGTACTACATCGGCGTGAGCGCGTTTCCGGACCTCGACATGGCGGGCGCGTTCGCCTACACGACCGGACCGTACACGGTCTCAGTCACGTGCACGCCGCAGCCCGACGAGCCGAACGACACGATCGCGACCGCCGAGCAGATCACCTGCCCGTTCACCAGCACCGGCGCGCGGATCGCGCCCGGGGACGTCGATTTCTACGAGGTCAGTGTCCCGGTGGGACGTATCCTCCGCGTCGACGTGGACGCGGACCAGCTCGGCTCGCCCCTCGATGCGAGCCTCGGACTGTTCGACGGGAACGGGATGTCGATCGACCTCAGCGGCGACGATCCCGCGCCGGGCGAGCCGGCGACGAAGGATCCCTACCTCGAGCGCACGGTCACGTCGCCGAGTACCTTCTTCATCGGCGTCGCCGACGCGCTGGATAGCGGGTTCCAGGGTGATGGCATCGGCTCAGGACCGTACACGATCTCCGTCACCTGCGACCTGCCGCCGGGGGAGCCGAACGACACGCGGGCGCAAGCGACCGCGATCTCCTGCGGATCGACGACCAGCGACGCGGCGATCCTGTTTCCCGGCGATCTCGATTTCTACAAGGTCGAGTGGACCGCCGGCCAGATCGTATCGATCGATCTCGACGACGACCCCAACCGGTTCGCTCCGCAGCTCGACTCGCTCGTCGGCGTGTTCACCGCCGACGGGACGTTGTCGACGTTGAACGACGACGCTACCGCGCCCGACGACCCCAGCTCCGGAAGCGCGTCGTTTCTGCAATTCGAGGTGCCGGCCACGGGCACGTACTTCATCGGGGTGACGTCGTGGGACGACTTCGATTTCGACGGCGTGAGCGATTTCGAGGGCGGCACCCTCACGACGGGGGCCTACAGTCTTTCGGTGTCCTGCGCGCCGGCGCCACCGACAGGGACGATCGTTCCGATCCCGTGGGATCCTCACGATACGAGCATCGCCGCGCACGACGACGAGTCGGTGTCGTACCATTTGCCCTTCACCTTTCCCTGGTTCGGGCGGAGCATCGTCGCGATTGCGGTGAACACCAACGGCCTCATCGAGCTGCTGGAGCAGGGCGAGTCGTGCGCCGACTGCCCGACCGCCACGAACGCCGGCGTGCTGACCCACTTCGACGGTACGCACGTCACCAAGAACATCGACGCGATTTTCGCCGCCAACGATGATCTCGTGACCGGCGTCGTCGTCGAGCCGCTTGCCGATCGCGTGAACGTCATATGGGTCGGCCGGACGTTCGAGGACGACGACTTTTCCGACGGCCAAGAGCTGACCTTCGAAGTCGTCCTCTTCAACGACGGGCGGGTGCAGTGGAAGTTCTTCGACATGGACTACGTGACGATCGACGGCGATCTCTTCTCCGGCTACTACGACGAGGTCGCGAACGTCGAGCACGAGGTGCCGGGCGGCTCGATGTCGTTCAAGGGCGAAGGCGTACGCAAGGCGTTCGAGTTCGTCCCTGGGCCGGGCCATCCGAACATCACGGCAACCGCCTGGGATGCGAAGGACACCAGCATCGCCGCGAGCAACGACGACGACGTCCAGTACACGTTGCCGTTCACGTTCCCGTGGTTCGGCCGGCAAATCACGAAGATCGACGTCAACACGAACAGCCTCGTCGAGCTCCTTCAGAACGGCGAGTCGTGCGCGGAATGCGCCGCCGCGCTCACGCACTTCGACGGGCACCACGTCACGAAGAACATCGATGCCCTCTTCGCGGCGAACGACGATCTCACGACCGGCGTCGTGATCAACGGGTTCTCCGACCGGGTGGAGATCGTCTGGATCGGCAGGGCGTCGGTTGCCGCCGGTGCCTTCGTCTTCGAGCAGCTGACCTTCAAGGTGATCCTCTTCAAGAGCGGCCGCGTCGAGTGGAAGTTCTTCGACATGAACTACGACATGGTGAGCGGGGATCTCTTCTCCGGTCTCTACGACGAGGTCGGGAACGACGCGCGCGAGGTGTACGGCGGCTCGAAATCGTTCGTCGGGGAAAGGGTGCAGCGCGCGTTCCGCTTCACCGCCAAGGTCGAGGGCCCGCCCGGCAGCGTGAGCTGCTCGGACGGTTTGGACAACGATGGCGATCAGCTCGTCGACTCCGCCGACCCCGACTGTCACGGCTGTGGCGACGGCAACCTCGACGCGGGTGAGCAGTGCGACGATGGCAACGCCGTGAACGGCGACGACTGTGACATCAATTGCTCGGTGAGTGCCTGCGGCAACGGCATTGTCGGGGGCAGCGAGACCTGCGACCCCGCGGCGCAGCCGAGCGGCTGCGGGTCTGGCGAGGTCTGTCAGCCCGCCGGCGGCGCGGCGCAATGCACCTGCGTCGGCGCGGCGACGGTGCCGCTCGACCACTTCCTCGGGTACAAGGTGAAGTCGGCGACGGCCTTCCCGAAGGGCCTCCATGCGCTCTTGGCGGACCGCTTCGAGACCGCGCTCTACGATCTCAAGAAACCGCTCGACCTGTACACGCCGGCGAACAAGAACGGCGAAGGCATCGCCGACGCCGCGACGCATCTCCGCGGCTACCAAATCGCGCTCACCAAGGCTCGCTGCGCCGACTCGGCGCCGTCGAACGCCAGGGGGGCATGCAAGAAGGAGCCGGATTGCGGTGGCACGCAGAAGGTGACGACGTTGTGCGTGAAGCAGGCGAAGCACGTGAAGCGCCTCGGCATCCACGTGCGGAACCAATTCCACCCCAACGGCGAGCTCGTCGTCGACACGTCGAAGCCCGAGCGCTTGCTCGTCCCGACCGCGCAGAGCGTCGTCGGCCCAGTGAGCCCACCGAACCCCGGCGCGCACGCGGTCGATCACTTCGAGTGCTATACGACGAAGGTGAGCAAGAGCGGTGCGAAGTTCCCGAAGGGCGTGCAAGCGTCCGTCGTCGACCACTTCAACCAGCCGAAGCTCTACGATTTGAAGAAGCCGACTCGCCTCTGCGTGGCGGCCGACAAGAACGGTGAGGGGATCAAGAACGCCGCGGCGGCGCTGATGTGCTACCAGGTGAAGCCCGCGAAAGGGCAGCCGAAGCACGTCGCGGTCACCGGCATCTTCATCAACAATCAGATCGGGCCTGATCGGGTGGGTACATCGACAGCGGACGAGCTGTGCGTCCCCTCGACGGCGACCGGTCCGTAGGCGAAGCGCGTCAGACCCACGACCGCCGAAGCCCGGCCCGTGGAGGTGCGGGGATGAGCTCCCTCTTCCGACCTAACCGCCTTGCTGGAGCACCCGCGGTCCATCGGGGAACAGAACGTCGATCTTGTTGTCACGCTGACCGGTGACCGCACCCAGTCCGAAGACGGTATGGGACACGAGCTCGCCGACCTTCAACCCCGCCGAGTTGGAGTAGGCCCGGGCGGCGCTTGCCGTGCGGCCGCGGAGCAAAGACTGGTACTGGTTGGGGCGATTCGACGGCTCGTCGAGCCGTCCACCGGCTCGGTTGCTCGCGGCCCGTGTACCTGGGATCGACGCACGATAGGCGTGTTGTGCGCCGCACGTATTGCAATGGACGCGCTTGATCTTCTTCTCGACCATGACCTCGATCGTGTGCGTGACCTTGAGCTTGCAGGGCGCACACCACCCGTCGACGATCGTCCCGACCTTCATGACATACCTCCGTCTGAATTGTCCCATCCTACGCTGTCGCTCTTTTCCAACTCCCGCCGGAAGCCGCAGGCGTCGATGTCGAGCGCGTCGCACAGGTTTTCGAAGCTGAACGGCCAGGTCCGATCCGTATTCTCCATATAGGCGAGCGCTCGGCGCGCGCCGCGAACGTCGGGTGCCTGATGGTGTGCGCCTCGGCGGTACGCACTGCCGCGATAGTCGTCGACGACGGTCTGCAGCACTGCCGCCATCAGCCGGCGAGGCGGCTCGCCGCTGCGCAGCGCGGGGCGTGCGGTGTTCTTGGTGGAAACCATCATCGAGATCCTCCGATCGGGACTAGACGCGTGAACGTTGCGCAGCTTCGCGCTGCCCCTCGCGGAGCTCGGCCCAGAACCGCGCGCGCGCCTGTGGCGAACGCACTGTGCCTTGCGGTAGTGCTCCCTTGCGGGCGACACGGCCGAGCACCCCCGGCTGCGTGTCATCGCCCCAGAGCCAACTCGAAATCCGTGCCAGACCTTGGCGCAGGGCGCGCCGAAGGTCATTCACCCGCGCACAGTTCGTCGCGCGATGTCACCAGCGGTTCGATCCGCCGCCGCGCCCACCACCGCCACCGCCACCGCCACGATTGTCGTCACGGGCACGTGCCTCGTTGACCTTGATGGCGCGACCCTTGATCTCCTTGCCGTCGAGCTGCTGAATCGCCTTCTGGGCGTCGCCATTCGACGACATTTCGACGAACCCGAAGCCACGGCTCTGTCCGCTGTCGCGGTCCGTGATCACCGCCACGGAATCGCATGCGCCGATCTCCGCGAATACGGCCTCCAAGTCCTGATTGGTCACATCGAATCCCAGATTCCCCACGTAGAGCTTCTTACCCATGTCACACTCCGTCTTAGACCGTTGCAGCGCCAGGCTCATGCGGAGACATTCCGCACGCCAACGGGCGCTGGTTCATAGGCTGCTGAATGTGGGGGCGGGAGGCGAAGGGAGAGAGGATGTGGTGAGCTTCTCGCGCCAGACAGTCAGTGGCATTCCGCACGGTATCAGCTGCCTGTCGCGACTACAATCGCGGCGGCGGGCCGATTTGCCACCCGGCTTGCGCTTCCGAGGTGGGGACTGCGATTGTGCTTGGGATTCCATCCGGCAAAGGGGGAAACCATGGGAGACAAGTCGCCGAAATCGAAACAGCGCGGCCAGAAACAGAAGGCCGCGCACAGCGCGCAGGATGCCGCACAGGCAAGATCCAAGCAGGACAGCCAGAGCCACGCCCCACTGGTTGCGCCGAAGGGGAAAAAATAGTCACGCCGATTCGCTCATGAAAACGATCAGCAACAAGACTCAACGACCCCTCAGCGTTCCGCTGCCCCGCGGCAAGATCTTGCACCTCGGCCCGGGAAAAACCGGACAGATCTCTACGCGCGACGTCGAGCATCCGCAGCTCAAGAAGCTCGTCGATGCCGGCGAGGTCGAGATCCTCGACGACGGTCCACAGTCTACCGACCGAGCCGCGGGGGGCCGGAAGGGACGACCGTCTTTTCTCGGCCACGGTTCGAGTAGCGGCAGTCGGCGTAGCGGCGATCGCTGAACGTCCGCGACCCCACACGTCTCGGCCGCGAGGCTCTTCTATGAGCCGGCCGGTTTGAAAGCGGCGAGTTGCATGAGCCAAGTGCCGCCGCTCAGCGAGGCGGTGGCACGGTAGCTCCCGTTCGACCCGCTGAGCGCATCTTCGATGACGTCACCGTCAGGCGAGGTCACGACGCGGCTCGTGTACCCGGATCCGGGAGCGGTGAAGACCGCGCCGGTCATCCCGGCCGCGAAGAGCAGCTCCGACGGCGCCGTCGTCGCGAGCGAGCCGCTGTCGGCGACGCTGCCCGTGCCCGTGTCCGATGCGCCGACATCGAAAGGGTTGCTGGTGCGCAGGCCGGCGTACTCGGTGATGCGGAGGTCGACGTACGTGGCGGCTTGGGTGAACGTCACCGTGACCTGGTTCGTTCCCGCTGACGCGGCGGCGATGTTCGCGGCGTAGTAGATGGCTTGGCTGAGGCCGTTGCCGTGCTGGGTGGCGACGGCTTGCTGGTAGACGTTGCCGGCGCTGTCGCTGATCGTGGCGATCGACGACGTCGTGTCGTTCCAGCCGATCGCGACGATGTTGGTGTCGCCCGCGGTTTGGGCCTCGGCGTAGGTCGTGGTGACGACGCTCTGCGGAGTCTGCGGCGTCGCGTCGCTCTCCTGGATGAACGAGGCGCCCGCACCCGCGGTCTCGACGACGAGTGGCGCGGATGGCGAGGAGACATTGTTGAAATAGTCGTACGCGGAGACGGTGTACGAGTACGAGGTGAGGGGCACGAGCGGGGTATCGGTGTACGAGGTGGACGGTGTCGTACGGATCAGTACGCCATCTCGATAGATCCGGTAGCCGGCGACCGCGACGTTGTCGTGCGACGCGGTCCACGCGACGGTGACCTCAGATGACGAGATCGAGGGCGCGGAAAGCCCCGTCGGCACGGACGGCGGGTCGGTGTCCGGGGGAACGGAAGTCGCCTCGAGGACGAGCACCCAATCGCCGTCACCGGCGTCGTTGCTGCCGGGCGGCGTGAAGCTCCGCGTGCCGGTATTGGCGAGCGGCGAGCCGGCGATGGCGGTGAAGGTGCCGTTCGACGGGTCGTACCAGGAGGCCTGGGCCGCGGCCGCGAGGCTCGACATGTCGACGGTGATCGTCCGCAGCGTCGGCATGTACGCCATCACGAGCGCGCCGTCGGGTGTGCGGGCAGCGGTGAGATAGTCGTTGTCGCCCAAGGCGCCACCATCGGCGAAGGTGCCGTAGCCGCCGGTCACGACGGTGTGGCTCTGGTCGGGAACCAGATTGTACCAAGGGCGCGGCTCGAAGAGGAATTTGACGTGTGCCATCTCGAGCGATCCGGGCGTATCGAGATGGTTCTGCCAATCGCTGATGAACGGCCACGTATATCGATTGCCGTAGAGCTGACCGGCCACGCCGCTCAGCAGGCTCCAGTATGCCTGCCGTCGCAGGATCTCGGGCGTGCCTAGGTCGCCGGCGTTGTGCTCGAACTCGTAGTTGGCCTCGACCAGAAACGTCGGCAAGGCGTTGGCGCGATTGTAGTCGGCCAGCACCTGCGCGTAGGTCGGATAGTAGGTGTAGGACGCGTTCAGCTCGATGAGGGGTGCCCAGCTGGCGTCGTCGAGCGAGCCGCTGACGGAATAGTCGAGCTCGACGGTGTGAATGTGGCGATCATCCGTGTCGTGAATGCCGCGGGCGACCGCCTCTACGACCGCATCGTCGCCGGTGGTCATCCAGCTTTGGAAGTCGTTGCCGCTCATCCAAATGATGTTGTCGAAGCTCTTGTAGCGCGTGCCGAGATAGCGGCCGTAGTCACGGGACTTCGCGATGCCGTTGTCGAGCAGCACCGACAGGAAGCTTCCGGTCTCCGCCGGGTCGAGCAAGACGGTGAGACCGTGGTTGGCCGCGAGCCGGATCATGTCGTCGACCCGCGCGAAGAACGCCTCGTTCGGCGTCGAGAGATCGCCGGGTGTGGTGAACGGGACGATGCCGTCGTAGGTGCTGCCGTCGGCCCGTCCGCCGGTGTAGGTGGCGCACAGGAGATTGATCCACATGAGGTTGAAGCCGCCCGCCTGCCGGTTGGCGAAGAACGACTCGGCTTCCGCCTCCGAGACGTTGACCGTCAACGCTTGCGGCGAATCGCCCATGATCAGGAACGGCTTGTCGTTCTGATCGACCAGATAGCGGCCGTTGGCGCTGACCTTGAGCAGATACGAGCTGCTCGGCGGCGTCGTGCCCGACGGCTTGAACGCGACCAGCTGCGCGATCCACGACGTGCCCTTCTGTGTCGCGCCGAACGCGTACGAGCCGGCAGTCAGCGCGAGCTCGTCCGCCGTCACGTTGCCGTACTTGCGCGCCCGGACCTTGTAGCCGCGGGTGGGGCGTCGCACCGTCGTACCGTTCGACTCGCCCGCCGCGAACAAGAGCTCGTGGGCGCCGGCAGTCGCGAGCAGGGGGGTCCCCATCACGGCCGAGGATCCCGACGCCACGACCGCGGTGTCGAGCGGGGCGAGGTGATCGATCCCGGTATATTCGTGGACGTACAGGACTCCCCGCGTCGTGATCGGGGTCGCGAAGCTCGCGGTGATCGTGTTGGCGCCGGCTGCGATGTTCGCGGCGTAGAAGACCTGTGCGCTTGCCGGGTCGCCGCCCGCCTGCGTCGGCCCGACCGCGCTCGCGTAGGCATTGCCGCGGCTGTCCGCCAGCGTGACCGCGCCGTCGTTGTCCCATACGACGTACGCGACGATCAGATTCCCAGCGGCGTTCGGCTTGGGAAACTTGACGCTCACGCTGCTCCCCGCCGTGACTCGCAGATATTTCTTCTGGACGAGCGTCTTTTTCGACGCCGCGGCGGCAACGCCCGGAAGCGCAAGCGAGCCCACGATGGTGAGCGTCGCTGCGAGGAAAACAACGGAGATCGTGAGGCGTCCGCGGGACGTGTTGCGCATGCTCTCGCCCTCCCAGCGACCATCGGTCGGTCGAGCCAGCGCGTCTATAGCACCCCGCGGGGAGGTGGTGACATCGTGGCGCTCGCGACCCGCAAGGCCGCGGGCGCTGCTGGTGTCAGAGCAGGACGGGTACGGTGGGCAGCAGGTAGCCGGTGCCGAACGTTCCGAGCGCCTCGGCGAAGAAGATGAGTCGGGACAGCGCGGGTGGCGAGGCCAACGAGGTGAAGCGGACGCCACCGGGGGCACCGTTCACGTCGGAGCCCAGCAGGGTTGCGAGATCGGTCACGGTGACGCCATTCGCCGTGAACATCGTATCCGCGACGGTCGTGCCGTTGCTCTGCGTCGCGAAGACATTCCACGTCGTGGAGCCGACGGTCGCGGCGAACGTCTCGCCCGGCACGTCCTCGAAGGTAACGAAGATCACCTGGTTGCCGCCGTTCTCGACCGGCGCGAGGCTCTCGGGCTTGTAGAACCCCGCCAACTCCAAGCCGAGCGGACGAATTGCCTGCAAAACGACCGTCGAATTGTCGATCGCGGTGCCGAACATCGGGAACGAGGAGTCGGACGCGTTGCGCGCCGACCGCGCGAGGGCCGGCGAGCCCCACGCCGAGCCCGTCGCGATATTGGCGACCGTGAAGCTGCCCGTGAGCGCATCGCTCACGACCGGATGGCCGCCGTCGACGACGGTGGCGAAGGCGATCCCCTGCTGCGCCGGAAGGCCGCTATCTCGCAGCCCGCCGGCGTCGAAGATCTTGAGCCCGCGCCCGGGGATCGTCGCGGTTTGCGTGAACGGCGTGCTGAACGTCGGGCCGTAGAAGACGATGCTCACCGTGACGCCTCCGGAGCCGACGTTCCGAACGGTCAAGAACGACGTGAAGCCCGCGCGCGCGTCGTAGTAGAAGATCAGCTGATCGCCCTGCGTATCCGGACGATCGAGCGGCAGGACGTCGGCGCGGGCGGGCGCCGTGTCGATGATGACCGCGAGCAGAAAAAAGATGACGACAGATACGAGTCTCCGCATCTCCACCTCCCATCGGGCGCGTCGTCGCACCCGTCCTCGGGCGCCGTGTGCCGGGCGCCGTTTCATCCACGCGCGCGGAGTTTCCAACGCCGCGACGCTCGTCGTCAAACGTCGCATCCTGCCGTCGAGCGACGCGGACGCGGTGATCCGCGTTCCGGCACGCCGGTGCACGGAGACGGCCGAGGGGTGAATGGCTGCCGGCGTTGATCAGCTCACCGTGCTGCACGTCACCTCGCAGCGTTTCGGTCTCCGTCATCATCCCGCCACTTGGCGGACGATCGTCGGTCTCGCCCGTCACTTCCGCACCGTGGTGCTGTCGGGGCACGACCCCGGCTATTTCGACGGCGACGATGACGCCGCGGCCGGCCAGGGGCGGCTCGGCTTCTCCGATGCGTCGATCCACGTGCAGGCCGGGTTCGACACGCAGGCGCTCGCGGACCCGGCCGTCGCGCGCGCGACTGCGACGGCGCTGCGCGACCGATACGGTCCGATTCACGCCGTCGTCGGTCACCTGAGCGACGGCGTCCGCGTACGCTACCTCGCCCGTCGGCTCGGCGCTCCGTTGCTCGCGTTCTTTCACGGGAAGGACGCGACCATCGAGCCGCGCAGCTCGCAGCTCGGCGCGAACTACGAGCGGCTGCGGCTCGCACCCGGTGCGTTCTTCCTCGCCGTCTCCGGCAATCTCGTCGCGAGCCTTCTCGACTTCGGCATGCCGCGCGAGCGTACGTTCTTGCAGCACCTCGGCATCGATCTCGCGAGCTACGCCGTCGCGGCGCGAGCCGCGCACCGTCGAGAGGTGCGGATCGTGATGGCCGGTCGTTTGCGTCGGCAGAAGGGACATGAGCTCGCGATCCGCGGCTTCGCCGGTCTGCGCCGGCGCTTTCCCGAAGCCGAGCTGCGATTCATCGGCGGTCCGAAAGGGCCGGAGCAACGGCGCGTCGGGGAGGCGCTCGTCGCGCGCGTGAACGCGCTCGGCCTCGCGGCGTCGATCCACTTCGTGGGGAGCGTTCCGATCGAAGCGCTGCGGGCCGAGTTTGCCGGCGCCGACATCGCCTTGCAGACGAGCGTCCTCGACCCCGAGAGCGGGCGGTTCGAGGGGCTGCCCAACACGATTCTCGAAGCGATGGCGAGCGGGCTTCCCGTGGTCGCGACGCGACACGCCGGCATTCCCGAGGCGGTGCGGCACGAGCGAACCGGACTGCTCGTCGACGAGCACGATGCCGACGGCCTGACCGCGGCGCTCGCACGGCTCGCGGCGAGCCCGGCGCTGCGGTGGCAGTACGGGATCGCCGGCCGTCGCGTCGTCGAGGAGGAGTTCGACTGGATCCGGCAAAGCGATCTCATGGCGTCGCGGATCCGCGACATGATTCGCGGCTATGCGGTGATCGATCCCATCCTGCGCGAGGCGGCGTGGCAGGCGTGCGCTCCGGAGGGCGAAGCAGGCACGCGCTGAGAGCCGGCGGCACGGGCCGAGGCCGGTGAGTCCTGTTCGGCACGGTGAGTCCTGTTCGATTGACGCTGGCACTCGGGGCGAGGCAAGCTGGCGCCCCGTGCCGTGGATATCGGTCATCTGCCGCGTCTCTCGAAGCTGACGATGCAGCTCCGCGACGTCGACCTCACCAATGCCGACGTGTTCCAGCGCGGCACGCCGCACGACATGTTCCGGCTGCTGCGGCGCGAGGCTCCCGTCTTCTGGCATGACGAGAAAGACGGTCCGGGCTTCTGGGCGATCACGAAATATGACGATGTGAGGTTCGTCTCGAAGCACCCCGAGCTCTTCTCGTCGGAGCGGCAGGGCACGCTGCTGCGCGATCCCTCACCGGCCGATTTGCCGTACGTGCAATCGATCATGCTCAACATGGATCCGCCCAAGCACCGCCTGTACCGCCAACTCATCAGCAAGGCGTTCACGCCGCGGGTGATCGAGAATCTGCACGAGCGCATTCGGGCGACGGTCCGCACGATCATCGACGACGTCATCGAGAAGGGCGAATGTGATTTCGTCGAGGACGTCGCGGCGCGCCTGCCGCTGTGGGTGATCGCGGACATGATGGGCGTGCCCGACGAGGACCGCCATCACGTCTACGAGATCGGCAACAAAATGGTCGGCTTCGACGATCCCGACTACGACGAGAACGGCAAGCCCATTTCCGACAAGGGTGCGCAGGAAGCGTTCGCGGAGATGTTCTTCTATGCCGACAAGCTGCGCGAGCGCGCGCGGCGGGAGCCGCGTGACGATCTCGCCAGCGCGTTGCTGGAGGCCGAGCTCGACGGCGCGCGCCTCTCCGACATGGAGTTCAATTTCTTTTTTCTGCTGCTCTTGATCGCCGGCAACGAGACCACGCGCACGGTGACGACCAACGGCATGTTGGCGCTGATCGAGCATCCCGGCGAGCTCGGTGCGCTTCGCCGAGAGCCGGCGCTGCTGCCGAGCGCCGTCGAGGAGATCCTGCGCTTCGCTCCCGCCGTGCACTGCTTCCGCCGGCAGTCGCTGACGGCGGTCGAGCTCCGCGGCCAAAGGATCGAGCCGGACCAGAAGCTGATGCTCTGGTACGCGTCCGCGAACCGCGACGAGGACGTCTTCGATCGCCCCGACGTATTCGACGTCCGCCGCGCTCCCAATGACCACGTCGCGTTCGGCTTCGGCGAGCACTACTGTCTCGGCGCGAACCTCGCCCGGCTCGAGCTCCACGAGATCTTCCGCGGGCTGGTGACGCGCATGCACGACGTCGAGCTCACGGCACCGCCCCGGCGCCTGCGTTCCACCTTCATCAACGGCGTGAAGGAGATGCGGGTGCGCTTTCGACCTGGACCGTCCGCGGCGTGAGCCGATCGCCGAGCGCGCCGTCGCGCAACGACAATGGCATACGCGACGACTGATGCTATGGCGCAGCGCGTTTTTCGTTGACACTCTCGACATCACTGACGTAGCGTCGCGCCGTCCTGGCCATTGCGCTGGTACGTGCGCGGTGGAGATTAGGAAACCATGCAGCGTTCCAGCGATTCACGCCGCCCGACATGTTCCGCTTGCGCGACCGTGCTCGCGGTGGCCGCGGTCCTGCTCGTTCCGGCCCACGCCGCAGCCCAATCCTTCGTCCTGCACCCGGACTCGAGCACCCTGGCGTTGATCGGCGCGACGGCCGCCGACGTGCTCGAGCCGGCGACGCCGCCGCCGGCGCTCTCGCCACCGGTTGCGAGCGGGTTCCACTTCGCCGCCGGCGACGTGATCGACGGTCTCTCGCTCGAACGATTCTACATCCCGTTTTACGACGTGCTGGATCACGCGACGCTCTTCGTGTCGGTGCGTCGTGGCTCGCTCGGCGCGGCCGGACCTTTCACTCCCGACGTGTTCTCGGAGGCGAACGGCGTGTCGCCCGGGATGCAGCCGGAAGCGGCGAGCGACATCTTCAGCTCGTCCGATCCTGCGTGCGGCCTCGGTTCCGGCAATACGCAGGTGCTCGACGGCGACGGGTCACCGCTCGCGGCGCCTCTCACCTGCTATCCCGGGCTCGGCCTCGGGCTCATCGAGAGCGTCGCCTCTCCCGGTCCGCCGTACGCCGACGACATCGGCGACTTCGACTGGGACGTCATCCCGCGAAGCGGCTGCGTCGCCGTATCCTTCGCGCCTGGGTCGCCGACCTTGGCGGCGACTGGGCGCGGTCCCGCGGACGTCTCTTTCGTTTGTCGGTTTCCCGACGAGCACCCGCCGCGAGCATACACGACGTTCATCACGGCGGTTGACCTCGGTCTCGTCTCCGGGCCGGCCGGGTGCGCGCCACCGGTCTGCGACGACATCGACGCGTTGGAGGTGTACTTCACGGCGCTCGATCCCTTCACTGCTGCCGAGGTCATATTCTTCTCATTGGCACCCGGATCGCCGACGTTGGGTCTCACCCACAGCCCAGCCGACGTGTGGATCGCGATCTTGCCGTACGACGGGAGCGGTCCGACGAGCCCCGGCGTCTACAGATCCGCGGCCGCTCTCGGCCTCGCCGCGACCGACGACGTCGACGGGCTCGCGCTCGCGTTGAACCCGTGTCCCGTCTCTCCGCTCACCGACCCGGATGGCGACGGCGTCGGCGCCTGCGACAACTGCCCGACGGTCTTCAACCCGGCCCAGAGCAACGCCGACCACGACGGCCTCGGCGACGCGTGCGATCCGTGTACCGACTCCGACGGCGACGGCTTCGGCGATCCGGGGTTCCGCGGCAACACGTGCCCCGTCGATCATTGTCCGGCGACCGCGAATGCGAACAACGCGGACACCGACGGCGACGGTCGCGGTGACGTGTGCGACAACTGCCCGACCGCTGTGAACCCCGGCCAAGAGGACGTCGATCACGACGGGATCGGCGACGTGTGCGACGTCTGTCCAACGCAGTCGGATCCGTCTCAGCCCGACGCCGACGGTGACGGTGTCGGCGACTACTGCGACAACTGCACCTTCGTGGCGAACCCCGACCAGGCGAATGCCGACGGCGATCTGTACGGCGACGCGTGCGATCGCTGCCCGTCGATGCCCAACAACTACCTCCAGCAGGACTCGGACGGCGACGGTGTCGGCGACGTGTGCGACAACTGCGCCGCGATCCCCAACCCGACGCAGGACGACGCGGACGCGGACGATGTCGGCGACGTCTGCGACATCTGCACGGCGGCGGGCGCGGGCAACACGACGACCAAAACGCTGCTCGAGCTGCGGGACGTCAGCACGGCGGACATCGACAGGATCGTCTTCCGGCAGCTACGCTACGACGCGACCTTCGTCGTGCCGGTGCCGATCACGCCTCCGCTCGACCCGGTCGCAAACGGTATCGAGGTCGCGATCCGGGACGCGGTCGGATTCAGCGTCCTCGACCCGGCACCGGCCGCGAACCTCGTGATACCGCCAGGCGCCTTCGATGGCACGGCCGGCTGGACTGCTCGCCGCGGCAAGCGCTGGAAGTTCGTCGACAAGCGCAAGCCCCCCGCGCACAACGGCATCAGCAAGATCATCATCAAGACCGGCTCGGACTCACCGGGTCTCATCTCGGTCAAGATCAAAGGCAAGGGCGGGACGTACACGATCGGGTCGCAGCTGCAGACGGTCGGCTACGACATCCCACTCTCCGCGGCGATCGAGCTCGATGACGCCGCCGGCGGCGGAGCCGCGTCGCGCTGTGGTGAGCTCTCGTTCACTCCGGCGCGTTGCGACTTGAATCGCCGCCTGCGCTGCCAGTAGCGCCGCGAGCCATGCGCGCAGAGGGAAAGTCGACATGAGATTCCTCCGCCTGGCGATGGTGGCGTTGCTCTACGCCGCTATGTTCTCGCAGTTCGAAGCCGTCGCCGGCCCGGTCGGCGGGGGACTCGACGATCCGGGCGCGGCCGCCAGTGCCGACAAATGCCAGCGTGCGATCAAGAAATCGGCCCGCACCTTGGTGGCGAAGAAGCTCAAGGAGCTCGGCAAGTGCGCGAGCCAAGTGTCGAAGTGCATTCAGACGAAGAACAGCAATGCGCAGTGCCTGGTAAAAGCGGGCGCGACCTGTGAATCGGCGTTGGCCAAGGTTGCCGCCGCGCAGGGGAAGGTCTCCGCGACGATCGCCCAGAAGTGCAGCGCACTCTCGGCCGACGATCTCTTGCGCGCTGCCGGCCTCGCCGACGGCCTGATCGGCATCGAATGCGTCGCGGAGTTCGGCACGGTGGTGACGGACGCCGTCAGCGTCGGTCAGTGCGTCGCGCGCCAGCAGGACTGTCGGGCTGGCCGGCTCCTCTCCTTCGAGCACCCGCGGATCGACGCGTCCCTCGATCTCGTCGGAGTCGACGGCGGTGCGGACTCATGCTTCACGAACTACGGCGGCGACGGCGACGTCGGCGACCCGGGAGGGCTCGGCAAAGACCTCGTCAAGTGCGGCGACGCCGTCCGTAAGGCGGGAGCGAAATTCGTCCTCGCGAAGTTGGGGAGTCTCGAGAAGTGCGTCGACGCGGTGTTCACCTGCATTCAAAAGAAGCCCGACGATCAGCCATGTGTCACGAAAGCGCGTGCTAAATGCGACAAGGCGTTTTCGAAGATCGCCGACGCGCGTGGACAACTCTCGCTAAAGATCACCTCCAAGTGCGGCGGCGTCGCGTTCCAGGCCATCAATGCAGACAACGGTGGTGACGTGACCGGGTTGGGCGTCGACTGCGCCGCTCATGGCGTCGCACCGATCGCGTCGCTTGCGGACTACGAGACCTGTCTCGTCCGCACGCACGACTGCCTGACCGAGGAGCTCATGTTCTTGGAGGCGCCACGCGCAGGCGAGCTGCTCGGTCTCGTCGGGCACGTGCTCTCGAGTCCGTTTTGCCCGGCGCCGAGTGCGTGCCAGGTGCCGATCCACGTGCGGTTCCGGCGCTACTCCGCCGGCACGGGTGCGGTGTTCTTCGATCGCACCGTCGACTTCAACTACACAGGCGGCACGGTCGTGCTCTCGGCAGAGCCGGATGGCAACGGCGAGGTTTTCGTCGACGACGAGATCCTCGTCACCGTCACGCGTCCGGACCAGACGACGGCGGAGTTCGATCACGACTACAGCAACGGCTGCTCAGGCTCGATCACGCACACCGCTCCGCACGATCTCTCGGCGCTCTTTCAGCTCGGGATCAATCAGGTGCGGGTCCGGTTCAAGAACACGTGCGGCGCGAACGCCAGCGCGGACTCGTACTGGCTGGTCGGGTGCGGTGGTATGTAGACCTCGGCGTCGACTGACGCTCTGCCGCCGGCGCCGGGGGTATCACCGCGCGCCGGGCGCCTCGTACCCCATCTGGGCGACGTACTCCGCATAGCCGCCGGCATATTGGCGCGGGCCGTCTTCGCTGCCGATCTCGAGCACCCGATTCGAGAGACCGCGCAGCACCGTGCGGTCGTGCGAGACGAAGATCATCGTGCCGTCGAAGTCGGCGAGGGCGCTCGTCAGCATCTCCTTGGTGGCGAGATCGAGATGGTTGGTCGGCTCGTCGAGGACCAGAAGGTTCGGCGGGTCGAAGAGCATGGCCGCGAGGATCAGCCGCGCCCGCTCACCGCCGGACAACACGCGGCAGCTCTTGTCGATGTCGTCGCCCGAGAAATCGAAGGCGCCGGCGAGCGTGCGGAGTGAGCCGAGCGAGGCGCGCGGATGCGCGGTCTCGAGCGTCTCGATCACGGTGCGGATCGGATCGAGCAGATCCATCGCGTGCTGCGCGAAGTAGCCGAGCTTGACGCTCGCGCCGAGCGCCACCTGGCCGGCGTCGGGTTGCACCTCGCCGGCGATCAGCTTCAGCAGCGTGCTCTTGCCGGCGCCGTTGACGCCCATCACGCACCAGCGCTCGCGCCGGCGGATGACGAAGTCGAAGTCGGTGTAGACCCGCCGTGCGCCCCATCCCTTGTCGACGTGCGCGAGCTTGGCGACGTCGTCGCCGGAGCGTGACGGCTGCGGGAAATCGAACTGCACCACGCGCCGGCGTCGCGGCGGCTCGACCTTCTCGATCTTGTCGAGCTTCTTCACGCGCGACTGGACCTGCGCGGCATGGCTGGCGCGCGCCTTGAAACGGGCGATGAAGGCCTCTTCCTTGGCGAGCATCGCCTGCTGGCGCGCGTACTGCGCCTCGGCCTGCTGCGCGTTGACCGCGCACTGGCGCTCGTAGAAGTCGTAGTCGCCGGTGTAGGCGGTGAGCTCGCCGCCGTCGATCTCGAAGATCTTCGTGACCAGGCGGTTCATGAACTCGCGATCGTGCGAGGTCATGATGAGCGCGCCCTCGAAGTCGCGGAGGAAGCCCTCGAGCCAGAGGATCGACTCGATGTCGAGGTGATTGGTCGGCTCGTCGAGCAGAAGCGCGTCGGGTTGCATGAGCAGGATGCGGGCGAGGGCGGCGCGCATCTTCCATCCGCCCGAGAGCTCGCCGGCGTCACGCTCGACGATCTCCGGAGCGAAGCCGAGCCCCGCCAAGATCTCGCGCGCCCGCGACTCGAGCCCGTAGCCGTCGAGGTCGTCGAAGCGCGCCTGCACCTCGCCGAACCGTGCGACCAGACGGTCGAGGTCGTCGGCGCGCGCCGGGTCGGCCATGGCGAGCTCGAGATGGTGCAGCTCGTGTGCGACGGCGGAGACCTCGCCCGCACCGGCCATCGCCTCCTCGAGCACGGACCGGCCGCCCATCTCGCCGACCGACTGCGAGAAGTAGCCGACGCTGACCCGCTTCTCGACGAGCACGTTGCCGGAATCCGGCTCCTCCTCGCCGACGATCATGCGGAAGATGGTCGACTTGCCGGCGCCGTTCGGACCGACGAGTCCGATCTTCTCGCCGCGGAACACGGCCATCGAGGCCTCGAGAAAGAGGATGCGGCCGCTATGCTGCTTGGAGATCGACTCGAGACGGATCATGCGGGGAGAGCGGTTGTAGACCGGCGGCGCCCTACGGTCGAGCAGGTCGTTCGATCGGCGGCGAATGTCGCCGGCGCTGGAGTCCGCCACGACGCCGGCGACGCCAGCGATTCGGCGCACCACTCGCGCTTTGTCTCACGATGAAGCGACAAATCGATGCGGGAGGAGTCGCGTCGCCGATTCGCGTATCTCGGCGTGAACGCCGCCGTTGTAGAAGCGTCGACGGTAACGACCGGTGACAGTCACCGGACCCCAGGGAGGGCAACATGGAGAGGACCAACCAACTCGCGCGCGTCGATCAAAGCGAGTCGCCGCGACTCTCGTGGATGTTGATCAGCCTTTTCGTAGGTGGCGTAGCCTTCATCGCCTGCTCGCACCTGTCACGGTTTCACGACTCCCTCTTTGGCGAGATCATTCGTGACCTGGGCATTGCATTGTGTATCTCAGTGGTGATCGCGCTGATCATCGAGCTCAGCCTTTCGCGACATACGTTCCTTCGCGGACTCGATGCCATAATGCAGCGCACGGTCCCTCCAGACGTGTGGGAAGAGTTTCGCCAACACGTCATCACCCAGCCGATGATGCGCGAGAACTGGTCGCTGAAGATGAGCCTGGGGCAGTCCAAGGATGGACTCTGCGTATCGGATACGGCAGTCAAATATACGATCGTCGGTTTGCAGGATGCACTGAGAACGCACGTCCGCCACGAGCTCGATTCCCATCGCACCCCGCCCGGAGCCGCTACGAGATATTCGCGCGCCAAGATCGGCAAAGATGAATACGTCGGTGCCGCGGCGCTTGCTGGCGCGAACGTCTTGTCGAACGGTGGGCTGACCCTTCAGTTGCCGGTGAAGCTCGAGCGCCACGACCAAACGGTACCGGTCGAGCTAGAGTTTATCGAAACCGTCGATTGCCCGGACATCATCATTTGGTGGATGGGCAGAGTGACCCGCAACGTAACGCTCAAGATCGAACAGCTCCCTTCATCGTGGTCTGTCGACGTCCAGACGTACCATCCCGCTCCGCACCTGCTCGTGCCTACCGGCAACGACAACGAGTGGTCGTTTACCGGCGTCATGCTGCCAGGGCAGGGGGTCGAGATCCGTATCAAGACCACGTGTTGATGCCGGATCGGGACAGAGTATCCGTCCCCCATCGCTGACCGGGACGAACACCAGCGTCGGTCGGTGGTCGTGGATCTCGTTGCCATTTGCGAAGGGCGTCGACCCTCCTGATCGCAGGCGTAGGCGCGGCACAGGCGTAGGACGCTGACTTCCCGGTGTCGGCAGACCATCAACAGAGAGTACGTGAGGTACACGGCGACGATCGCCCGAATCGCCGAGCGGTGTAACGACACGCGAACGGCGACATCTACATCGGCGACGTCGGCCAGGGCCGCTGGGAAGAGGTCGACTATGTCGCCGGCAATCCCTCCGGCGTCAACTACGGCTGGGACGACATGGAAGGCCGTCACTGCTTCGAGCCGTCGTCGGGCT
>JBGPIT010000021.1:0-26390 GCA_041485125.1 Binatia bacterium | reverse complement strand
GGCGTCCTCGGCTTCGCGCGCGCGGACGAGGAGAATCGGAAGATCGCCGGAGATCCCGTGTCTCCAGAGGGACGCTTGTCCGGCGCGGTTCCGGGCCAGCAGTTCGGCGGGGGCGCGGAGCGCGTGATGCGGAACGAGCAGCAGCGAGAGCAGCCGTTGCGCGGTCGCGAGATCGGCGGGCGCGATGCCGCTCTCGGCCACCTCGGCCACCGCTCGCCTGCGCGCGAGCTCGAAGATCGATTCGAGCTCGCGCGGCGATCGGTGGCGGCGCGCCACCGCGAGCGCGGCCGCGCGCGATTCCGCCGCGATCAGCACGTAGGCGAGCGAGGTCGACCCGCGTGCCGGCAGCGCGATGTCGGCGGAGAGCGACATGATCGGATCGAGGGTCGCTCCGGTCGTGCCGCGCGGTCGGCGGCGCCGGCCGTCGAGCGCCGCGGGCACCCGCAACGTCCGGCCGCGCCCGACGAACGCCTCACGCGCGCTCTCGTACGCCGTCGCGTGGGCGCGGCGTGGGGGCAGCACCAGCATGTGCAGCAGCCATGCGTCGAGCTCACGCGGCGCGCGCGCGCGGCGGTGAAACAGCAGCGCGTGCAGGTCGTCGACGTACTCGCTCTCGACGAAGAGCTTCGCGAACGCTGGGTGGCGGCGATCCTCGGCTTCGTCGCCGAGCACGACCTCGGCGTAGCTGGTGACCTCGAGGTGGCGCGTCGACGCCGTCCGGTTCGCGATGACGAGCTCGCGGATCTCGACGTCGCCGCCGGACGCGACGCAGATCCGCTGCGTCACAGCGAGACCGTGGGCGTGATGATGGATCTCGGCGGCGTGAGCGTGGAAGAGCACGCGCTCGACGTCGTCGGCCGGCGACCACAGGACGTTCCGGTCACGATCGCGAACGTAGACGCGGAACCCCGTGTCCTCGAGCGTCGCGTCGGCGCGCGAGCGCGTGAGCGCCAGGTCGCCCCACTGGCTCGCGCCGCCGCCACGCGCGGTCACGACGGCACGGTAGCGTCCGTTCGAGAGCACGTGGGACTGCGGAAACGCGGAGTCGGCGGGCGCGGGCCAGGGCTCGAGCAGGTAGCGCTGCGCCGTCGCGCGCGTGCGCCGCGCCGGCTCGGGCCGCGTGCGCTCGAGCGGCGCCGCGAGCGCTGGGCGCTCGAACAGCAACGCCTCGGCGGTACGGACCGCCGGATCCGCGTGGAAGCGGCGCACCATCGCGTCCGGACGGACGACGTTGGCGAGGGCACACAGGCTCATCCCTTGGTGGTGCGCCATGAACGAGCGCACGATCGCGTGCGGTTGCCCCGGCGGCAGCCGTGACGCGGTAAAGTCGATCGCCTCGTAAAGACCGTAGCGGCCCTCCGCCCCGAGCCGCCGCAGCCACGCGATGTTCGCGAGCGCCGCACGCGGCGCGAAGCGCAAGGCGAGCACCGAGGCATACGGCGCGATCACGAGATCGTCCTCCAGGCCGCGCTTGAATCCGAGGTCGGGGACGCCGAACGCGCGGTACTGATAGCTCTGCTGCGCGTCGAACCGGTAATAGCCGGACTCCGAGACACCCCACGGCACGCCGCGGCGGCGGCCGTAGGCACGCTGGACGTCGACGGCGGCGGCGGTGCCGTGGCCGATCAAACTGTCCTCGCCTTCGCGCAGCAGGAGCGAGGGCATCAGGTACTCGAACATCGTGCCGCTCCAGGAGAGCAGCACCGTGGCGCCGTCGACGCGCCCGAACGGACGACCGAGCTGGAGCCAATGCTCTTCCGGCGCCTCGCCTTTCGCGATCGCGATGAAGCTCGCGACCCGTGCCTCCGATGCGAGCAGATCGTAGTGATGCGCGTCCGGCGCGCCGGCATCGACGTCGTAGCCGATGTGGAAGAGCCGGCGTGACGCGTCGTAGAGCCAGCCGAACTCCATCTCCTCGACGAACGCCGCCGACCGCTCCTCCAGGCCGACGAGCGTCGTGAGGAGCGCGTCCGCGGTATCCCGCGCGCCGACGAGCGCCGCCGCGAACCGTGTCGCCCAGTCGCGGACGGACTCACATTCGGGGCCACCGGCCACGCAGGCGGCTTGCAGCCGCGCGAGGGCGCTGATCGTCGCGTCGCAGACACGAGGCAGCTCCGCCACCGTCGGATCCCCGACGGCGCAGGCCTCGACCGCGGCCCACGCGGCGACCGCCTCGGGGCGTCGCGGCGCCGGCGGCCTGGTCGCCATGAGCGTCTCCCACGGCAGCGACAGCTCGAGGTCGCGGCGCAGGGCGCCGAGATCGTGCCGCAGCTGCGCCGACCACGCGCCGAGCTCGGCCACGACGTTGGTGTCGGCGATGCCCTGCACCGCCTCGATCGCGGCCAGGACGTCGCGCTCGAGCGCCGGGCAGAGCGCCTCGGCGAGGCGCGTCACCGCCTCGTGCCGGCCGATCCGGCCGTCGCGCGCCGCGCCGAGCTCGCGGCGCGTCGAGGCGATCGAGGTCCGGAGCGTGACGACGTGCTTCAGGTCGAGCGTGCGCGCCGCGCGGTCGATCGCCTCCGCGAGCACGCCGCAGGTGTCGAGTACGCCGTCCCAGCGCGCACGACCGACCATCGGCACGTCGCGCAGCTCGACGCACGCGTGCCTCACCGCGATGAGACTCGCGGCCAAATTGCCGCTGTCGACCGTCGAGACGTAGCGCGGCGCGAGCGGCGTCAGGTCGCGGGTGTCGTACCAGTTGTAGAAATGCCCGCGGTATCGCTCCAGCCGCGCGAGCGTGTCGAAGGTGTTCCGCAAGCGCAGCGCGACCGTGAGCGGGCTCGCGTAGCCGAGATCGTGGGCGCAGAGCGTCGCGAGCTGGAGCATGCCGATGTTCGTCGGCGACGTGCGGCGCGCGACGTCGCCGCGGGGATGCTCCTGGAAGTGATCGGGCGGCAGCCACTGATCCTCGGGCCCGACGAAGGTCTCGAAGAAGAGCCAGGTCCGCCGCGCGAGCCGCCGGACCGCGCGCGTCTCCTTCGAGTCGAGGACGACCGCGCGCCGGCGTCGCGGCGCGCTCAGGTGAAGCGCGATCTCCGGCGACGCGAGCCACGCCAGCACGAGCGGAACGACGATCGGCAGCACGCCCGGACGCGCGAGCGTGACCACGAGCAAGATGGCGGCGGCGACGAGCGGCGCCGCCGCCATCTCGCCCCACGCGCGGCCGCGCGCGTGCATGCCGCCCACCGCCCGGGCTGTCGCGGCGGCCGAGGTCCACGCCAAGAGGTGACGGCGGGTGACGCCGATACGGACGAGCGTCCGGACGCACGCGTCGACGAACACCGCCGCTCGGTCGGGCAGGAAGACGACGTGGAGGAGCCAGCGCGGGGTTGACGTGCGGACGGTCCGCGCGAGGCCTCGCAGCGTCGGCGCAAGCGGCGAGCGGGGCGCGCGCAGACTCGTGACCAGCCCCCCGAGCGCGTCGGTCACCGCGGGGGTGGCGAGCACGAGGAGCGCGAGAGCCGTCCACACGAGAGCCGATCCGGGAACCGCCAGCCAGACGAGGAGCAGAAACGCGAGCAGGGTCGGTGGAAGCAGCGTCCGGCGCAGGTTGTCGGCGATCTTCCAGCGCGCGATGAGCGACAGCGGGTTGCGGCCCTTGCCGCCGGACTCGAGCGGCACCCGCCGGCCCAGCCACGGGAGCAATTGCCAATCCCCTCGCGCCCAGCGGCGGAGTCGCCGCGAGTAGCTCAGGTAGTCGGACGGCGAATCCTCGAGCAGCACCACGTCGCTCAGCAGACCGACCCGGCCGTGCACGCCTTCGAAGAGGTCGTGGCTGAGCAGCGCGTTCTCCGGCACACGGCCGCGCAAGGCGCGGTCGAACGCGGCGGGTTCGTAGATGCCCTTGCCGACGTAGATGCCGTCGCCGAAGAGGTCCTGGTAGACGTCCGAGACGCTGCGCGAGTAAAGGTCGAGGCCGGTGTCGCCCGCGAGAATCCGCGACAGCGGCGAGGCGCCCGCGCTGCGCGGCTTCACCTCGATGCGAGGCTGGAGCACCGTGTATCCGGCCGTGACGCGTCCGCTCCGCTCGTCGAACTCGGCATGGTTCAATGGGTGCGCCAGCGCCGCCGCCAACCGTCGAGCGGCGTCGCGCGGGACCTCGGTGTCGGCGTCGAGCGTGATCACGAAGCGCACGTCCGCGAGCGCGACGGGATCGCCGACGTGCACGGCAAAGCTGGTGCCGCGGTCGCCGGCGAGCAGGCGATCGAGCTCCGCGAGCTTGCCGCGCTTGCGCTCCCACCCCATCCAGCAGCCTTCCGCCGGGTTCCAGCGCCGGCTGCGGTGAAGGAGATGGAAGGGGCCACCGCCACCCTCCCCGTACTTGAGGTTGAGCGCGGTGATGCCGGCGCGCGCGCGCGCGAGGAGATCGCTGTCCTCGGGCATGGTCTCGGCGGGTGCGTCGGGGAAGTCCGTCAGGAGGGCGAGCACGATGTGAGGGTCCGCGCTCGCGAGCCAGTGGATCTCGATGCGGGAGAGGAGTGCCGCGACCTCGCGTGCATCCGAGAGCAGCACCGGCACCGCGATGACGGTGCGGCTGTCGGCGGGCACTCCGCCGCTGAAATCCATGCGCGGCAGCACGCGCGGCGGGAGGACGCGCGTCACGACGGCGTCGACGACGCTCACCGCGATCGTCAGCAGCGCGGGGACGGCGAGCACGAGCGCGGTGACCGCCATTGCGGCGCTCGTCCCCGCCGCGACGAGCGCCGAGACGAGCGCGAGCTCGTGGACGAGCGTCACGAATGCGATCGCTCCGAGGTAGGACTTCGTCGGATGTCGACATAGGCACCGGCGCCAGCGTCCTGGCCAGGTGGCGCGATAGCCGAGCGCCTCCGCGAGCGGCTCGAATCCCGCGTCGATCAGATGCTGGCCGACGTGACGTCCGCGGTCGCCACGGTGCTCGCGCGCGCGCCGCACCGCCTCCCGCGCGACGGCCTCCTCGGCATGATCGCTGCGGGCCGCCAACTCCTCGACGGCTTTGCGGTAGCAGTCGCGGGTCTCGAAGCTCATCCGGGGATAGACGCCGGACGGATCGTCGCGCAGGATCCGCTCCGTCTCGCTGATGCGCTCGAAGAACGCCTTCCAATCCGCGGTCTCGATCGCGCGCAGGCCGCGGATACAGCCCGCAACGACCGGCTCGACCGATGCGTCCGCCGCAATCGCGCGGCGCGGCCCATCGATCTCGTCGGCAGCGCCGGCGAGCCGCTCGAGCAAAACGATCCGTAGCAGGATCGGCAGGGCCCACACCTCGGCGATCGTGAGCGACCGAACCGCCTGGAAGTCGCCGAGCAGCGGCATCACCGCCTCGACGTCGACGTGAAAGCCGGCGCTCGTGACGAGCTCGCGCGCGAGCAGGTAGGCGACCGGCGCCGCCGCATCGCCCTCGACGGCGGAACGCGGCAAGCGGCACTCGAAATCGGCGGGGAACTCGTCGGCGACCAAGCGAAACGCGCGCTCGACGACGTAGTAGTTGTCGAGAAGCCATTCGGCCGCGACGCTCTCGGGCGATCGCGGCTCCGGGAGCGCAGCGAGGCGGCGGTATGCCGCATCGAGCGTCGCGCGCGGCCGGCGAAGCCGGTCGATGAGACGAGGGTGGGCGCGCGACACGCGGGCGCGTGGAGCGCCCGCGAGGTCCCGCACGCGATCGCCCGCGCCGCCTACGCCGGTCGCGCGCGACGTCCCGGCGTCGCGCCGAGGCTCAATGGCCCGGATGGCTCCGGGCCGCTTCTTCGGCGCGCGTCGTCGCGTGGACGGCTTCACCGAGGTCCTGGTACACGATCAACGGTCTCGCGCTCTCTTGAATGAGCCGGGCCGCGACCGTTCCGTATCGTTCGCTCGCATCGCCGGTGCAGCCGTGGGCGGAGAGAACGACGAGATCGATGTCCTCGCGGTCGGCGAGGTCGCGCAGCGCGCGTGCCCGACGCATCGACGCGACCGTACGCATCGCGGCCTTGACACCGCGCAGCCGCAGCCGATCCCGCAGCTGCGTCAGGTAGTGCGTGCTCTCGACACGGTTGCGCTCCGTCAGCCGCGCCGCCAGCGCGAGGTCGTCCGCCGACGGCGGCATGCGCCGCGGCATCTCCGGCTCGGGCACGACGTGCGCGAGGATCAGCTCCGCGTGCTCCACGCCGGCAAGCGCCTCCGCGAGCGGCAGCACGCATTCGGCCCGCGGCGAGCAGTCGAGCGGCACCAGGATGCGGCGGAAACGGAGCTCGCCGACGCGCCGGGTGCCCGCGGAATAGGCGGGCACGATCAGCACGGAGGTGTGCGCGCGGGCGATCACCTTCTGCGCGGTGCTGCTCAGGGCCCATCCCGTCACGCCACCCTCGCCGTGGCTCGAGAGGGCGATGAGGTCGACTGCGTGCTCGCTCGCGAACTGGATGACCTGCTCCGCCGAGCGGCCATCGCGCAACTCGACAGCCACGGTCAGCCCGCCGCTCTCGAGCTCCGCCTGGAGCCGGCTGAGCCCGCCGTGCGCCTCGGCGCGCAGCATCTCCCATTCGAGCGGATCGACCGCGCGCACCGATGGATCACCGCGGCTCGGAAACTCGAGCACGCGAAGAAGCGTGATACGCGCCGAGAGCGCGCGAGCGACGGCGGCGGCAAACGGCAGCGCGCATTCCGAGAGCGTGGAGCCGTCGAGCGGCACCAGCACGTGTCGGATCGCGGCTGCCCCGCAAGGTACGTCCTCCCGGCGCTCCGGCGACGGCACGGCCGGCGTCGAGCCTGATCCGGATTCCGTGCGACCGCGCACGAGCGCGTGCCCGATCATCGACAAGGTCGTCCCGTGGCGCTCCATCGCGGCGGACTTCGCACGCCCTTACGCGGCGATGGTCAGCTGCCAGCCGTCGTCCGCATCCCGCATCCGGTGCGCGGCGCAGGTCAGCGAGTCGTTCGGTGAGCAGTTGTGCACGTGTCTCGTCATGAGCCCTTCGACTTTCATCCGACGATTCCCCTTCATGGTTCCATGAGCAAATGCGTTGCCGGTGCGCATGCCTCGGATTTGTTGAACGCCCGCTCCCGAACTTGGGAATACGGCCCATCCGCAACGCACGCTTGAGAAAACCCCGAGCGCTGACCGCGCTGGCTCAGACGTCGACTTGCATGCCGTCCCACGCCGGGCGGGCCCGCGGACACAGCCGGCGCACCGCACGCGTGAGCGCGTCGTGGGGCGGGGCGCTCCGTCCGATCTGCGTCAGGACGATGCGCACGACCGGCCACCCACACACCCGCGGCAAGGCTCGGTCGATCGTGAGATGCGAAAACAGCCGGCGCCGCCACATCGCACCGTCGATGATGAGGACGCTCGCATCGCGGGCGAAGCGCGCGAGGCGCGCAGTGAGACGTGCGACGTCGGAAGCGTAGACGACGGCGTGGCCGCCGGCCGCGATCTTCCACGCGTAGGTGCGGAAGGACGGCTCCGGCGCGTGTGGCACCTCGAGGGCGGTGATGCGGAGACCGCGCTCGTCGCGCTCCTCTCGGTCGGCGACCGGGACGAAGGTGCAGTGGTCGAGACGCCGGTAAATCCGGCGGACCACGCTGATCGTCTCCGGGCTTGCCAGCACCGGGATCGGCGCCCGCGGCGCGCTGAGGTGCGCGAGCCACCACCGCCGCAGCGCGGCCATCCCGCCGCATGCGTCGCGATGGCCATGGGTGAGAAGAATCAGATCGATGTGGTCGACTTCCGCGAGCTGCACGGCGGCGTGGCGGGTGACGTCAATCAGCACGTTGCAAGCGCCGGACACGAAGAGCGCGCTCTCGCGCCGGCGCGACCTGTCTTGCCCCGGGGTCCCGCCGCTCGCCCCGGTTCCGAGGAAAAGGAGCCGAAGCCGCCGCGAGCTTCGCCGGCGCGGATGCCGCCTCCCGACGCCGCCTCGGACAGCCCGCGCCGTCGTTCTCGAATCCGGGAGCTGCTTGCGGCCCATGATCGAGAAAGCCGCTCCGGACGTGGATGCCGGCGGTGGCGCGACAGTTGCTTCACGATCGATGACGGACTTCAAAGAGGGAGGACACACGCACCGTGCCGACATTCGTGCTGCTCACACGCTTGACGCCCGATTCCGTGAAGGCTCCGCACGAGCTGAAGACGCTCGAGAAAGCGGTCAGCGCGCGGATCCGCGATCAATGTCCGAGCGTTACCTGGATCGCCAACTACGCGATCCTCGGCCCGTACGACTATCTCGATCTCTTCGACGCGCCAGATGAGACGGTGGCGGCGAAGGTCGTAATGATCGTACGCTCGTTTGGTCACGCAGTCACCGAAACGTGGACCGCGCTGCCGTGGCAGCGCTTCGAGTCGCTGATCGGCTGACGGAGGAAATCATGCAAATCCCGCTGCGCATCACGTATCGTCAACTCGAGCGTTCCGAGGCGATCGATGCCGCCGTCCGCGAGAAGGCGGCGAAGCTCGAACGGTTCGCCGAGCAGATCATCGGGTGCCACGTCCTGATCGAGATCCCGCACCGTCACCACCATCAGGGCAGGCTCTTTCACGTCAAGGTGAATCTGACGCTGCCGGGCGGCGGGCTCGTCGTGGGCCGCGACCCGCAGGAGGACCATGCGCACGAGGACGTGTACGTCGCGATCCGCGACGCTTTCGATGCGGTGGCCCGCCGGATCGAGGACTACGTCCGGCGCCGCCGAGCCGACGTCAAGCGTCACGAGGAAGCGCCCCACGGCGAGGTGCGCGCGCTTTTTCCTGAGCGCGACCACGGCTTCATCGAGACCTCGGGCGGCCGTGAGATCTATTTCCACCGCAACAGCGTCCTCGACGGCGGCTTCGACGCACTGACGGTCGGCACCGCGGTGCGATTCGTCGAGGAGCAGGGAGACGCCGGACCGCAGGCGAGCAGCGTCCATCCGCTCCTGCGCGCGGGTGCCGAGCGGCCGGTCACGACGTGAGCGCGCCCGAGCTCCTCCAGATGCACACGCCGTGAGCGCCCCCGAAGGCATCAAGCGCGTCGCCGACTGCGTCTGGGAGCTGCCGCCGGGTCTCCGTCCCGGCATGCGGGTTCCGCTGCGCATCTTCGCATCGGAGCCGCTCCTGCATGCGATGGACGACACGGTCTTCAAGCAGGCCGCGAACGTCGCGACCCTCCCCGGCATCGTCGGCGCGAGCTGCGTCATGCCCGACGCGCACTGGGGCTACGGGTTTCCGATCGGCGGCGTTGCCGCCATGGATCCGGACTCCGGCGTCATCTCGCCGGGCGGGATCGGCTTCGACATCAACTGCGGCATGCGCCTGGTGCTGACGGACCTCACACTCGACGAGGTGCAGCCGAAGCTGCACGAGCTCGTGGACACGCTCTGCCGGCGAGTCCCGGCCGGCGTCGGCAGCAGCGGCTTTCTGAAGCTCGACGACACCGAGTTCCGCGAGGTCATCGAGCAGGGCGCGCGCTGGTGCGTGCGGCGTGGCTACGGCACCCGCGAGGATCTGGCGCGGACCGAGGAGGGCGGTTGCTTCGCGGGCGCCGACGCGTCGGCGGTGAGCGCGCGCGCGATCGAGCGCGGCGCCCACCAGATTGGGACCCTCGGCTCGGGCAACCACTACCTCGAGATCCAAGTCGCGAGGGCCGAGCACGTCGTCGACGCCGCGCTCGCCGCGCGGCTCGGGATCACGCGCCCAAATCAGATCGTCGTGATGTTCCACTGCGGCAGCCGCGGCTTCGGCCACCAGGTCGCGACCGACTATCTTCAGGTTTTCCTCCACGCGATGACGGCGAAGTTCGGTCTCGAGATCATCGATCGCGAGCTCGCGTGCGCGCCCTTCCGATCGCACGAGGGTCAGCGCTACTTCGCCGCGATGAAATGCGCCGCGAACATGTCGTTCGCGAACCGGCAGGTGATCCTGCACCGGATTCGCGAGGTCTTCGGCGCGGTCTTCGGTCGCGATCCCGCCGATCTCGGCCTGCGCATGGTCTACGACGTCGCCCACAACACCGCCAAGCTCGAGACCCACGTGGTGGACGGCATCGAGCGGGAGCTGCTCGTCCACCGCAAGGGCGCGACGCGCGCGTTCGGTCCGCACGCGCCGGGGCTGCCGCCCGAGTATGCCGAGACCGGCCAGCCCGTGATCATCGGCGGCAGCATGGAGACCGGATCGTACCTGCTCTGCGGCGCGCGCACCGGCGGCGCCGCGTTCTTCAGCACTGCTCACGGCAGCGGGCGGACGATGAGCCGCACCAAGGCGAAGAAGCTCTTCCATGGGCGTGACCTGCAGCGCTCGATGGAGGCCCGCGGCATCTACGTGCGCTCGGTCTCGTTCGCGGGCCTCGCCGAAGAGGCCGGCGCGGCCTACAAGGACATCGACGCCGTCGTCGACGCGACGGCCCATGCCGGGTTGAGCCGCCCGGTCGCGCGCTTGACGCCCCTCGGCAACGTCAAAGGCTGAGCGCCGCCCGCGTTCGCGAGCACCCGGACCGATGCCGTACGAGTACCTCGAGGACGCAGTCACCAGCGACGTGACGTTCCGCGCGTCGGGCCGCGATCTCGACGAGCTCTTCACCGCCGCGGCCGACGCGACGACCAACTGCATGGTCGAGGAGCTCGACTCGGTGCGGCCGGCGGTCACGCTGCCGCTCTCGGTCGAGGCCGCCGCGCTCGATCTCCTCCTGATGCGCTTTCTCGACGAGATCGTCTTCCACAAGGACGCGAAGGGCCTCATGCTGCGCGCCGGCCACGTCCGCGTTGCGGAGGCGCCAGCCGGCTACCGCGTCACCGCCGAGCTGCACGGTGAGCCGATCGACGGCACGCGCCACGCGCTCGCGGCCGACGTGAAAGCCGTCACGCTCCACGGCCTGAAGGTCGTGCCGGCCGGAGACGGCGGCTGGGAAGCGGAGGTCACACTCGACGTCTGAGCGGCGTGTCGGAGCGCAGCTCGCCCACATGGAGCTCGCGCGCACGCGAACGCCGCCAATCTGCCCGCTGACGGCGGCCGGCAGGGCGCGCTCGCCCCGTGCTGCGATCGCCACGCTTGCATCGTCGACCTCGGGTTTCCGGCGCGCGCGTATCCTGCACGCTGATATTCGCAGGCGTGCGAAGCTCGGCCGCGTTCGTCGCACGCAGCCGATGGGCGCGGGGCTGGCGCGCGCTTTGCTCTGCGATGCGGTGGAGGGTTCGTGATGATCGACGTGACCGGAAGCTGGGGCGGTGACGTCGAAGAGAGGGCGATCACGCCCGATGTCCTCGTCCCCTCGCAGTTCTTCGTCGAGAAGCGGTCGGCGAGCCCGGAAGCGCGTTTGATGGCGGCGACAGACAAAGGGGGGCTCCGTCATGGCATCAGGTCGCATTCTCGGATCCGTCGGTCTTCTCGTCTTCGCGCTCGCCGCGCCGGCGCAGGCCGGCGGACTTTCGTTTCGTTCGCTCGTTCGTGACGGCGCTGCCGTCGACGGCCTCAACGGCCCGATCGCGCTGACGGTCAGTCCCGACGGCGCGCACGTGTACGTCGCGAGCATCGGTGATCATTCGGTCGCCACGTTCGCGCGCAACCCCGCGACGGGCGACCTCACGTACGCCGGCATCGTCATCGATGGCGTCGGGGGAGTGACCGGCCTCGGGATGCCGAGCGCGCTCGCGATCAGTCCGGACGGTGCCCACGTCTACGTGACCGGCGAGAGCGACAACGCGCTGGTCGTGCTCGCTCGTGACGGCGCCACGGGCGCGCTGACGTTCGTCGAGGCCAAGCGCGACGGCGCCGGCGGCGTCGACGGCATCGACCGCGCGAGCGCGGTCGCGGTAAGCCCCGACGGTGCGCATGTCTACGCGACGGGCGAGCACGACGACGCGGTCGCGGTCTTCGCGCGCGACGTCACGACCGGCGCGCTCACGTTCGTCGAAGCGGAGCGCGACGGCGCCGGCGGCGTCATGGGGATCCGCCGGCCGAGCGCCGTGACCGTGAGTCCCGACGGCGCCGACGTCTACGTGACCGGTGGAGCGGGAGACGGCGTCGCGGTGTTCGCTCGCGACGCGTCGACGGGTGCGCTCACGTTCGTCGAAGCGCAGATCCACCTGATCGGCGGCGTCGACGGCATCGACCGGCCGACCGCGGTGGCCGTGAGTCCCGACGGCACGAGCGTCTACGTCACGGGGCACGACGATGGCGCGGTGGCGGCGTTCGCACGCGACGTGGCGACCGGCGCGCTGACGTTCGTCGAGTTCGAGCGTGACCGTGGTGACGTGACGGGGCTCGGCGGCGCCTTCGCGGTCGCGGTGAGCCCGGACGGCGCCTACGTGTACGTCGCGGGCGAGAACGAGAACGCGATCTCGGTCTTCAAGCGCGACGCCGCGACCAGCGCGCTCAGCTTCGTCGAAGCGAAGATCGACGGGAGGCTCGGCGTCGACGGCATCAATCGCGCCTCCGCCATCGCCGTGAGCCCCGACGGGGCGCACGTGTACGTCGCGGGGCACGAAGACGACGCGGTCGCGGTGTTTGCCGCCGACCGTTGCGGGAACGGCCTGATCGGCAGCGACGAGCAGTGCGACGACGGCAACGCGATCGCGGGCGACGGCTGCTCGGCCGTCTGCCGGCTCGAGCTCTGCGCGCCCGTGCCGGACGCCGATTGTCGCGGCACCGCCCAGCCATCCTCGAGCGTCCTGCGGTTCGCGCACGGAACGGTCGATTCGCGCGACGTGCTGCGGTGGACGTCGACCCATGCCGACGCGACGCCGCTCGCGGACTTCGGCGATCCCACCGCGGACGCCAGCTACGCGCTCTGCGTGTACGACGCATCCGCGAGCGCGCAGCCGCTGCTGGCGCTCGCCGCGCCGCACGACGGAAGCTGCTCAGGGGTGCCGTGCTGGACGGCGAGCAGCGGCGGCTTCCGCTACCGCGACCGGCTCCGCACGCCCGACGGGCTGACGGAGCTGCGCCTGCGCGAGGGGCTGGCCGACGGTGACACCAGGATCGTCGTCGAAGGCAGGGGATCTGACCTCGCGCTCCCCGTGCTGCCGCTGACGCCGCCCGTCATCGTCCAGCTCCGGAACACCGCCACGCAGGCGTGCTGGGAGGCGACGTTCAACACCTCGACGGTCAACGGTCCGGCGGCCTTCAAAGCCGTCGGCGAGTAACGATGGGAGTACGATGCGCTCTCGAGTCGTCGGGATCGGTCTTCTCGTGGTCGCGTTCGCCGGCGCCCCGGCGAACGCGACGATCAGCTTCGAAACGTTCACGGATCGTACGGCGTTCGAGACGCGTCTCGGCGGTGCGGTGCACGTCATCGATTTCGACGACGTCGATACCGCTTCGGTCGATCCGGCGCCGTTCCCGTTCTACCGCTACCTCTTCAGCGACGGCGTGCTGATCGAGGGCGAAGACGGAGACTTTGCGAGCCGCTCGTTCGGCTTCCCGCTGGATTTCCCGCCGAATTCCTCGCCGAACGTCTATGCGCCCGGACCGATCAGCTTCCAGCTCGGTCAGGGCGGCAAGTCCACGCAGCTCGAGTTCCTGCACGGCTTGCAGTACGGCGCGGTCGCCGGCGTGGGCGTCGTCTTCATCGACGCCGACTTCCCCGCCGACGGACCGAGCTTCCTCACCGTCTATGATGCGAGCGGCGTCGCGCGCGCGACGACCGGCACGGTCTCGGGCGGCAACGGCTCGCGGCTCTTCCGCGGCATCGTCGCGGTCGACGACGGCACGAGCCAGCCGGTGCAGCTGATCACGCTCGCCGTCATTCAGAACGGCCAGGGCTGGCCCGGCAACGATGCCAACGAGGGCGTCGTCCTCGACGACCTCGTCTTCGGCGTGCCGGCGGCGACGGCCGATCGCCCGGGCGAGATCTGCAACAACTGCGTCGACGACGACCAGGACGATTTCATCGACCGCAGCGATCCCGAGTGCGAGGCCCCCGCCTTCGGCGCCGGCCTCGGTCTCGGCGATCCGAAAGGCGTCGGCAAGGCGGCGATCAAGTGCCAGCACGGCATCGCGATCGGCGGCAGGAACTTCGTGACGAGGAGAGTCGCTCATCTACTGAAGTGCTTCGGGGCCGTCGCGGCCTGCACCCAGCTGAAGAACGGTGACGATCGATGCTTCGCGAAGGCGCAGACGACGTGCGAGAAGGAGCGCGCCGCCGCGACCGGGAAGGACGAGGCGAAGCTCCGCGGCGCCGTCGCGAAAGCGTGCGGTCCGAAGGGGCCGAACGACCCGCCGCCGCTGACGCTCGCGCAGCTGCTCGACGGCCCCGGGCTCGGCTTCGGCGCCGAGGCGAGCATCTGCGCCGACCACGGCGTGCCGGCGCTCACCGGCGCCGGGGACATCGCCGAGTGCGTGCTGCGGCAGCACGCGTGCCTCGCCGAACGCATCGCCGGCGAGACCGTCCCGCGGGCGCGCGAGTACTTCCTGCGCGTCGGCGGCAATCCCGCCGCCGATTTCCCCTGCCTGCCGGCGGGTGCCGACGGCAGCGGGAATACGCTCGCCGGCACCGCCAAGCAGAAGGCGCTCGCGAAGTGCGACGCCGCGATCCGCAAGGGCACGCTCAAGGTGCTGCAGGCGCTCTACAAGGTCGGCGCCCAATGCGTCGAGCCGGGCGGAAAGTGCATCCAGCAGAAGCCCGACGACCCGGCGTGTCTGCCGAAGGCCGCGGCGAAGTGCGAAAAGTCGTTCGCCAAGCTCCGGAGCCCGGCCGGCACCGACGTGAAGCTCCTCGCGTCGGTGCTGAAGCGCTGCACGAGCCCCGACCTCACGACCGCCGACATGCTCGCGCCCCAGGGGCTCGGGTTCGGCACCGCGAGCGCGCGCTGTGGCGAGTTCGACCTGCCGCCGCTGGTCGTGCCCGCCGCGATCGTCGAGTGCGTCGCGAACCAGGAGCTCTGCGAGGCGTCGCAGATCCTCATCCTCGACGTACCGCGCGGCCGCGAGCTCGGCGAGCGCTACGGCTTCTTCATCCAGGAGGATTTCTTCTCCAGCCCGTAGCGCAGGTGCTGCGATGAAAGGAGGATTCATGGCGAAGCGTAAGAAGCTCGAGGCCCCGGCTCGGCCCGAGAGCAAGATGCAACATCGTCGTACGCCACCGCGGCGCCCGGCCGCGAAACGTCGACGTGCCACCGCACTCGTCCCGCGTCAGAGAACGTCCCTTGCGCCGTCGACACCGCCGGGCGCGACCCGCAGTCCGTTCGCGATCATGCGCCAACTTGCGGAGGAGATGGACCGTCTCTTCGAGGACATGAGGCTCGGCGTCCCACCCCGTTTCGATCTGGAGCTCGAGGCACCCGAGATCGCAGAGGCGGAGTGGCTTCCGAGCGTCGAGGTCACGGAGCACGGCGGCAGGCTCGTGGTGCGAGCCGATCTTCCGGGCCTCACCAAGGACGACGTCCACGTCGAGGTGTGCGACGACGCGATCAGCATCCGTGGCGAGCGCCTGCAAGAGCGAGAGGACCAGGGCAAAGGCTCTTACCGCAGCGAGCGCAGCTACGGCAGCTTTTACCGGGAGATCCTGCTCCCTGATGGCATCGATCCCGACCGGGCCACGGCGAGCTTCCGGAACGGCGTCCTCGAGGTGACGCTGCCGGCGCCGCCGAGGCCCGCGAAGTCACGCACGGTGCCGATCGACGCCGGCTGAGACATGGCGGGAGCCAGGGAATCGCGGCGGCGGCGCGCGCCAGCCGCAAGATCGGCCGCGGCGTGATGGCCTGCCAGGTATGACGGGGCATGCGCGCGCCACGGGCGCGGGGAGGCGATGATCCACGTCGACGGCAGCGAACGCTCCGGGAGCGGGACGATCGTCCGCTTCGCGGTCGCGCTGGCTGCCTTGCTGCGGCGGCCGTTGCACATCTTCAACGCGCGCGCGCGGCGCGCGAGGCCCGGCCTGCGGCCCCAGCACCTCGCGGCGGTGCGCGCCTGCGCCGAGATCTGCGACGCCGCCGCCGACGGGCTCTTCGTCGGGTCCCAAGAGTTCACGTTTGCTCCCGGCGGGACAATTCACGGCGGCAGCTACACGTGGGACATTGGAACGGCGGGATCGACCACGATGCTCGCGCTCGGGATTCTCCCGCTCGCATGCTTCGCAGACGGCCCGCTGACGGCTCGCATCACCGGCGGTGTGTTCCAGGACTTCGCGCCGTCGCCGCATCACATGCAGCACGTCCTGGCGCCGCTGCTCGCGCGCATGGGCGCGGCGGTCGAGATCGAGGTCGTCCGCGCCGGGTACGCGCCGGCGGGCGCCGGCGTGCTCGACGTGCGCGTCACGCCGATCGGACGCCCGCTCGCGGCGATCCGTCTGGCCGAGCCCGGACAGCTCCGCAGCGTCCTCGGCGTCGCATTCTCGAGCCACCTCGCCGAGCGGCGGGTGAGCGAGCGCATGGCGGCGGCGTGCGAGGCGCGCCTCGCCGCCGGCGGGATCGCATGCCTCATCGAGCGTGTGCTCGATGCCCGCGCGTCCCACCCGGGCGCGAGCCTCGCCGTATGGGGCGAGAGCTCGACCGGCTGCCTGTTCGGCGCCGACTGGGCCGGCGCCCGCGGCCGCACCTCGGAGACGATCGGGCAGTTCGTCGCCGCGAGCCTGCTCGACGATCTCGCGAGCGGCGCGACCGTGGACCGGCACGTCGCCGATCAGCTGATCGTGTTCGCCGCGTTGGCCGAGGGCAGCAGCCGGTACGTCGTGCCGGACGTGACCGAGCACGTCGACGCCAATCTGTGGCTTGCGGAGCGCTTCGGCGCGCGGGCGTCGTGCGAGCGTCGCGAGGTTCGGATCGAGGGAATCGCACACCGCCGATGAACGACGGCCTCACCCGCGCGACACGCGGCGAACAGGAGTGGGAACGATGCTCTGCCTGCTGAGTGGGGACGCCAACGTTCCCCTTGCCGCCGCGATCGCGGATCGCCTCGGGATCACGCTCGCTCCTCGTCTGCTCGAGCGGTTTCCAGACGGCGAGGTTCACATCGAGATTCAAGCCGACGTGCGCGGCGCCGACACGTACCTGATCCAGCCGACGTCGCTGCCGGTCGGCGAGAATCTGCTCGAGCTCGCCCTGTTCGCGGACGCCTGCCGCCGCGCCGGTGCCGCGCGTCTCACCGCAGTGATCCCGTACTTCGGCTACGCCCGGCAAGACCGCCGCGTGCACGATGGCGAGCCGCTCGGCGCGGCCGTCCTCGCCGCGTTGATCGCGGCGGCGGGGATCGAGCGCGTCCTCGCGGTCGACCTCCATGCCGCCGCCATCGAGGCATGCTTCACCGCGCTCGCGCACTTGACCGCCGTCCCGCTGCTGACCGAGGCGCTGCGCGCCCACGCGGACGCGCACGCCGTCGTCGTCTCGCCGGACCTCGGCGCGGCGAAGCTCGCCGAGCGCTATGCCGCCGCGCTCTGTCTGCCGGTGGCGGTGGTCCACAAGACGCGCCTCAGCGGCACGGAGGTGGCGGTACGGCGCTTGGTGGGCGACGTTCGCGGACTTCGCCCGATCATCATCGACGACATGATCAGCACCGGCGGCACGGTCGCGGCCGCGGTCAAGGCACTCGTCGACGCCGGCTGCATCCCGGAGGTGACGGTCGCCGCGACGCACGCGCTCCTCGTCGGTCCCGCGCGCGATCGCTTCGCGACGTTGCCGATCAAGCGCTTGATCGTGACCGACAGCGTCGCCACGGCGCCCGACGCCGGTGTTCCGGTCTCGACCGTGAGCCTGGCGCCGCTGCTCGCTGACGCGATCCGCCGCCTTGCCGCCGAGCAATCGCTGCGCGACCTCGTCGCGCCGGGATGACGGCGGCGACTCTCACGTGACGGCGAGCATGCGCTCGATTCCGGTCATGGCTTTGGCTGCGATCGAGCGCTGGATATGCAGGACGAGATCGTCCTCGTATGGACGCTTGGGATCGCAGCAGTCGTCGCACAGCCTTGGTGTAGGCGTCGCTGTTGACGTACGTGACGAGGATGCGGTCCGGATGGCGCACCGACCACGCCTCGAGCCAGGCGTGGTCGGTGCCGAAGACGAGCGAGCAGCCGAGGGCCTCGGACCCGTCGGCGACGAACGCGGGTGGCATCGCCGGTGATCATCTTCGCGGTCGCCCCCATGAAGTAGACGCTCTCGAAGTCGACGCGCGCGGCGCCGCGATCGCGCACGTAGAAGCTCGAGCCGAGCGAGTCGCCGACCTGATCGGCGAGCTCGTGGAACTCCGCGTAGAGATAGTTGTGGGCGACGACGGTCGAGCCCTTCGCGGCCGCCAGGCGGCGAATCTCGATGCCCTTCTCCGCGAGCTCCCGGCAGTGCTCGAGCGTAGCGGCCCGGACAGAGGTCGGCCGCCCAGCGCTCGAACCGCGCGTACCACTCGCGGGCGAGCGTGCGAGCGTGTCCGCGTTCTCCCTCACGGCGCCTCCTTGGACGGCCTCACGGATGGGAGAACGACACGGTCGCCGGCAGGCAGAGCTCGGTCGTCCGCCCCACGTCGAGGGCGAACCCACCGAGCTGGTTCACGACATCGACCGGCGCGGCGGGGTCCGGCCGTGGCGGCTCGGCCCGTACCTCGTAGCACATCAGGTGCGTCGCGGGACGAAGCACACCCTCGCCGTTCTTGTCGGCGGCGAGACACAACGTCGCCGGCCGCTTCACGTCCGCGATGGCGGCGCCGAACTCGTCGACGACCGCGATGCCGTCGACGTGCGCCTGCGCCCCACGCACGTCGTAACACTGGAAGTGATCGATGGCCGACGGCGCCGGCGGCGGAGACCCCGCCGGTGCCTCGATGCTGGGCACGAGAAGCATCACCGGCCGGACGACGTCGAGCGTGATTGATCCGAGCCGATCCGTGACGGTCACGTCCTTGACCTCCGCGAACGTCGGCGCCTCCTGCGTCAGATGGTAGCCGGTCAGGCGGTACGACTTCGCGAGCGCGGTGCCGGGCTCGTCCTCGACGTCGGCAGGGGCGCAGAGCCGGTTCGCGTCGTGCAGCGTCACGGTGCGCGTCCCGAGCGCATCCTCGAGCGCCACACCGCCGACATCGGCCCGCGGCGGACCACTGGCGTCGTGGCACAGGAAGGGCGGAAGCAGATCGACGACGATCGGCAACGGGTTACATGCCGCGGGATACCCGTGGAACTGCGGCGTCTGCGCGAGCTCGACGCAGTGAACGGTAAACTCGGTCATGCACTCGACACAGCGGACGAGATCCTCGAGCGTCGCGATCGACGCTCCACAGAACGCCGGGGCGGTACCCGTGGCGCGCGGCATCGGCACGGTCACGGCGGGGCACGCCGCCAGGAACCCGATCGTCGACGGCAACAGGTCGTCGGCGCGGCCGTCGCCGGGGACAGGTCCCATCGCCGTCCGGCACTTACGACCGGTGCCGCCGCACTGCCGGCAGATCCGCATGCTCGCGCGCATCTCGGCGCGCGCGATCTTCGCGGCCGCGCGCCATGCGCTGTTGCCCCTCGGCGCACCGGCATCCGGACACTCGTACCCGTGCTTGCCGCGCAGCCGGTCGTCCCAGCACCTCCAGAGCGCGCGCTCCTCGACGCCGAGGAGCGTGCCGCTCTCTCGGCCGATCGCCCGTTGACAGGCGGTGACGGCGCGCGCGGCGGGAGACGGCACGATCACGTCGGCCATCGCGTCGTAGTAGAGCCCGGTCGCCTGGTCTGCACCGGCGCGGTGAATGCACTCGAGGCAATCGGCGACGTCGCGGCAGTCGTCGATCGGCTTGCTGCAATCGGGATCGACGCGGTTCTCGAGATTCGGACACGTGGCCGGAAACCCGACGTGCGTCTGCATGTCGAGGTTGTCGTCGGGCGTGCCGCAGATGCGATCGGCGCCGCCACATGCACGCTCGATCTTCATCTGCAGTCGCGCCGCTGCGGTCGCGAGGCGGAGTGCCGTCTTCGGGCGGGCGCGGCAGAAACTGAGGCGACCGCCCGGCCCCGGATCGGGGACGAGGCCGCGAACGATCTGGTCCGCACATCGGCCGAGCTCACGGACCTGTGCTCGAACGAATCGCGATCCCTCGCGGGTGATGGCGCGTTGGCAGCTGAGCGGCTGGGACGGCTGCGCCGCGTGGGCGTGCACGACGAGCGCGCCGAGCGCCAGCAACGCGCCCAGGATTCCGATGGAGAGTCTGCGAATACCAGGAATACGCATGGCAAATGCCTCCCCGAAAGGAGGAGCAGTTCGCATGCCACGTCGCGGCGCGTGTCCTGCTCGGAAAACGGCGGGTGACGACGCAGCGATTCTCAGCGGCGACAACGAAGGACGGCGAATTTCTCGCTGGCGGTGACGCCTCGTCGCCGGCGCCCTAGCGTTTGCGGCGACGAGCGCGAGCACCTGACTGGCCCTGAGCATGGCCGCCGCGCTGAGGAGCGCCCGGATCATCGGGCGACCATGTGCCGTCGAGCCGATACGGATCGGAAGAGGGGGCGGATGCTGCGGCCCGGTCCGCTCGGGCACGGGGGCGCATCGTGTACCGCCTTCCCAGTCTCGCGAACGGGCGACATGTCGTGTTCCGATCGGCGGTAACGAAGTTTCCTTGGTGGCCGCCTCGTGGCGCGGCGTCTTGCGGTGTGATCGCACGTGCGCGGCGGTGGGCGCGCATCACCGCTTCATCTCCAGGGTGAAGTGGTGCAGGAACCAATCGCTCGCGACGCGCACGACCTCCTCGAGCGTGCCGGGCTCCTCGAAGAGGTGGGTGGCGCCGGGCACGATCGTGAGGCGCTTCTCGCATCGCAGCCGCGCGTAGGCGTCCTCGTTGAGCTCGATCACGCCGTGGTCGTCGCCGCCGACGATGAGGAGTGTCGGCGCTTGCACGCGCGGCAATGCGTCCGCCGCGAGATCGGGCCGCCCGCCCCGCGAGACGATGGCGCGGATCGCGGCGTCGTCCGCGGCGGCGACGAGCGCCGCCGCGGCGCCCGTGCTCGCGCCGAAGTAGCCGATCCCGAGCTGCGACGTTTCCGGGTCGGCGCGGACCCAATCGCGCGCAGCCCGCAGCCGCTCGGCGAGCAGGCCGATGTCGAAGACGTTCTCGCGGTCGGCCGCCTCGCGATCGGTGAGGAGATCGAACAGCAGGGTGGCGATGCCGGACTCCCGCAGGGCGGTCGCGACGAAGATGTTCCGCGGGCTATGGCGGCCGCTGCCGCTGCCGTGCGCGAAAAGCACGATGCCGCGGGATTTCGGGGGCGTCGCCACGGTCCCCTGAAGCTCGGCGCCCGCGGCGGGGATGGCGATCTCGCGATTGCGCGTATTTGCCGGTGTCTCGCTCATGGGACTTTCGCAACGCAATCTCATTGCCATGCGCCGAGATGGACGCTTGCCGTGGTCGCCCTGCACGGCTCGCCGCGCTCCGCGTGGCTCAGCGCGCGTGCGCGGCGGCCCCCGCCGGCTCCGCATGCTGGCGCTGCTGGCGCGCGGCGACGTCGGCGAGCAGCGCGCCGACCGCATCGTCCGACACCTGAGGGAAGTCGTCGTAGAAGGCGCCGACCGCCCAGAAGGGATCGGGCGTCGCGAGCACGACGAGCTCGTCGACCATCCGTTTCAGCGCGGCTGCGGTCTCGGGCGGAGCGACCGGGATCGCGAGCACCAGACGCTCGATCGCGCGCTGCCGCAGCGTCCGGATCGCGGCGATCACGGTCGCGCCGGTCGCGACGCCGTCGTCGACGAGAATCACCGTCGGGCGCTCCGGAAGCGTGAGCTCGCGCCCGCCGCGAAAGCGGGCCTGCCGATGCGCAGTCTCCGCACGCTGTTCCCGGATCTCGGCCGCGACGTGCTCGGGCGTCGCGCCGGTGAGCGCGACGCTCTCGTCGTTGAGATAGGGTTCGCCGCCTTCGGCGATGGCGCCGATGGCGAACTCCGGGTTGTCGGGCGCGTGGAGCTTCCGCGAGATCAGGACGTCGAGCGGCAGGTCGAGCGCGAGCGCGATCTCCGCCGCCGGCACGACGCCGCCGCGCGGCAGCCCGAGCACGACGGTCGCGGGTTTCGTTCGATACTTGTCGAGCAGCGCCACGAGCTGCTTGCCGGCGTCCCGCCGGTCGCGAAACCGGACGGGCTCTCGCCTGTGAGGTTTTTGCGTCATGCCCACTACCAGAGCAAATGCGGGACCAGCCGACACGCACCGGCAGGCGCGAGGATGGGCGAGGCGCGAACCGCGTCGCGCCGTGTTGCGCTCGCCGCCGAGCTCGGCCGCGCGCGGCTCGGTTCCCGGAGGTGCGGCCGCTCGCCGTTCTCCGTTCTGCGAATGCGTTTGGCAAACGCGCCGACTTTCGCGAGTCACCTGCATGGCAGGCGAATTGCTCGGGTGTATCAGCAACGGAGGATCGCCATGCTGACGACATCCCATCGGGACGAGCTCACCAGACTGCTGCGGGAAAAGCGCGAGGCATTGTTCCATGTCGCCGCGGCCGCGGAGCGGGATCTCGAGTACGTCGCCGCGGACCGCGAGGCCGAGCTGGAAGAGCGGGCGCAGGAGGAGCGGGCCGCACGGCTTGCGAGCCGTCTCGACGACCGCATCAAGCTCGAGATCGAGGAGATCGATGCGGCGCTGCAGCGGCTCCGCGAAGGGCGCTACGGGCGCTGTGCGCGCTGCGACCACCCGATCCCGGTCGCGCGGCTGCACGCCAGTCCCGCGGCGTTGCACTGCATCGCGTGCGCGCAGACGACGCCCGCCGTCGCTGCGGCGGAGACGGAGATGGCCGCGCCACCGGCTCGCCAGCTCCCCGGCGATCTCACGCTTCTCAGCGACCGTGAGCTCGAGGAGGCTCTGCGCGAACAGATCCGCGCCGACGGACGCATCGACCTCGACGAGCTGCGCATCGTCTGCCGCCACGGCGTCGTGCACCTCGCCGGCGCGCTGCCGAGCGAGCGCGAGCACCAGGAGCTGCTGAAGCTCCTCACCGACGTGAGCGGTCTCATCGACGTCGACGATCGGGTCGCCGTCAACGAGCTGCTCTGGGACCGCGCCGATCGCTCGCGCGAGCCCGAGACGCCGCCGGAGGCTCTCGTCGAGGCCGCGCCCCGCGTCGCGCACCGGTACGAGATCGTACCGCCCACGACGACGGAAAACATCGCCGAGCACCAGGAGGAGGACGCCGAGTTCGTTCCACCCGTGAGCCCGATCGCGGACGAGGAATGAAGAACGACCTCGACTGGAACGTCCTCGTCACGGCACGCGAGGGACGCCAGCGCGAGCTGCGCGGCGCGCTCGCGCACCTCTTCCCGTTGCGCCCGGTCGGCCACGTCGGCGAGCACGGTCTTGCGCGCCGCCTCGTGACGCTTGATGACTCGTCCCCGGGCTGCCAAGAGGCCCTGACATGCCACCGGCGTTCGCGGCCTGCTCGCAGCTGTCGACCATCGCGGGAGAGCCGCGCGTTGCGAGTCCCCGGTGCCCCGAATGATCGCCACCGACAGCGTCCTCGAGGTCAATCACCTCTCGATCCGTTTCGGTAAGACCAGGGTGGTGACGGACCTGAGTTTCGACGTCTCGCGAGGAACCTCGCTGGCGATCATCGGACCGAACGGTGCCGGCAAAACGGTCCTGTTCCGGGCACTCATCGGATCGATTCCATTTGAAGGCACCGTACAGTGGGCTCCCGGGACGCGGATTGGCTATGTCCCGCAGAAGCTCGATCTCGAACGCGACATCCCGATCACCGGCCTCGACTTTCTCAGAGCCCGTGCCGCGCTCATCCGCGGGACCGACGGGGATCTCCGGCGTACCTTGGCCCTCGTCGGGATGTCCTACGAGGTCGCCGACCAGCCGATCGGAACGTTGTCGGGAGGGCAGTTCCAGCGTCTGCTGGTCGCCTTCGCCCTCGTCGGCGATCCCAATGTCCTCTTGCTCGACGAGCCGACGGCCGGCATTGACGAGCCCGGCCAGGAGCGGCTCAACACGCTGATCCACCGCCTTCAAGAAGACCAGCGGCTGACCGCCCTCTTCATCTCGCACGAGCTCAGCGTGGTCTACCGATACGCGACCAACGTGCTTTGCTTGAGTCGGGAGCGGGCGTACATCGGAGCGCCGCGGACGATTCTGACACCCGATCTGCTCCACGAGATCTACGGGACAGCACTGGACTATCACGTGCATGAGCAGTGAAGCCTTCTTGCTCTCGCTCGCGATGGCTGTCGCAGCCGGCCTCGTCGGCTGCTTCGCGGTCATGCGGCGGATGGCACTTGCCGCCGATGCGCTGTCGCACGTGGCGCTGCCCGGGATTGGGGTCGCGCTCGCGCTGCACATCCACCCCATCTTCGGGGCCGCTGCGATGCTGTTCTTCGGGGCGTTGCTCGTATGGGCGCTCGAAGAGCGGGCGCGGACGGCGACCGAGACGCTGATCGGTGTCGTGTTTTCCGCGGCGCTCGCCGTCGGCAGCATGATGACCTCCGGCGAGGATCTCATCGAGGCCCTCTTGGGGGGCCCAGGCGCCCTCAGCTGGTCGGAGATCGTTTTCGGTTTCGTGGCGGCGAGCGCCATCGTCCTGTTCGTCGCCACGCAGAAGAACAGGCTCGTCGTCATGCTGGTCTCGCCCGACGTCGCGCTGGCGGCGGGCATCGACGTGCGGCGTCTCAATCTGCTGTACCTGCAGACGTTTGCGCTGACGATTGCCCTCGGGCTGCGCTACCTGGGCGTGCTCCTGATGGGCGCGTTGATCATCATTCCCGCCGCCACGGCCAAACGCGCAGCGCGAGACCTGAATGGAATGTTGCGAATTGCCGTGGCGGTCGCGGTGATTGCCACCGGGGTGGGCACCCGGCTGGCGGCGTGCTTGCATCGAGAGACGGGCCCGCTCATCGTCATGGTTGCCACGGCAGCGTTCTTGTTGAGCCTGCTGCGCCGGCGATCGTGACGGCGGCGCACGCGACGCGGCAAACGAGCAGTGCTCCTCAGCCGGCGGCCGACGCGGTGCCTGGCGTGCTGTCGTTCCCCTCTTCCCGCGTCAGGGTGAGATCGACGACGACCGGCTGCACGAGCATCGCGAAGTCGGCGTACCGCAGGCGCACGGTCTCGGTGCAGCTGCCGGCGGGGAACACGATGTGCTCGTCGCGCGCCAGGCTCTCGTCGACGTACACCGGCACACCGAAGAGATTCCCGAACGGCGGCTCCGCGCCGGCATCGCACTGCGGAAAGAGCCCGGCGAACTCGTCCTCGCTCGCGAGTCGTGCTCTCCTCTCGGGAACCCGTGCGGCGAGCTTCTCGAGGTCGAGGCGTCGCGGCGCAGGCAGTACCGCCATGACGAAACGCTCTCCCGCTTTCGCCATCACGACCTTCGCCATCTCGCGCCCCGGCACGTGCTGCGCCGCCGCGACCTCCTGGGCCGTATACGCCGGGCGGTGCAACAGGATTTCGTACGGGACGCGGTTCTCTTCGAGGTACGCTTCCAGCTTGGTCAGTACCGGCATGAGACATCTCCCGTCGGCGGCTCACCGCCGCGTCATCGCCGCCTCGAGGTAATCGAGACAGCCGCTCAAGGTCGCGATCTTCGCATAGTCGGTCTCCGGGATGTCGACGCCGAGCGCCTCGTCGAGCGCGATCGCGAAGTTGAGAATGTCCATCGAATCGAGATCGAGCTGATCGCGGAAAGCGGCGTCCGGATCGATACCGGCGAGATCCGCCTCGGGCGCGATCCCGCCGAGCGCACGCAGCACGACCGTTTTCAGCTCGTCGCGCGTCATAGGCTCTCCGGCGCCTGGAGCCGGCGCTCGACCGCGGCGAGGAAGAGCCCGCCGCGGTGGCCGTCGCTCACGCGGTGGTCGGCCGCGAGCGTCGCCGTCACGACCTGCCGCGCGACGACGCGGCCGTCTGCGATCCACGGCCGCTCGACGATCCTCCCGAACCCGACGATCGCGACCTGCGGCGGATAGATGATCCCGAACACCGTTTCGACGCCCTGGTCGCCGAGGCTGGTGATCGTGACGGTCGCGTCCGAGAGCTCGGAGCTCCGGAGTGAGCCGCGGCGCGCGCGGCTCACCAGGTCACGGAAGCTCTGCATCAGATCGTCGAGACTCTGCCGGTCGGCGTGGTGGAGCGCGGGGACGACGAGTCCGCCGCCGCGCAGCGAGATCGCGATGCCGACGTGGACGTCGTCGCACACGGTCGCGCCGGTGCCGGTCCAGGTCGCGTTCAGCTCCGGCACGTCACGCAGCGCGAGTGCGACCGCTTTGATGAGCAGCACCGCCGCGACCATGCGCTCCGTGATCGGCCGTGCGGCATTTCGCTCCGCGAGCCAGCGCATCGCGCGCCCAACGTCGATCGTGGTGGCGAGATAGTAGTGCGGGATCTCGCGCTTCGAGCGCGCCATCGCCGCGGCGATCACCGAGCGCATGCGGGCGGCGCGCTCGCTGCCGGCCGCTGCCGGCGCAGGCGGGGCGCCGATCGCCGCACGCTCGGGCGCGGCCGGCGTCCGCGAGGCGGCCGCCCGCTCGACGTCCTCGCGGCGGATCGCGGCGCCCGGGCCGGTGCCGTGGACCGTTGCGAGGTCGACGCCGAGCTCGGCCGCGAG
>JBGPIT010000020.1:0-26490 GCA_041485125.1 Binatia bacterium | reverse complement strand
CGTCCTCGACGTCGCGCGGCTCGCGGGTACGTTGCTGGACGACGCGGCGATCCACCGTCGCATCGGTCTCGACGGCGTTCCCGTTGCGGGAGGTGCGGTGATCGTCCGCGCGACGGCCCCGTTGATCGCGACGAGACCGCCGGCCGACACGATCGAGCGTGGCAACGTCGTCGCCCCGGCGGGCCGCGGCGGTACGATCCGTGAGCCCTCGACGCGGGCGCAGTCGGGTGCCGCCGGACCCGCGATCGCGGTCGCGGGGCGCGACGGTCTCGAGCTCCTCGCGGTTGCGACCGGGCCCGACGCCGTCCGCGTCTGGGACGTGCTCGAGCGCGGCTTCGTGCGGTATCGACGGGTGCTGGTGGTCGAGGCCGGCGCCCAAGTCGAGCGCGCCGTCGAGGTGCACGGCGGCATCCTACCGGCGTTCAATCCGAAGGCAGCCGAGACCTTCGCAGTGACCGCACGCCGCGGCGAGACACCGACCGTCGCGCTGTCGCTCCAGCTCCCGCCGATACTCGAGGCGCCGGTCGATCTGAACCAGCGCGTCGGCGAGCTCGTCATCGAGCGCGACGGACGGGTGCTCGGCTTGGTCCCGCTCGTCGCCCCCATGACCATCGCGCCGAGCCGCTGGCTCGACACCGCCACGCGCGACGCGCGGCCTAGATGAAGAGCGGCGCCATCACCAGCGTGATGGTGCTCAAGAGCTTGATCAGGACGTGGAGGCTCGGGCCCGCGGTGTCCTTGAAGGGGTCGCCGACCGTGTCGCCGACCACGGCGGCCTTGTGCGCTTCGGAGCCGCGGCCACCGAACTGACCGGACTCGATGAACTTCTTCGCGTTGTCCCACGCGCCGCCGCCGTTGTTCAGCATGGTCGCCATCAAGATGCCCGCCATCGTGCCGACCATCAGGAAGGCGGCCACCGCCTCCGCACCGAGATTGAACTGTCGGAAGACGACGCCGACCACGACGGGAAACGTGACCGCCAGCACGCCGGGCAACACCATCTGCCGGAGCGCGCCGGTCGTGACGAGATCGACGGTGCGCGCGTAGTCCGGCTTCACGCTGCCAGCGAGGATGCCGGGGTTCTCACGGAACTGATCGCGAACGTCGTTGATGACGTAGTAGGCCGCCTTGCCGACGGCGCGGATCGCGAGCGACGAGAACAGGAAGACGAGCATCGCGCCGAGCAGGCCAGCGACGAAGATCTCGGGCTTGGCGATGTTGACCGCGACGATCGGCGAGCCGAGGTTGCTCACCTCGTCGAGGTACGCCGAGAAGAGGAGGAACGCCGCGAGTGCAGCGGAGCCGATCGCGTAGCCCTTGGTGAGCGCCTTGGTGGTGTTGCCGACGGCGTCGAGGCGGTCGGTCTTCTTGCGGATCTCGTCGGGCTGCTCGCTCATCTCGACGATGCCGCCGGCGTTGTCGGTGATCGGACCGAAGGTGTCCATCGCGAGGATGTAGGCGGCGGTGCCGAGCATGCCCATCGTCGCCACCGCCGTGCCGAAGAGACCCGACGCGGCCTGCGGAACGTCGATGCCGGCGTTCCGTCCGAGCATGTAGCTCGAGATGATCGCGACCGAGATGACGATCACCGGCGCCGCGGTGCACTCCATGCCGACGGCGATGCCGGCGATGATGTTCGTCGCCGGACCGGTGCGGCTCGCCTCGGCGATCTCGCGGACCGGCCGGTACTGCGCCTCGGTGTAGTACTGGGTGATGTAGACAAAGAGGATGCTGGTGACGATGCCGATCACGCCGCAGGCGAAGAAGTGCAGCCACGCGCTCGGGGCCGTAGGCGTATAGAGCAGCCAGCGCGAAGCGGCGAGGAAGCCGAGCGTCGCGAGCGCGCTCGTCACGTAGTAGCCGCGGTTGAGGGCCTGCATGGGATCGGCGTCCTCGCGCGTGCGCACCACCATCACGCCGACGATCGAAGCGATGAGACCGAAGGCGCGCGCGATGAGCGGGAACATGATGCCGTTGATGCCGTAGACCGGAAACAGCGCGACGCCGAGGATCATCGCGCCGACGTTCTCCGCGGCCGTCGACTCGAAGAGGTCGGCGCCGCGGCCGGCGCAGTCGCCGACGTTGTCGCCGACGAGATCGGCGATGACGGCCGGGTTGCGCGGATCGTCCTCCGGAATCCCGACCTCGATCTTGCCGACCAGGTCGGCACCGACGTCCGCCGCCTTGGTGTAGATACCGCCGCCGAGCTGCGCGAAGAGCGCGACGAAGCTCGCGCCGAAGCCGTAGCCGACGAGCATGAACGGAATCGCACGGACGGTGAAGCCTTGCGCGAGCAGGATGCTGTAGAGCACGACGACGCCGATGAGACTGAGCGCCACCACGAACAACCCGGAGACCGCACCGCCGCGAAGCGCGATCTGCAGCGCCGTGTTCAAGCTGGTGCGGACCGCGCTCGCGGTGCGCAGATTGGCGCGGATCGAGACGAACATCCCGACGTAGCCGGCGACCGCGGAGCACACCGCCCCGAAGACGAACGCGACCGCCGTCACGACGGCGAGCGTCATGGCGGGTGCCGGATCGTGCGGCGTCGTCGGGCGCACCCAGGCGTACAGCACGAAGATCAACCCCGCGACCACGATGCCCATCACGCCGATGGTTCGATATTGCCGATTGAGAAAGGCTTCCGCGCCCTCGCGGATCGCGTTGCCGATCTCCTGCATCTTCGGCGTGCCGGTGGCGTGCGCCAGCACTTGCCGCGCGAGGAACCACGCGAAAGCCAAAGCGCCGACACTGATTACCGTTACGAGTGCGATCATCGATGTTCTCCGTATTGGATGCGAAATGCGCGCGCGTTGGGCACAGCGCGCGAGGCCGCTTCAGCTACCGCTGCAGCGTCACGTCCCACAGAGGGCGAGTGCCCTCACTCCTGCCGCCTCTTCGGTTCGCCCGGCTCCCCTTCGACCTCGTTGCGCTGCGAGCGTGCCGGTGCGTCGCTGCGCGGGGTGCGAACCAAGGCTTCGAGGTCGTACAGATACCACGCATCATCCACGCGGTCGTAGCGCCACACGCGGCCGGATTGGGTATCGAGGACGAACGTACCCTGCTCGGCTGTTCCGCCGAACGTGTACCGTCCGCTCTCGGCCCGCGCCGGCGACACTGCGAGCAACAGCAGTGCCACGACCAAACCGCCTTTCATCGAGGACCTCGCTGCGCGCCCAGGGACTCGGCTCCCCGCGATGGCAAGGGACGGTGCAGGCGCGGGAAAAAGTGCGCCTCCTCTAGCGGATGCGTACTATGAGTGCAAGCACGCAGAGCGCGTTGGAGCGGTGCGCGCGCGCTCTTGCAACCACATTCGGAATGCTTACACTCGCCGCTTACTCAACCTCAAACACGAAAGGAGTCTTGCATGGGCGCAAAGACGGTCCATCTGCACGACAAAGCCCGTGAAGGCATTCTCCACGGCGTGAATCTGCTCGCCGATACCGCCAAGGTGACGCTCGGCCCGCGCGGTCGGAACGTACTGCTCGAGCGCAGCTTCGGCGCTCCACTCATCACCAAGGACGGCGTGACCGTCGTCAAGGAGATCGAGCTCGAAGGCAAGTTCGAGAACATGGGCGCGAAGCTGATCCGCGAGGTCGCCACCAAGACCTCCGACCTTGCCGGCGACGGCACCACGACTGCCACGGTCTTGGCGCAAGCGATCCTACGCGAAGGTCTGCGCCTGCTCGCGGCGGGCTACGATCCGATGGACTTGAAGCGCGGCATCGATCTCGCCGTTCAGCGCGCCGTCGAGGCCATCAAGGCCCAGAGCCAGCCCGTCAGCGACCGTGCCCACATCGCGCAGGTCGCGACCGTGTCCGCCAACGGCGACACCACCATCGGCGACCTCCTCGCGGAGGCGATGGAGAAGGTCGGGAAAGAAGGCGTGATCACCGTCGAGGACGCGAAAGGCCTGGAGACGACGCTCGAGGTCGTCGAGGGCATGCAGTTCGACCGCGGCTACCTCTCGCCGTACTTCGCCACCAACCCCGAGAAAATGCTGGCCGAGCTCGACGAGCCGTATCTGCTGTTGCAGGAGAAGAAGATCTCCAACATGCGCGACCTGCTGCCGGTGCTGGAGCGCATCGCGCAGAGCGGCCGGCCGATCGTGATCATCGCCGAAGACGTCGAGGGCGAGGCGCTCGCGACGCTGGTCGTGAACAAGATCCGCGGCACCTTGCGCTGTGCCGCTGGCAAGGCGCCCGGCTTCGGCGATCGTCGCAAGGCGATGCTCGAGGACATCGCGATCCTCACCGGCGGCCGCGTCATCGCCGAGGAGCTCGGCTTGAAGCTCGAGAACCTCACGCTCGACGATCTCGGCCGCTGCAAGCGTGTCGTGATGGACAAGGACACCACGACGATCGTCGGCGGCGCCGGCAAGAAGGACGCGATCCAGGCGCGCATCAAGCAGATCCGCGCGCAGATCGAGGAGACCACCTCCGACTACGATCGCGAGAAGCTGCAGGAGCGGCTCGCGAAGCTCGCCGGCGGCGTCGCGGTGCTGCGCGTCGGTGCCGCCACCGAGGTCGAGATGAAGGAGAAGAAGGCGCGTGTCGAGGACGCCATGCACGCGACCAAGGCCGCTGCGGAGGAAGGCATCGTTCCGGGTGGCGGCGTCGCGTTGCTGCGCGCGCAGGCGGCGCTGCAGGACGTCAAGGCCCCGGGCGATCAGGCCGTCGGCGTCGACATCGTGCGGCGCGCGATGGAAGAGCCGCTCCGTCAGATCGCGCGCAACGCGGGAGCGGAGGCGTCGGTGGTCGTCAACAAGGTGCGCGAGGGTAAGGGCGACTTCGGATACAACGCGCTCACCGGCAACTTCGAGTCGCTCAGCAAGTCCGGCGTCATCGACCCGACGAAAGTCGTACGCTCGGCGTTGCAAAATGCCGCGAGCGTCGCTGGTTTGCTGATCACGACCGAAGCGGCGATCGCCGACAAGCCCGAGAAGAAAGGTTCGGCGCCGTCCATGCCGGGCGGCGGCGGCGATTACGACGACGAATACTGACCGACCTTCGAGACGATCGCCAATACGCCACGACCGAGCGCAACCGCAGCAGTCGCGTGCTTGCGACGTAGGGGGTTTTCTGTCAAAAACTTCGGTGGTTCAGCCAACGCTGTGTGGGCGGACATTCAAGGAGGTGAGAGCGATGCGGAATGCGTCAAAGACGTTCGTGGGAACTGCGGCTGCCGTTATGCTGATGTCGACGCTCGGAATGGGTTGCATGAAGAAACAAACCGAGGTGGAAACACAGTCGATTCAGCGCGCGGATGCTTCTGCAGCACGAGCAGAAGCGGCGGCGTCACGCGCCGAAGCCGCGGCAGGACGGGTGGAAGATGCAGCTCGCCGTGCTGAGGCTGCGGCACAAAAGGCCGAAGCGATCTTCATGAAGCACATGAGAAAGTAGCGCGAGCACCGCGCGAGTGGAGATCAAAAAGGGCGGCGTCTTTCGGGACGGCCGCCTTTTTTGTGTCCGCAGATCGGCGCCCGCGTACTCGACGCGCGTCGACGGACCTCAGGGAAACGTGACGATGGTCTTGAGGGCGACGCCGCCGTCCGCGGCGGTACGGTACGCGGTCGCCAAATCGGCGAGCGGAAAGCGGTGCGTGACGACCTTGTCCGCGGTGACGACGCCGCGGCTCACCAGCGCCAGCGCGTCGCGGGTGTCGTTCGGCCCGCAGGAGTAGCTCGGCACCAGGCGGATCTCGCGGAAGTAGAGGTCGTACGGCGCCACCGCCAAGCGGTCCTCGGGACGGCTGGCGGTGAAGAGCACGACCGTCGCGCCGCGACCGGCGAGCGCGATGCCGAGCTGCATCGCCTCGACGCTTCCCGGGCCGACGATCACCGCATCGGCGAGCTCCCCACCGGTGAGCTCGCGCACCGCCTCGACCGGATCGCGCTCGTCGACGTGTACGGCCGCGTCGGCGCCGAGCTGGCGCGCGCGCGCGAGGCGGAACGGGATGCGATCGAGCCCGATGATTTGTCGTGCGCCCGCATCGCGCGCGAGGAGCACGTGCAGCTGCCCCATGATGCCGAGCCCGATGATGGCGATGCGCTCGCCGCCGCTGACGCCGGCACGTCGCAGCGACTTGACCGTGCACGCCACCGGCTCGACCAGGCTCGCGTCCGCATACGAGACGTCGTCGGGCAGGCGGAGCGTATCGCCGCGGACGTTGCCGGCCGGCACGACGAAGTATTCGGCCATGCCGCCCGGCACGAGACGGCCGTCGCGCCACGCCGCGCACTGCACGAACTCCCCGCGTGCGCAGAGCGCGCAGGCGAAGCACGGCGCATGGTGGTGGACGAACACCCGGTCGCCGGCCGTGAAGTCGCGGACGCCGGCACCGACCGCGACGATCTCACCCGCCGGCTCGTGCCCGAAGACGAGCGGCGCCTTGCGGCGCATGTACCAGCCCATGATGTCGCCGGAGCAGATGCCGCACGCGGCCGTTCGCACCAGGATCTCACCGTCGCCGACCGCCGGCACCGGCATCTCGACGACGCGCACCGCGAGGTTCTCGTCGAGGCAACCGGCGCGCATGTGGGAGGGTGTCATCGGTGTACGCTGGGGGAGTTGGAGCCCGCCGGCACACCGCACGTCACGGCAGCGGCCGGCGGGAAAGGCTCAGCCCAGTGGCTGCGGTACGAGCGCGTACTTGATGCCGTGCCCCTGCTGCAGCAGCGCGAGCACCTGGTCGAGCTCCGGAAACGTGTACGTGGCGGTGATGAGCGGCCGGCCGTCGATCTTCTTGTCGACGAGCAGGTGGTAGGCCTTGCGGACGTCGCGCGGGGTGAAGTGGAACGGGCTGATCAGCGTCACCTGATCGTAGTGCAAGCGCGCGGTGTCGAACGACGCGCGCGTACCCGCCGGACAACCACCGAAGAGCACGACGGTTCCGCCGCGGCGGACGTAGTGAATCGCCTGCTCCCACACCGCCGGCTGACCGGTGCACTCGATCACGACGTCGGCGCCGCGACCGTCGGTCGCCTCGAGCACCTGCGCGTGCGCATTGACGGCGTCGTTCGCGAGCAGCACCTGCGCGCCGAGATCGACTGCGGCCTGCGCACGGTATTGTCTGCGCCCGAGCACGATCACCTGCTCGACGCCGAGGCTCTTCAGCACCAGCAAGTGCAGCAGGCTGATCGCGCCGGCGCCGATGATCAGCACACAATCGTCGGGGCGCACGTCCAGGTGCTCGACGGCGTGGACGACGCAGGAGAGCGGTTCGAGCAACGCGGCCTCCGCGTAGCTCAAGGTGTCGCTCTTCGGAAACATGTTGGTCTCGACGATCGCGGCCGGGAGCTTCACGTACTCGGCGTAGGCGCCGAGGACCATGGTGTCCATGATCGTCGTACAGAGATTTTCCTGCCGGTGGCGGCAGTAGTAACAGGTCTTACAGGGCGCCGTCGGAACGGCCATGATCGCGTCGCCCTCGCGGAAGCCACGTACGTTGCGGCCGGCGCGTGCGATGTCACCGGCGAACTCGTGACCGAAGAGCGTCGGCATCGGCATCTTCGGATGGCCGCGCGTGAACGCTTTGAGGTCGGTCCCGCAAGTGAGGGCGGTCGACACGCGCACGACGACATCGTCCGGGCCTGGAACCGGCGTCGCAACCTCTCGATAAGCGATCTTACCGGGTTCGAGCAGGAGATGTGCCAGCATGAACCGCCGCGCCCCCTTCCCTCCGACACCCTCGACGGGCGTGCCGGGCACGAAATTCGTTCCCGTTTAGTGACGGGGGTAGATATTGTCAAGGAGACGACCGTTCGGTCAGGTGCCGACCGTCGAATCAAATCGTCCCACTCCGCCACAACGGCCGCATTTTCATCGCACGGATTTGGCGAGCGCACGTCACGCTGCTACGGAAATCGCGATGGGCATCCCTCGCAGTCCGGCGCCGACGGTCGACGTCATCATCGAGATCGGTGAGCGTGCAATCGTGCTCGTCGAGCGGCGATTCGAGCCGCACGGGTGGGCGCTCCCCGGCGGCTTCATCGACGAGGGCGAGCGCGCGGAAGTGGCGGCGCGCCGCGAAGCGCGCGAGGAAACCGGACTCGAGGTCGAGTTGCTCGAGCTCTTCAACGTCTACTCCGATCCGCGGCGCGACCCGCGCCGCCACACGCTGTCGGTCGTGTACATCGGACGCGCCTCGGGCGAGCCGCGCGGCGGCGACGATGCGGCGCGCGCCGCGGTCTTTCGCGAAGACTCGCTGCCGAGCCCGCTCGCGTTCGACCACGCCCAGATTCTTGCCGAGTATTTCCGCTATCGCCGCACCGGCGAGCGGCCGGCCGTGCCGCCTTGCTAAGCCGCCGCGGCGACCGCGCGTAGCGCGCGATCGAGACGATCCATCCCCTCGCGCAGATTCGCCATCGACGTCGCGTAGGAGATCCGGATGTTGGTCGGCGCGCCGAAGTCCTCGCCCGCGACGACGGCGAGCCCGCTCTCCGCGATCAGATACGAGGCGAGATCGGAGGCGGACGCCAGCATGTACTTGCCGACGCGCCGGCCGAGGAACGCGCCGACGTTCGGGAACACGTAGAACGCGCCCTGCGGCGGCGCGCAGGTGACGCCGGGAATGGCCGCGAGACGCTCGAGGACGTAGGCGCGACGCTTGGCGAACTCGGCAACCATCACGCCGACGCACTCTTGCGGCCCGGTGAGCGCCGCGATCGCCGCCGCTTGCGTGATCGAGCACGGGTTGCTCGTGCTCTGTCCCTGCAGCTTCGCCATGGCGGCGACCACGGGCTTCGGCGCGGCAGTGTATCCGAGGCGCCAGCCCGTCATCGCATAGGTCTTCGACACCGAGCTGATGACGAGCGAGTGCGGGCGCAGCTCGGGGACCAGCGCCAGGATGTGGCGCTGCACGAACCCGCCGTAGGTGAGTCGCTCGTAGACGTCGTCGGAGATCGCGAGCAGGCCCCGACGCAGGATGAGCTCGCCGATCGCACGCAGCGCCTCGGCATCGTACGCGGCCCCGGTCGGGTTGCTCGGGCTGTTGACGATCACCGCACGGGTGCGCGGCGTGATCGCGGCGTCGAGCGCCGCCGGCGTCGTGCGAAAGCCGTCGCGCTCCTCGGTCGGGACGATCACCGGTGTCGCGCCGGCGAGGATCAGCATGTCGGCGTAGCTCACCCAGAACGGTGACGGCACGAGCACCTCATCACCTTCTTGGAAGAGCGCCATGAACGCCGTCGCGAGCGAGTGCTTGCCGCCGCAGCTCGCGATGATCTCGTCGGGCGCGTATTCGAGGCCGTTGTCGCGCGCGAGCTTGGTCGCGACCGCACGGCGCAGCTCCAGCGTGCCGCCGACCGGCGTGTACTTGGTCTGGCCGGCCGCGATCGCGGCCACCGCAGCCTCCTTGATGTGATCGGGCGTGTCGAAGTCCGGCTCACCCGTTCCGAAGTCGACGACGTCCTTTCCTTGCCGGCGCAGCTCGGCCATCGCCGCCGTGACGGCGAGCGTCGCTGACGGCTTGACGGCGGAGAGTCGGCTGCTCAGTCGAACCGGTTCGGAGCTGGATGGGTGGCTCGTCATCGTCTCACCTTCGCTTGGAGCCTCTTCAGTACCACGTCCGGAACGAGCCCCTCGACGTCGCCGCCGAGCATCACGACCTCCTTCACCAAGCGTGAGCTGGTGTAGAAATGGGCCTCGCCCGCCATCATGAAGATCGTCTCGATATCCGCTTTCAGGTGGCGGTTCATCATCGTCATCTGGAACTCGTACTCGAAATCGGCAACGGCGCGAAGACCGCGCACGATCACCTTGGCGCCTTTCTGCTCGACGTAGTCGACGAGCAGCCCGGAAAAGCTGTCGCCGGCCACCCGGCCGCCGTAGCGGGAGAACTCCGCGGCGATCATCTCGACCCGCTCGGCCGGCGTGAAGAGCGCGCTGTCCTTGTCGGGGTTGAACGCCACCGCCACGATCACGCGCTCGAACACCTGCAAGGTCCGCTCGATGATGTCGACGTGACCATTGGTGATCGGGTCGAACGATCCGGCGTAGACGGCCGTCGACGGTTGGCGCACCTCGGCGTCAGGCGCCATCGGCCACCTCCGAGCCTTCGGCCTCGAGCAAGGTGAGGCGAGTATCCCCGTAGCGCCGCGTGTCGCGCGCAACCAGGTGGCCGACGCGCGCCGGCGGTGCTTCGTCACGCCCGTGCTCGACGACGACCCAGCCGTCGTCACGCACCAGACCGGCGACATCGAGGCGCTCGAGCGTGTCGCGGATCCACGCGCGCTCGTACGGTGGGTCGAGGAAGACACCGTCGAATCGCGCACCGCGCTCGCCCAGAGCGGTGATCGCGCGCGCCGCGGGCATCACCAACACCTCGGCGTCGAAGCCGGCGGTTGCGAGGTTCGCTCGCAACGTCTTCGCCGCGCTCGGGTTCGACTCGACGAACACCGCTCCCCCGGCTCCACGGCTGAGCGCCTCGATCCCGAGACCTCCGGTCCCGGCGAAGAGGTCGAGGATCGTCACGCCGGCGCAACGGTCACGACTTTCGAGCATCGAGAACAGGGCCTCCTTGACGCGATCGGCGGTCGGACGCGTGCCGCTCCCCTTCGGAGCGCGCAAGCGCCGCCCGCGTGCCAATCCTGCAACGACACGCATGAATGCGAGCCGCGATGCTACACTAGCCTCGGCGCAACGGGAAACAGCGCTGCCGGCGCGCGCGACCGCACCGTGCGGCCGACGGGTGCCGGACCGCTCTATTGACTCTCCCCGGGGTGCCTTCTAGGAGTCGCGTCCGCACCGGTCTCGCCGTCCCGAGCCACAGCAACGCGCCGTTCAGGAGACGTCTCGTGACGATCGCCTTGCTCCCAGCCAAGCCGTTGGAGGTCGCGAAGACCCGTCTCGAGCCGCTGCTCTCCGCAGCCGACCGGATGGCGGTCGCGCGCGCGATGTTCGAGGACGTGGTGGCGGCGCTCACCGCGGCGCGCGGAGTCGACCGTGTCTTGGTAGTGACCGCCGATGCCGAGCTCGCGACGCTCGCGCGCGCGCGCGGCGCGTTCGTCGTCGACGAGCACGAGCCCCGTGGGCTCAACGGCGCGGTTGCAATCGGCACCGAGGCGGCGATCGCGCTCGGAGCGACGGCGGTTCTCGTCGTGCTCTCGGACGTGCCGCTCGTCCGTGCGAGCGACGTCGAGGAGCTGCTCACGCGGACGCCTCGGCACGGCGGCCTGGTGGTCCCGTCGAAAGAGGGGCTCGGCACCAACGCGATGGTCCGCCGGCCCGCGTCGATCTACGGTCCGTGCTTCGGCGGCCGCAGCTTCGCCCGTCACCTCGCCGCGGCGGAACGCGCGGGCGTGCCGTGCGCGGTCTGGCGCAGCACGCGCCTCGGCTTCGACGTCGACACTCCCGAGGACTTGCGTCTCTTCGCGGGCGAGGAGAGCCGCACCGCGACCTACCGCGAAGCGACGCGTCTCGGGCTCGTGCCGCTCGCCTCGACCGCGTAACGCGCCGTCGCGCCGCTTCGCGTCTCAGGCGAACGGCAGCGGCCGAACCGTCAACGTGGCCGTCGTATCCGCCGCGCCGAGTGCGAGCGTCGTTCCCGGCGCGACGTGCTCGCGCCGGACGTAACCGAGCGCGATCGAGCGCTGCAGGCGCCAGGACCAGCAGACGCTGGTGATCCAGCCGACGTCGCGGTCGCCCGCGAAGAGCCGCGCCCCGGTCGCGGGAACTTTGCGATCCGTTGCCTCGAGACCGACGAGCTTGCGATTCACGTGCCCGCGCGCGGTGACCCGCTCCATGACCTCCTGGCCGAGATAGCACCCCTTACGGAAGCTGATCGCGCGCTCGTACGGTGCTTCGAGCGCGATCGTGTCGGGACCGACGTCGTGGCCGTACCACGGCACACCCGATTCGATCCTGAGCACGTCGAAGGCGCGATGACCCGCCGCCGTGATGCCGGCGTCGATGCAGTGCACCCACCACTGCGCCGCGCTCGACGCCGGAACGAGGCAGTGGAAGCCGCCGGCACCCGGCTCGGGAACGCGGACGATCCGCGTCTCGACGTCGCCGACGCGGTACGGGCCGTGACCGAAATCGCCGTCCGGAAGCGCGGGCACACCGAGGGTCGCCAGCGCCGCGGCGGCGCCTGGACCGTAGAGGCCGAACGCGTGGTCGGTCGCGCCGAGCGGCGCCAGCTCGACGTCGTCCGCGACGATGAACCGCTCGAGCGCGGCGGTCGCGGCGGCGACCGCGCTCGCGAGTCCGTCGAGGAGCAGCGCGTCCTCCAACGCGAGCACGGCGAAGTCGGCGACGACTTTGCCTTGCTCGGTCAGGAGCAGTGCCGCACACCCCTCCCCCGCACCGAGCGCCGCGACGTCGTTCGACAACATGCCTTGCAGGAACGGGACACGGTCGACACCGGTCGCGCGGAGGCGTTGCCGGAACGGCAGGTCCACCAGCGCTGCGTCGACGCGCAGGGCGCGATACTCGGCTTCGGCGTCACCGAAGTCGCCGGCGACGGTGAACCCGTCGATCTCGAGGAAGGTTGCGCCGCGTGCGCGCGCGGCGGCGTAGAGCGCGCTCTCCGGCACGCCCGACGACTACCAAATGCGCCGCACAGCGGGAAGCGATCGGGCCGACCTCAGCCGGCCGCGGCGAACTGCTCGGTCGTGTTCTCGAGGCGGTCGCTCAAGATCCGCGTGAGGTTCAGGAACACGGCGGCGGCGATGCGCGGGTAACGGCGCTGCAGGCGCTGCATGAAGCGCTGGTCGACCGCGAGCAACTCCAAGTCTTCGGTCGCGACGATGTCCGCCGTGCGTTGCTGCTGACGCACCAAGCCCATCTCGCCGAAGACATCGCCACGCTCGAGATGGCGAACGACGTGGCGGCGGCCGTCGGGTCCCGTGACCACGACGTCGGCACGGCCGTTGATGATGACGTACATCTCGTTGCCGACGTCGCCTTGACGGACGGCGACCTTGCCCGCGGAGAGACTCCGCAACGTCCCGAGCAGAACCGCGATGCGCGCCTGGGCGCGGCGCAGGCCGTGGAAGAGCGGGATGGTCTTGTGCGGGTCCTTGCCGAGCTTGACGAAAATGAGATCCCACAGCGTGACGATGCGGGTCTCGGCGAGAAGCGCCGGCAACAGGATGACGTTGGTCGCGAGCGCGCCCATCATCGTCGCCGCCGTCAGCACGCCGAAGTCGCGGACGGGCACGAAGTCGGAGAGTCGCATCACCAAGAAGCCGAGCGTCAAGGCCACGGAGGTGTAGACGATCGGCCGGCCGACGGTGCGGAGCGCCGTCGCGAGCGACTGCTTCTCGTCGTAGGTGACCTGCAGCTCGCGGTTGAAGCGAACCATGTAGTGGATCGTATTGTCGACGGCGATGCCGAGCGCGATCGCGGCGATGATGCTGGTGCCGATGTTCAGCATGATGTTGCTCCAGCCCAGCACGCCGAAGAAGAGCACCACCGGCACCACGTTCGGCAGCATCGCGATGAAGCCGACCTTGGCGGAGAGGAACAGGATCGACATGACGAGGAAGATGACCACCAAGGCGACGGTCACGCTCTTCACCTGCCCCCAGACCACGTCGTCCGTGGTGCCGTTGAGCAAGATGATGTTGCCGGTCGAGACGACCGGCACGTCGGGCGGCATGTGCTCCACCGCCCAGTGGCGGATTTGATCGACGGCGCCGGCGATCTCGGTCGAGCGTTCGAAGCGCGTCCGCACGACGACGTTGACCTCGCCGAAGTCGGGCGTGATCACCGAGCGGAACGCGGCGGGGTTCTGCTTCACGAAGAGCAGCACCTCGTCGAGCCGCGAGGGATCGTCCCAGAAGCTCTTGAGCTGGTCGGGTGCGATGGGACGGCCCTGGTCGTCGATCACGACGTCGCCGCTCGCGCGCAAGCCCTTGTCGAAGAGATCGAGATAGTCGGCGACCGAGACGCTGCGAGTGACCCCCGGAATCTGATCGATGAACCGCTGCAGATCGCGCAACCGGCGGAGCGCGTCCATGGTGATCATCGAGCCCGGCTTCCGGTCGCCGACGACGACGTAGAAAGGCAACGCGCCGGCGACGCGGTCGTTGATGATCTCGTGCTCCTTCCGCACCGGTGACTCGGGCGGGAAATAGGAGAGAAAGTTGGTGTCGGCCTGGATGCGCGGCAACGCGATCAGCGACACGACGACCGCGACCGCGGCGACCGCGAAGATCGGCCACCGCCAGGCGATGTCGAACTGGGCGAGCTTCGCCAGGACCGCGCCGAGCTGGCCGCTCTCGCCGCTGCCGACGCCGCTCTCGCGTCGATAGCGCCGCTCCGGGAGCAGCTGGATCATCGCGGGGACGAGCGTCATCGCGAGGAGGAAGAGCAGCGTGATGCCGATGACCGCATAGAGACCGAGCGAGCGCACCGCCTGGATCGGATTCAGCATCAAGGCGGAGAAGCCGGTCACGGTGGTGATGCCGGAGACGAAAACCGGCAGTCCCGCCTGCTGAATGGCGCCGTAGACCGGCTGCCCCGGCACCGTCGGCGTCTCGAGCTCGAGGTAGTAGCGCGCGACCACGTGGGTGGCGTACGAGCTGCCGATCACGATCAAGAGCGAGGGCAGCAGCAAAGTCCCGAGCGAGATCGGCTCACCGACCCATCCCATGATGCCCATCGTCCAGACCACGCCGACGACGACGCAGAGGAGCGGGAGGACGACGCCGCGACGGGTGCGGAACGAGAAGAACAGCACCGCCACCACCAGCGCGAGGCTCGCCGGCGTCAGCGTCGCGAGGTCGCGGCGCATGAGCGCGAGCGCGTTCACCTTGATGTGCGAGATGCCGGTCAGGAGCATCCGCTCCGGGCCGCCCGCCGAGACCTCGGCGATGAGCTGCTCGAGCGCGCCGTCGATCCTGCGCGCCGACGCTTCCTCGGTCTCCTCGAGAAAGACGTTCACCGCCGCGCCGCGACTGTCCGGCGCGATGAGATTGCCGGAGAAGAGCGGATTGTCCTTGATGCGCGCGCGCAACGCCTCGCGCTCGGCTTGTGTCTTCGGGATCTCCGGGATCAAGAGCGGCGGGTTCAGCACGTCCGCGACCGGGTCGCGCACGTTGGTGAGGCTGATGACGCCCGCGATGCCGGGAATCTCGGCGGCGCGTTTGGTGAGGACGCGGATCTTCTCCAGCGTCTCGGGCGCGAGCACATCGTCGGCGACGACGCCGATGATGTCGATCTCGTCGTTGCCGAAGCGGCTGACGATCTCGTCGTAGAACCGCTTGCCGGGATCACCCTTCGGCAGCAGCGTCTCGACCGAGCTGTCGACGCGCAGGCGGAGCGCGCCGATCGCGAGCACGATCGTGATCGCCGCCGCAATCGCCACCACCAGCCGCGGCATCCGGACGATCGTTCGGTACACGCCGTCCATGGTCGACCCGAGCATTCGTTGCCCCTTCGGCAAATGTCAAGGCGACCGGCGCCGTGGCGCGACCGGCGACCTTCCCGCTGCGAGCAGCTTCGGCTAGAAGCCGAGCGGGACGAAAGGACGATGATGGCCCTGCAAGACGTACTGTACGAGGTCACGGGCGGCGTCGCATGGATCACGATCAACCGGCCCGAGCGACGGAACGCCTTCCGCACGCAGACCGTGCGCGAGCTCACCGCTTGCTTTCACGACGCGTGGCACGACCGCGACGTCGGCGTGGTCGTGCTCACCGGCGCGGGCGACAAGGCCTTCTGCAGCGGCGGCGACCAGAAAGAGCGCGGCAGCAGCGGCTACGACGAGATGGACGTCGCCCCGCTCCACGCCGCCATCCGCAACATCCCGAAGCCGGTGATCGCGATGGTGAATGGCTACGCGATCGGCGGGGGTCACGTGCTGCACGTGATCTGCGACTTGAGCGTCGCCGCCGACGGCGCGATCTTCGGCCAGACCGGACCGCGCGTGGGCAGCGTCGATCCCGGCTTCGGCACCGCCTACCTGGCGCGCCTCGTCGGCGAGAAGAAGGCGCGCGAGATCTGGTACCTCTGCCGGCAGTACTCGGCCGCCGACGCGCTCGCGATGGGCCTCGTCAACAAGGTCGTACCGGCGGCGGAGCTACGCGCCGAGGTCGAGCGCTGGTGCTCCGAGCTGCTCGAGAAGAGCCCGACGGCGCTCACGCTCGCGAAGCTCTCGTTCAATGCCGACACCGATCACATCGCCGGGATCGGCAGTCTCGGCTTCGCGGCCTTGCATCTGTACTACGACACCGCCGAGGCGCAGGAAGGCGCCAACGCGTTCCTCGAGAAGCGGCCGCCGGACTTCCGAAAGCACGTGAAGAAGTAGCGCGGCGGAGCGCGGTGCGGCGGCGGGACTCACCACGCGGTTGGCGGCGTCACACGGCGACGAGGATGTCGTCGCCTTCGACCTTGACGGGATACGCCGCGACCTTGCAGGCCGCGTCCTCGAGATTGACGCCCGTCCGGACGTCGTAGCGCCATTCGTGCCACGGGCACGTCACGGTCGTACCCTCGATCTCGCCTTCGCCGAGCGGCCCGCCTTGGTGCGGGCAGGTATCGTCGATCGCATAGAAGGCACCGTCACAGTTGAAGAGCGCGATCGGCTTGGTGCCGACCTCGACGGTGATGCCGCTTCCCGCGGGGACGTCCTGCGTCCGCGCGACCTTCACGAACTCCGCCATGAACGACTCCTCGCTCGCGCCCGATCAGCGATGACTCTGGGCTGTTTTTGACCGGCGCGGGAGCGTACAGTAACCGCGCCTCCGGAGCTTCGCAATTGTCGCCACTCGTCGACTTGATCGCGGTGCAGCCGTACATGCGCACCGATGACTACCTCTCGGAGGCGGCGTTCGCGTCCAAGATCGAGGTGCTCACGGCGCGCATCGCCGCGCACCGTGCTGCCGAGCATGGCGGCGCGGAGCGCGAGGTGCCGGCGCTCGTCGTCTTTCCCGAGCACATCGGGACGTTCCTGTCGCTCGCGGGCTACGCCGACCTGCTCGCGGCCGGTGACACGGTCGACACGCTGCTGCGACGCGCGGCGCTGCGCCGGCCGCTCCACCTGGCGCGCACGATGCTCGCGCACCGCACGCGCTCGCCGGCGGCGGCGGTGCTGCTCGGTGAAAGCCCCAAGATGCACGCGATCTACCGCCGGGTGTTCCGCGACGTCGCTCGACGTCTCGGCGCGACCGTCGTCGCCGGTAGCGCGATTCTTCCGGAGAACGCGCGAGGCCTCGACGCCGACACGCTCGCGCCGCGCGACAACCGGCTCTTCAACGCGAGCTACACGTTCGCGCCGGACGGACGCTGCGTGAACGTCACCAAGAAGGTTCACCTGGTGCCGACGCTCGAGGACGCGCTGCCGCTCCGACCCGGCCACGCCGGCGAGCTCGTGCCCATCGACGCCGACTGCGGCCGCGTCGGCGTGATGGTCTGCTACGACGGATTCCGCGTGCCGCACACGCATCAGGAGCCCGCGTTCCGCGCGCTCGGCGGGCGCCTCGCCGCCGCCGGCGTCGAGATCGTCGCCCAGCCCTCCGCGAACCCGTGGCCGTGGAACGAGCGGTGGCCCTTCTGCGATCCGGGCGAGAGTCAGCTCCGCCGTGAGCAGTGGCTCGACGAGGGGCTCTTCAGCCAGCTCGCCGCGATGCCGGGCGTGCGCTACGCGGTGAACCCGCAGCTCATCGGCGAGATCCTCGGCAACAGGTTCGATGGGCGCTCGTACATCTTCGCGCGCGCCGACGACGGCACGGTCACGATCATCGCCGCCGCCACCACCGACGCGTTGGCGCCGGCGAGTGAAGAGATCGTGATGACGCGGGTGTCGATCGCGGAACGGAAAGGGCGCGAGGTGGTCGCCGGCGAGGACGAAGCGATCGCCCGGTGAGCCCGAGGGCCCCACGGGCGATCGCATCCAGCGGGGAGACTCGGATCAGGCCGCGGCTTCCGCCTTATCGAGTCCGAACATCTTGATCTTGCGGAGCAGCGTGTTGCGCCCGATCCCAAGACGTCGAGCGGCGAGACTCTGGTTCCAGTTGCAGCGGCAGAGCACCGTTGCGATGTAGTCGCGCTCGAGCTGACGCAGCGGGAACACGTCGGCCGCGGCGTAGCGACGGGGACGCCGGCCGAGCACCGCGCGGATGCGCTCCGCGCTGATGTCGCCGCCGCGCGAGCCGCGCAAGGCCGCTTCGAGCGCCTGCTGCAGCTCGCGGGCGTTTCCCGGCCACGTGTAGTTGGTGAGCTCCGCGAGCGCGCTCCGGCCGAGCACCACGCGGGGAGATCCGGTCCGCTCACACCACTGCTTGATGAACTGGGTCGCGATCGTGCCGATGTCCTCGCGACGTTCACGCAGCGGCGGGACCGTCACGCGGATCGGCAAGTGGAAGTACAGATCCGCGCGGAACCGCCCGAGCCGGACGAGCTCCTCGAGCTCGACGGTGGTGCCCGCGATCACGCGCAGATCACCGCCGATCCCGGGCGTATCGAGCGCTTGGACGAGACGGCGCTGCAGGCGCGGCGACAGGCTCTCGATGTGCTCCAGGTAGAGCGCGCTGCCGCGCGAATGCGCGACCAGGCCGCCGGAGCCCTCGTCGCCGAAGAGCTCGACCTCGGCCCTCGCCTCCGGCACGCCGGCAAGGGACAGCACGGGGAGGCGACCGTTCGTGCGCTGGCTCTGGCGATGGATCCCCTCGGCGAGGATGCGCTTCCCGGTCCCGGTCTCACCCCGCAAGAGCAGGTTGACGTCCGCCGTCGCGAGCCGCGCGAGCGCGCGTTCGACGTCGCGCATCGAGGCGCTACTCCCGATCATCATCTCCGGCTCCACCCCCACCGGATCGGGCCGATCCGGCATTCTGTAGCTGTACATGGCTCCCTCCTTAATGAGAAAAAAGAACGGCCGAGTTGTTATTAGAGGGACGCCGTCGCAACCTCCATGGCTTATTGTCGGGTCAACACCTGACAGTCTCTGGAAAAAACCGGGTACGACCGTTGGCAGCCGAGCGCGCCGGATGGTACCTTTCGCGGCCCGCCATGCGCTTCGGCGAGCCGCGAAGAATCGCTACTGTGCTGTGAGAAGCGCCCTGTCAGAATGCGGCGACTAGGAATCCCGCCGCCCGTGAACCCAACGCACCCATGAGCGACCGAACCAAAGTGCTTCTGGCGGACGACCACACCATCGTCCGTGAAGGGATCCTGTCGCTGCTCCAAGAGCAGCCGGAGGTGACCGTCGTCGGCACCGCCGAGAACGGCCGCGAGGCGGTCGAGAAGGCACGCCGGACCTTTCCCGACGTCGTCGTCATGGACGTCGCGATGCCGCTCTTGAACGGCATCGAGGCGACGCGCCAGCTGCGCCGCTTTCTGCCGCAGACCAAGGTCATCGTGCTGACGATGTACGCCGACGAGGAGTACGTACTGCGCGCGCTGCAAGCGGGCGTGCGCGGCTACCTTCTGAAGAAGGCGGCGGCGTCAGAGCTCTTGCAGGCGATCCGCACCGTCGAGCGCGGCGACTTCTACCTGAGCTCGGACATCTCGCACGTGATCGTCGACCGCTACCTCGCGTCGGCGAACCCCGAGGAGGAGGCGATCTCGCTCTCCGACCGCGAGCGGCAAATTCTTCAGCTGGTCGCCGAGGGTCACACGAATCGACAGATCGGTACCGCCCTTGGCATCACGCAGAAGACCGTCGACACGCACCGCACCCGCCTGATGGCGAAGCTCGACATCCACGACACGCCCGGGCTCGTCCGCTACGCGATCCGCAAGGGCATCGTCCGCGCCGACTCGTAGCAGCGCTGCGACGAGCTGCGATCGCGCTGCGCCCCCCGCAACGAACCGCACAGCCGCCGTGGATCACCGCGTGCGAGGCGCGCTCAGCGCCGGCGTCGTGCGTCGCGACGCTCGTGCGTCTCGCCGGCGAGAATCGGCGCGGAGCCGCCGGTCCGTGTCACGTCGATCGGGATGCCGCGCTTCTCCCGCACCGCCGCCCGCACGCGCTCACGATCGACGCGCATAGCGACCCCGGCCTTCTGCACCTCACGCCACGCGTAGGTCTCCATGTTCGCGACCCGGCCGTACACGTCGTCGTGCACCTGGACGTAGATCCGACCGTTCTCCTCGCCGACCTTGACGGGCTGGTAGACCAGCTCGCCCGGGAAGCCCGCCTTCACCATCGGGTAGAGCTCCGCGATGTCCTCGGGATAGAGGCGCACGCAGCCGTGGGTCGTCTGCCGGCCGATCGACCAGGGGCTGTTGGTACCGTGGATCGCATAGATCCCCTTCGACAGCCGAATGCGATACGCGCCGAGGGGATTGTCGGGGCCCGGCCCGACGACGCGTTTCGGCTCATCCATCGTTTTCCGGATGTCGTCGGGAACGATCCACGTCGGATTGGCGTCTTTGGATCGCACCGTGAACGGCCCGACGGGGCTCGGCGCGTCGTCGGTGCCGATGCCGATCGGCCACGTCAGGATGGGCACCCACGCACCAGGCCGCGTCACCGCCGGAAACATGTAGAGCCGCATCTCGGGGATGTTGATCACCAGCCCGCGGTAGCGCGAACGCGGAATGATCCAGCGCGACGGGATCACCAGCTCGGCGGTGGGCGGCGGCACCCACTCGTCGACGCTCGGGTTGGCCTCGTGGATCTCCGAAAAGCCGAGGCCGCTGTCACGCGCGACGTCGAGCAGCGTATCGCCGTGGGTCGCGTGATGATGCTGGATGCGGCCGACGAGGCCGGGCAGCTCGGACCCGACCGGCACGCGTGCCTCGACGGTGGTGATCTTCTCGAGCGCGGCCTCGCGGCGGAGCCGCGGCACGTGCGGTCCGCAGCCGGCGAGCGGCACCAGCCAGGCAGCCAGCAGCGCGGCGGCAACGGCGCCTCGCGCGCGCATCGTCTCAGGCGAAATTCGCGGCGTAGACAATCAGATCCTCGAGCTGCCTGATCTTCACGGCGCGTACGAAGCGCTCGTGCAGGGGCGCTTCGTCGTAGGCGCTGATCGACGCGGCGAGACACTCTTCCATGATGGCAACGCACCGCGCGCCCAGGGCACGCTCGCGGCGGCGGGCACGGGCTTGAAGAATGTCTTTGAGCTCGATGATCTCTGCCATGCCACCATCCGCAACGCGCCGACGCTAACATCGCGTTCGCAGCGCGGCAAGTTTGACGGTGCCTGGCGATTACTTTAACGCTGCTCGGGATCATGCGCGTGAACCATCTGTCGATCGCGGTGCGCGACATGCGCGCGGCGCTCGCGTTCTTCGGTCGCCACTTTCCGATCGTGATGCACAACGAGCGCCAACCCGGCCACACCGGCGACTACAGCTGGTGCGATTTCTTCATCGGCGCGTTCAAGCTCGAGCTGATCGAGAGCGCCGCCCCGGAGAGCTTCGTCGAACGCTTCATCGCCAAACGCGGCGAGGGCCTGCATCATCTCTCGCTCGAGGCGCCGGACTTCGACGCGACGATCGGCGCGCTCGAGCGCGGCGGCGTACGCGTCGTCGACAGGTTCGACGCCGGCCCCGAGGGCAAGACCGCGTTCATCTCGCCGCGCTCGGCCTTCGGCATCCTGATCCAATTCTGGAGCGCGTTCGGCGACGAGCCCCCGCGGCCGAAGGTCGTGACGCACCGCTACGACGGCGAGGACGTCGCGCTTGCCGTCGACCACGTGTCGATTGCGGTGCGCGACGTCGGCCGCGCGCTCGAGTTCTTCCAGCGTTTCTTTCCGATCACACCGGGCAAGCCGACGCAGACCGGCTACGAGGCGAGCTTCCGGCTCGCGAACTTCTTCTTGAACGGTTACAAGATCGAGCTCATCGAGCAGAACCCGTCGGCAGCGGACGGGTTCGTGAGTGCGTTTCTCGCCAAGCGCGGCGAGGGCTTCCATCACGTCTCGGTACACGTCAGCCGTCTCGCGCCCGTCCTCCGGAGCTTGGAGCGCGATGGTGTGCGCATCGCGCAACGTGCGCGTGGGCGCAGTGGACAGGAGACCGCGTTCGTCTCGCCGCGGTCGGCGTTCGGTGTTGTCATCCAGTTCTGGGAGCACCCCGGCCTCGGCGACGAGGCGTGACGGCGTCGCGCGCACCGCGCTGGCGTGCGGTGTCGTTCGACGCCGCCGGCACGCTGATCCACCCGGTGCGACCGGTCGGCGAGCTGTACGCGCTCGTCGCCGCACGCCACGGCGTGACGGTCGACTCTAGCGAGCTGCACGAGCGCTTCCGCGCCGCCTTCGGCACCGCGCCGCCGCTCGCCTTTCCGTCGACACCCCCGGCGGAGCTGCCGGCGCGCGAGCAGGCATGGTGGCACGCCGTCGTCAGCCGCGTCTTCGCCGGGATCCGCTTCGCTGATTTCGACGCCTACTTCGACGACCTCTTCGCGCTCTTCGCCGACGGTGCAACGTGGCGTCTCGACCCCGATACGGTGCCGCTCCTGCGCGATCTCCGCGGCGAAGGCCTGCGCCTCCTGGTGGTGTCGAACTTCGACAGCCGCGTGCGGGGCATCCTGACGGCGCTCCGCCTCGCGCACGCGAACGACCCGATCACGCTCTCGAGCGAGGCGGGCGCGGCGAAACCCGATCCGGCGATCTTCGCGACCGCGCTCGCGGCGGAGCGGCTCGCGCCGCACGAGGTGCTGCACGTCGGCGACACCGTCCGCGAGGATTGGGCGGGCGCGCGCGCCGCGGGCATCGACGTCGTCCTGATCGGCGCGCCGGAGCTGGCGGCGGCCGCGCCCGGCGCGACGGTGGTACCGCGACTCGGCGCGGTCGCCGCAATCGTGTCCGGACGCACGCCGCGCGCGTGAGCGCATCGCCCCGCGCGCCGGGTGAGGGCTACCAGGAGCGCGTTTCGCCCAGCGCCGGCGTCCACAGCCGGCCGGCGTCGAGACCACGCTTCACGCCCTCGGCGTGAAATCGCCGCGGCGGCTCGTCGAGTGGCTCGTCGGTCAGATCGAAGGTGCCGTAGTGGATGCCGAGCACGTGTGTCGCCCTGACGTCGACGCCTGCCTGCACGGCCTCTTCGGGATTGGTGTGAACATCCTTCATCATTGCCTTCGGCTCGTACGCGCCGATCGGTAGTGCCGCCACCCCAAACGGCCCGAGTCGCTCGCCGATCTCCTTGAAGCCCGCGAAGTAGCCGGTGTCGCCGGCGAAGTAGAAGCGACGCTCGGGCCCGACGACGACCCATCCGGCCCACAACGTGTGGTTGGTGTCGCCGAGTCCACGCCCGCTCCAGTGCTGGCTCGGCACGCAGTGGACCGTCACCGGCCCGAAGGTGCGCTCGTCCCACCAGTCGAGCTCCTCGACCGGCGCGATGCCTTCGGAGCGGAGCAGCGCGCCGACCTCCAACGGAACGTAGAACCGGCTGCCGCGCTCGGCGAGGCGCCGCAACGTCGGCACGTCGAGATGATCGTAATGGTTGTGCGAGATCAGGACGAAGTCGATCGGCGGCAGCGCGTCGAGATCGAGCGCGGGCGGTGCGTAGCGACGCGGGCCGGCGAACGAGACCGGGCTCGCCGTCGGCGACCAGATCGGGTCGGTGAGGAAGGTCACGTGGTCCATCTGGACGAGCACGGTCGCGTGGCCGATCCAGGTGACGGTCGGCGAGCTGTGGCGCGCGTTCGCGCGCAGAAACGCGCCGTCGTTCGCGACCGACGGCGGCGCGCCACCGCGATCGCGCAACATGCCCATCGCTCGACGCAGAAAGAACGGCACGGTGACGCTGAGGCCGCCGCGCGAGATCGGAGCCGTGTTCCGGAAGCCGTCGTCGGTGTGATGTGGAGGCGTCGCCATCGCAAGTGGAGCCGCGAGCAGAGCGATCGCAACCGTCAGCAATCCTCGCAGCGCGATCACCATACGGACCCGTCGACGTCGGTACCAGAACGACCTCGCTGCGGCCAGACGGGTGCGCCTGCGCACCACGACCCGCCCCACGCCGCGTCGGTTCGCAACCGCGCCAAATCAGGGCTTGACGTATATTCACCCCGTCGGTAGTGACCATCGAATGACGGCCGCACCTCTCCTCGAACGGCTGCGCGACATCGGGCTCGGAGACTACGAGGCGAAGCTCTACGTCGCGCTCGTGCGGCGCCACCCCGCGACCGGCTACGAGCTGGCGCGTGCCTCCGGTGTGCCGAGCTCGAAGGTCTACGAGGTGCTCGGGCGCTTGCAGGAGAAGGACCTCGTCTTCGTCGCCGACGGCGGGCGCGGCAAGCGCTACATTCCGGCCGACCCCGACGATTTCATCGAGCGCTACGCTCGGCGGCTGACGCGGGCGCTCGAGGGCCTGCGCGACGAGCTACGAGGGCTCGGCGGTGACGAGCCCGTCGGCTACATCTGGAACGTCCACGGCCGCGAGGCGTTATTGGAGCGCGCGTCCGGCATGCTGGGTCGCGCGGAGCGCACCGTGCTCATCTCGGGGTGGGACGAGGAGCTCGGGGCGCTCGCCGAGGAGATCGCCAGCGCCCATCGGCGCAGCGTGCGGGTCGCGGTGATCGCCTACGGCGCGCTCTCCCTCGACGCCGCGGCGGTCTACGTGCATCCCATCAAGGACACGATCCACCACGAGAAGGGCGGGCGCGGCCTCACGCTCTGCACCGACTCACGGGTGGCGATGGTCGGCCTCGTCGCCCGCGACGGCTCGGCGTCGGGGGCGTGGAGCAACAATCACGGCTTCGTCACCGCGGTCGAGGACTACCTGAAGCACGACATCTACGTGCAGAAAATCGTCGGCCGCTTCAACGACCTGCTCGTCCGCACCTACGGTCCCAACTATGCGCGCTGGCGCGACGTCTTCTCCGATCGCGCCATCGCGCCACGCAGCAAGCGGCGTTCACGCGCCGTGCGGAGGTCCTGATGCAGATCTACATCGATGGCGAGCTTCTGCCGCGCGAGCGCGCAACGGTTTCCGTGTTCGACCACGGCCTGCTCTACGGTGACGGCGTCTTCGAGGGCATCCGCATCTACGCGCGTCGCGTCTTCCGTCTCGATGCGCATCTCGACCGGCTCTACGCGTCGGCGCAGGCGATCGGCCTCCGCATTCCGCTCCGGCGCGACGCGCTCGCGGCCGCGGTGCGCGACACCGTACGCGCGAACCGCCAAGAGCGCGGCTACATCCGCCTCGTCGTGACCCGCGGCGAAGGGCCGCTCGGCCTCGATCCCCTCACCTGCGCGCACCCGCGCGTCATCATCATCGTCACCGACGTCGCCATCTATTCGGAGGCCCTCTACGCCGCCGGTATTCGCGTCATCACGGCCGCGACGCGGCAGGTGCCGAACGCCAGCGTCGACGCGCGCATCAAGTCGCTCAACTATCTGAAGAACGTCCTCGCGCGCCTCGAGGCCCATCAAGCCGGCGCCGCCGAGGCCTTGATGCTGAACGCGGAAGGCCACGTCGCCGAGTGCTCCGCCGACAACGTGTTCGTCGTGAAGGGCGATCGCCTGCTGACGCCGCCCGCGTCCGACGGCGCGCTCGACGGCATCACCGCCGCCGTCATGCGCGAGCTCGCGCCCGAGATCGGCCTGCGCTACGCCGTCGAGCGCCTCGAGCGCTACGACATCTACACCGCCGACGAATGCTTTCTCACCGGCACGGGCGCCGAGGTGGTGCCGGTGATCGCGCTCGATGGACGGATGATCGGAGAGGGCGTGCCCGGCCTTCGCACGCGCGAGCTCCTCGCGCGCCTGCGGGCGCTCGCCGAGCGCGAAGGCGAGCCGGTGTTCTGATCGTCACTTGCGCCGCGGGCGCGCTCAGCCGCCGCCGATCTCTTCGCGTCGCGCGCGGCGCTCCATCAGCTCGTCGATCTGCTCCAGCGAGATCGCCGCGACCAGCAGGAACTGATCGGGCAGCATGGAATATGGCAGCGCTGTCTCGATCTGTCCTGGGCGGTGACGACTCGCGTAGCGCAGCGGCAGCAGCGGCGTCTGCCAGTAGAACGGCGGCGGCACCTCACCCTCGTACGCCCGCGCGAGATCCTTCGCGCGGTTGACGCTCGGATGCATTCCAAGGTTCGATGTCATGTTGCACTCCTCCTGACGCCGCCATGTTAGTCGCACCAGAGGTCGGTACAACTATCCGATCTCCTCACCGCACCAGGAAAAACCCCTTAGGCGCGCCGCGGCGCCGCGATCGCGGTGCTGTCCGTCTGAACGAGGACGGCACCGCTGTCGGACAGCACCGCCGGGCGTTGACAGGTATGCCCGCTACGAATACCGCTTTCCCGACAGCGTGCGCGGTCGTCGAGAAGAGATCGCCGCTAGTTCTGCGCTTTTTGCGTCGTCTTCGCGATGATCGTGAGCTGGACCATCCCGGTCACGGGTGGAGAGCCCGTGCTGGTTACGAACACGGAGCTCGCCAGCTTCTTCGACGTCGCGAGAATCCGCGCCGAGCCTTTGCCGAACGACGCACCGAGGATCGAGTTGATCCCAAATGCCGTGGCGTTGGTGGTCGCGAATGTGACCGTCTGACCGGGGCCGACGCTGAGCGAGCTCGTGACGGCGTTGTTGTCGGGCCCGCCACCGGGCGCGGCGAAGAGCTCGACGCCGACCTGCATGGTCGCGCTCGGCTCCATCGACGT
>JBGPIT010000019.1:0-27005 GCA_041485125.1 Binatia bacterium | reverse complement strand
GCGATAGCCGCCCGGTGCCGTGACGTTGAAGGCGATGTTGTGCTGCGCGCTGGCGTTCTGCTGCCGCGTGCTGGCGACGGTGGTGTCGGCGCTCACGTTCCATGCGAAGCGGGTCGCGAGGGTCGAGCTCGTGTTGGTCTGGATCGCGACCGAGGCACGATTCGAGCCGTCACTGTCGCCGCTGTTGCCAGAGCTGCCGGCCGTGCTCGCGGACGCGCCGGAGATTCCCTGCGCCGCGGCTGGCGCCGCGATGAGCAACGGGGTGAGCGCGGCACAGACGACCAGCGATGCAATCGCACGAGGGCTGAGCTTCCGAAGCATGAGGATCTCCTCCATGGGGTTCGGCGTCGCGCAGACGAAGACGGGACGCGGCGTGCGGCACGTACCATGGATGGCACGTCGAGTGTCAAGGAAATTCTCACATCGGAGTATAAAGCGGACCGGGATGGCCGATGAGGAAATGCTAGAGTCGCGGGCCGTCGAAACGCGATGAGCAAACCCAAGACACGCCGCGATCGGCGCGCGACGCGACGCAGCAGCGAGCCCACGATAGAAGCCGCTCGCCGCGACGCCGGGGCCCCGGCCGCTCGGGCGGTGCCCCGTCAGGCGGCCGCGGCGTCTCCCGGCGCAACCGCCCGGCCGAGCGACCCCCAAGTGAACCGAATCGTCGCAGTGCTGCTCGCTGTCGTCGCGTTGTTGGCGTACGCGCCCGCGATCGGGGGCGGCTTCGTGTGGGACGACGACGCCTATGTGACCGCCAATGTCGCGCTGCGCGATCTCGACGGGCTCCGGCGCATCTGGCTCGTGCCGGGCGCGGTGCCGCAGTACTACCCGCTCACCTTCACGACCTTCTGGTTCGAGCACCAGCTGTTCGGGTCCTCGCCGCTGCCCTACCACCTGACGAACGCGCTGCTGCACGTCGCGACGGCGCTTCTGATCGGCGTCCTCCTGCGGCGCCTCGCCGTGCCCGGGGCGTGGCTCGCGGCGGCGCTCTTCGCCCTGCACCCCGTCCAAGTCGAGTCGGTGGCGTGGGTGACGGAGCGGAAGAACGTCCTCTCGGGGCTGCTCTACGTCGCGGCGGCGCTCGCGTACGTTGCCTACTCCGGGCTCGCCGGCACCGGCGCGGCGCGCGACCGCGACGCTCGCCCCGCAAGAGAGCGGCGAACCGCGTACGCGCTCGCTCTCGTCCTCTTCGTCGGCGCGCTGCTCTCGAAGACCGTCACGGCAACGCTGCCGGCCGCGATCCTCCTGATCGTCTGGTGGCGGCGCGGCCGCATCACCTGGGACGACGTGCGACTGCTCGTGCCGTTCTTCGCCGTCGGCCTCGCGCTCTCGTTCGTCACGGTGTGGATGGAGAAGACCCACGTCGGCGCGAGCGGCATCGACTGGCAGCTCTCGTTCATCGACCGCGCGCTCATTGCCGGCCGCGCGCTCTGGTTCTACGCGGCGTCGCTCGTGTGGCCGGTGAACCTCACGTTCATCTACCCGCGCTGGCGGGTCGACGCCGGGACGTGGTGGCAGTACCTCTTCCCGCTCGCGGCGGCGACGGGGCTCGTCGCGCTCTACGTCGCGCGCGAGCGGGTCGGTCGCGGTCCCGTCGTCGCGGTCGCGTTCTTCGCGCTGACGCTCCTCCCCGCGCTCGGCTTCTTCGACGTGTACCCGATGCGGTACTCGTTCGTCGCCGACCACTTTCAGTACCTCGCGAGCCTCGGCCTGCTGACGCTCGCGGCAGCAGCGGCGTTCACGTACGGGGAGCGGCTCGCGCCCGCGGCACGGCAGGCCGCGACCGCGCTCGGTGCCGTCGTCCTGCTCGCGCTCGCCGTGCTCACCTGGCGTCAGGGCCGCGACTACGCGGGCGAGGAGACGCTCTGGCGGGCGACGATCGCGCGCAACCCGCAGGCGTCGATGGCGCACCTGAACCTCGGCATCCTGCTCGCGCGCGAAGGCCGCCTCGACGAGGCGATCGGCCACTACCGTGAGACGCTCGCGATCGACGGCGAGGCCGTCGACGCACGGAACAACCTCGGCAACGCGCTCGTCGCACGCGGCGACGTCGACGGCGCCCTCGCGCAGTACCAGGCCGCGCTCCAGACGGCGCCGAACGATGCGTCGACGCACGTCAATCTCGCCAATACACTCGCGACCGCCGGCCGCTTCGACGAGGCGCGCGCGCACTACACGGAGGCGCTCCGCTTGCGGCCGAGCTACGCCGACGCGCATGCCAATCTCGGTACCGCGCTCGCCCGCGCCGGTGAGACAGGCGAGGCCGTCGAGCATCTCCGCGAGGCGGTGCGTCTCGATCCCGACTTCCTGAATGCGCGCCTGAACCTCGCCCACGTCCTCGCCGACAGCGGCGCCGCGAGCGAGGCGGCGACGCAGTACCGCGAGCTGCTGCGTCGCCGCCCGAACGCGTCGCCGGCCCTCGTCGGGCTCGCCTGGCTGCTCGCGACGTCGATGGACGCGAGCGTCCGTGACGGCAGGCAGGCGATCGATCTCGCCGAGCGCGCGCGGCGTGCCGGCGGCGACGACGCGGGCGCGCTCGACACGCTCGCGGCGGCGCTCGCGGAGAGCGGCCGCTTCGAGGACGCGGGACGAATCGGTACGCGCGCGCTCGAGCTCGCCGAGCGAGCGGGCGACGGTGACTTCGCGAGCGCGATTCGCGCGCGACTCACCGAGTACGCGGCGGGAACACCGCATCGCGAAGGCTGAGTGGCCAGACGCACGCACGGAAGCGCCGGCTCCGCGGCGCGCGGCGCGGTGAAGCGATCCGCGCCCGACGCTCCGCCCGATCGGGCGGTGATGTCCGCGCGCGGCCTCGCCGAGCATCGTCGGACCATCGTGTCAGCGCTCCTCGTGGTCGTGACCGTCGCCGTCTACGCGCCGGTCCGTCACCACGGCTTCGTCAACTACGACGATCCCGAGTACGTCACCGAGAACCCCGCGGTCACGGGCGGCCTGAGGACGGCGAACGTGGTGTGGGCGTTCACCCGCGCACACTCCGCGAACTGGCACCCGATCACCTGGCTCTCGCACATGCTCGACTGCGATCTCTACGGCCTCGCGCCGGCCGGGCATCACCTGACGAGCGTCGTCTTGCACGCGGCGACGTCGGCGGCACTCTTCGTCGCGCTCGTGACGATGACGGGCGCGCTCTGGCCGAGCGCGTGGGTCGCCGCGATGTTCGCGCTCCACCCCGTGCACGTCGAGTCGGTGGCGTGGATCTCCGAGCGGAAGGACGTCCTCTGCGCGCTCTTCTGGATGCTCGCGCTCGTCGCTTACGGACGCTACGTCCGCGCCCCGTCGCTACGACGCTACGCCGTCGTCGCGGTGAGCTACGTCCTCGCGCTGATGTCGAAGCCGATGGCGGTGACCTTGCCGCTCGTCCTGCTCCTCCTCGACGTTTGGCCGCTCCGGCGCGTTGCAGTGCCGTTCGGCCGCGCGATCCTCGAGAAGCTCCCGCTCCTCGTCCTCACGCTCGCCGCGTCGCTGGTGACGATCCTCACGCAGAGCCGTGCGGGCGCGATCGCGTCTCTCGAGCTCGTGCCGCTCGGCGCGCGTCTCGCCAACGCGACCGTCGCGTACGTGCGCTACCTCGTGATGTTGGTGTGGCCGGCCGGTCTCTCGCCGTTCTATCCGCTCGAGCTGCCCGTCCCGACGTGGGGCGTCGCCGGCGCGCTCGTGGTGCTCGGTGCGATCAGCGCCCTGGTCGTGCGCTCGGCGCCGCGCCGTCCCTACCTCCTCGTCGGCTGGCTTTGGTACCTGGTGACGCTGGTGCCGGTGATCGGCATCGTCCGCGCCGGCGAGCAGTCGATGGCCGACCGCTTCACGTACATTCCGAGCGTCGGCATCTTCGTCATGGTTGCGTGGCCGGCGGCGGAGCTCGCGCGCGCCTCGCGTCTGCAGGCCAGGGTCATTGCGACCGCCGCGATCGTCGCGCTGGTCGCGGCGTCGATCGTCACGCGCGTCCAGCTCGCGTACTGGCACGACAGCGAGAGCCTCTTCCGCCACGCGCTCGCGGTGACGCGCGACAACTACCTCGCCCACACCAACCTCGGCAGCGCGCTGACGAAAGACGGGCGCACCGCCGAGGCCTTCGAGCATTTCGCGGCCGCCGTCCAGATCAAGCCGGGATACGCGAAGGCGCGCGTGAACCTCGGCATGGCGTACGCCGACCGTGCCGACGCGACAGCCGCCGCGGCGCAGTACGCCGAGGCGCTCCGCCTCGACCCGACGTCGGCGATGGCGCACTACAACTGGGGCCTCTTGCTGGCGCAGAGTGGCAGCCTCGACGAGGCCGAGCAGCACTACCGCGAGGCGCTCCGTCTCGATCCGCGCTACGCCAAGGCGCAGAACAACCTCGGCTGGGCGCTCGCCGCGCGCGGCCGCACCGACGAGGCGATCGCAGCCTACCGCGAGGCGCTGCGCATCGACCCGACGCTCGCGGCGGCGCACAACAACCTCGCGGTCGCGCTCGAGGACGCCGGCCGTCCCGACGAGGCGCTCGAGCACTACGAGGCGTCGGTTCGCCTGACGCCCGACGATCCGAAGGCCCGCTTCAACTTCGGGGCGCTGCTCGCGGGCAGAGGCCGTATCGACGACGCCCTCCGCGAGCTCCACGCCGCGAGCCGCCTGGCGCCGAATCTGCCCGAGCCGCATCTCGAGTTGGCGCGCCTCCTCGCCACGAGCGGGCAGCGCGCGGAGGCCGCCGCCGAGTACCGCGAGGTCGTCCGCCTCGCGCCCGGCAAGAGCGACGCCGAGCGCGAGCTCGCGGCGCTCGGCACGGCGCCGGCCGACGCACACGAGGCGGCCTCGCCGCCATGAAGGCGGCCGTCGGTCCTCGACAGGAATCCACTCGACCGCGTACGTTGGCCCGATGTCCGTGAGCCGTGGGATCGAGCCGCAGCAGCCGCGCCCGTTCGAGACGGAGGAGCTGCGCTCGCTCGACATGCGGAAGCTCGCGAGCACCGTCGATGCGCTCCGCGACGAGTTCGCCCGTGCCGAGCCTTTCCCGCACGTCGTGATCGAGAACCTGCTCCATCCCGCCGTCGCCGCCGCGCTCGCCGCCGAGTTCGACGCGCCCGACGAGGGCTGGACCTTCTACCATCACGTCAACGAGATGAAGCGCGGTCTCGCCGATCCGCGCTTCATGGGTCCGACCACGCGCGCCGTGATCGCCGAGCTGAGCTCGCCGGCGTTCATCGCCGCGCTCGAGCGCCTGACCGGCATCGACGGACTCCTCGCCGACCCCGATCTCGACGGCGGCGGTCTGCATGAGACGCACGCCGGCGGCTATCTCAACGTCCACACCGACTTCCTCTCGCACACCGTGCGGCGCACCTGGAGCCGGCAGCTGAACCTGCTGCTCTTCCTCAACGAAGACTGGGACGAGTCGTACCGCGGCTGGCTGGAGTTCTGGGACGCGCGCGTCGAGCGCTGCGAGCGGCGGATCGCGCCGGTCTTCAACCGCTGCGTCGTCTTCCGGACCAGCGCGCGCTCGTTCCACGGCGTGCCGGCGGGCGTCGCGTGTCCCGAAGGCCGCACCCGCCGATCACTCGCGCTCTACTACTTCCGCGACGAGGCCCACGCGCTCGCGCTGAACCCGACGCGCTACGTGCCGCTACCCGGCGATTCGCTCGGACGGCGCGCGCTGATCAACGCCGACCGCTTGGCGCTCCGGCTCTACGCGTTCCTGAAGCGCTACACGCCGCTCGGCGATCGGGTGGTGAGCCGGATCCTCAAGCATCTCTGAGCGTTCAGGCGAACGCTCGGACGCTCAGCCGTAGGCGCGGAAGCCTTCGAGCGCCGCGGTGAACGGGCGCTTGTAGAGCATGTTGAACTCGAGCATCGGACCGACGGTGCAGGTGGTGCAGGGCGTCTCGCGATCCCACGCCGTCCGCCAGTCCTGCGCGAGCAGGTCGACCGGCGTCATCTTGCTCTTGGTGTAGGCGCACGCCCACGCCTTCCCCTGCGGATCGACGTAGAGGTAGCCGTGCCCCGCGGGGCAACGCTGCGACGGATCGCGATACGCGGAGACCGTGAAGTCCTCCCATCGCGAGAGGAACTCCAGGTACGACGTCGTGCTGACGATCGGGCGTCCGCGACGCTTCTCTTCCAGAAGCCGGCGCCAGAAGGCGCGCAGCTCCGCGTTCGAGAGCGAGCTTGCGACCTCGCCGCGCACGATCTCGGTGTCGACGCACTGGGGTTGGAAGTGCATGCGGAAGCCGATCGCCTCGGCCTGCCGTAAGAGGTGCTCCGTCTGCGTCACGCTGTGCTCGGTGACGACGCAGATCGCGATCACCGGCTTGCCGCCGCGCACGAGCTCGGTGATGCCGTCGATCACGCCCTCGTAGGCGCGCTCGCCGCGCGCGGCGTTGTGGGCGGCGGCGTCGCCGTCGAGGCTCGTGTAGACGAGATCCGCGAGCTCGAGGCGCTTCGAGTGCCGCTCGAAGAGCGTCAGGTTCGAGTTGACGCTCACCCAGAACCGGCGCTGCTTTGCCATCGCGATGATCTCGCCGAGATCGGCGCGCAAGAGCGGCTCGCCGCCGGCGAGGCCGAGACGGCGGATGCCCATGTCCTGCAGCCGCCCGAAGAGGGTATCGATCTGCGCGAGATCGAGGTTCTGCGGATCGATGAAGGGGCAGTTGCAGTAGGCGCAGCGGAGATTGCAGCGGTTGGTGACCGCGAAGGTCGCCGAGAACGGCCGCGGCGTGCCGTCGACCATGTAGGCGAGGAGGCTCGTCGCGTAGGCGTAACCGACGGAGAGCTGCTCAGCTACCCGCACGACCGAGCCCCAAGACCGAGAGCCACACGATCGCGAAGTACGCCTTGGTGAGGAGCCAGCCCGTGCGCGCGCTGGTGGAGGCGAAGAAGACGAGCGGAATGAACGCAGTCGCGGCCCACGCGGTGCCGAGCGGCGCGCGCAACGCGACCAAGAGCAGCACCGAGAGCACGACGAGCACGTCGCGCGAGAGCGCCGCCGACCGCACGGCCGTGGTGGTGATGTCGTTGGCGGTGTCCGACGCGCGATCGTCGAGCGCCTGGTAGAGGTGGCACACGGCGGTCATCAGGCCGACCAGCACGAGGAGCGGCATCGAGGCGGTGACGATCGCTGCATAGAGGGCGCCCCAGAGTCCACACCACGCGACGTCGATCACGGGCGCGCCTTTGAACAGCGTCGAGTAGATGACGTTCGCGAGCATTGCGCCGGCGGCCGCGACGGTCGCGCGTGGTCCCAACGTCACCAAGGCGAAGCCGACCGTCAGGAGCTTCAACACCAAGATCGACAGACCGGCGAGCCGGCGATGATCGAGATAGACCGCGATCAGGGCGCGATCTTTCTTCGGATTGTTCGAGTCGATCGGGGCGTCGTACAGGTCGTTGAAGGCGTACATCAGCGCGATGGTCAGCACCGAAACCAGCGCGCTCGCGAGCCCCAAGCCGTGGTAGGCGACCAGGGAGAGGTTGATCGCGAGGAGCGCGCCCTCGCCACGTCTGACACGGTGCAGGGTCGAGGCGGCAAAGGCCCACCCGAGAGCGAGAACCGTGCTCGACGAGACCGGGAGGGCGGTGACTGTGTCCGTCAACTCGGCGAGCGACGGCGTCGGCTCCGGCCACTGATTCGCAGCTTCGGGGGAATCCATGAGGGACGAGGGCTACCACCGCCTGAGCCCCGTGGTCAACGAAAATCCAGAAAACATACTGTTTGTATAGGTGTCTGTGTGGCATTGCGGTGACGCGCGAGTCGCTCGCTGGACAAGCGCGACCGGCGTCGCTACGAGCGCCAGGCCGTGTTCCCATGACCGTCGTATCTGAATACCGCTGCGCGGCGTGTCGCACGTGAGGCACGGCGGCCGCTCGCGCCGATCGTGGGGCGCCGTCGCGGATGCGGTGGGGCACTGCGTCTTGGTATTCGCGTTCGTCCCGCCGCTCGCGGCGCTTCCCCGCTGGCTCTCCTTCGAGATCAACAATTCGCTGAATGTCCAGGATCCGATCGTGCTCGCGTTCTTGCCGGTGCGGGGCATGCTACTTCTCGTCAACGCGTTTCGTGCGGGTCTCGTCCCGGGCGTGATGGCGGGCGCCATCGAGGGCGGTTTGCTGTGGGCGTGGCTTGCGCGGGGAGCAGCGTCGACGCGAGCGCAACGGATCGTCGTCGGAGCGGTCACCGGCGCGCTCGCCGCCTGTGCGGTGGTGCTCGTGTCGGTCGTGGTCGCCGCCGCCAATACAGGGCCGCGCACCGGCCGCGATGCGATCGCGTTCGAGATCGCCTCCGGGGTGCTGTGCGGCATGATCGCGGCACCGACGGCGCTTCGCTTCTTGGCCCCGTCGACCAACGATGAGGCCGTGGAGCACGGTGTGGCAGCGGCCCCTCCTTCCGAGGGCGACTCGGAACGATCGGGCTAGGTCAGCGCGGCGGCACCAGCGCGTCGGCGTCCCAGTAGTAGTGCGCGAGCGACGAACTCGCGAAGAGGTACTTTCCGTCGCGCGACAAGTGCGGGTAGCGCGTGCCCATGCCGACCGGGATCTGGCCGATCAGCGCCAACGTGTCGCGATCGAGAATCCGGATCCGACCCTCGACCTCCGAGCTCACGTACAGGCGGTTGTGAAAGCGGTCGATGATGACGGGTCGATTGCCCGTGCCCGTGCGCAAGCGGGCGATCAACGTGTCGGTCGCGAGGTCGAACACCTCGAGGCCCCACACGCTGCTCACGAACAGTCGGTCACGCTCGGGATCGACGGCGACGCCGAGCGCGCCGCCACCGTCCGCATCGTAGCGCGCGACGACCTCGAGCGTCGTCAAGTCGACCGCGTAGGCGTACCGTCCGTTCATCCAATCGACGAGGTAGATGCGGTTGCGGCCGGGGTGGATGCTGGTGGTGTGGAGCATCAACGAGCCGGTATGCGCTTCGAGCGTGACCGGTTGAAACCACTGATGGAAGAAAGCCTCGCCACCGATGTCATCGACTTTACCCGCCCGCCGATCGTAGCGCGCGACGGCGTTCGTGAACTCTCCGGTGTAGAAGAGCGCGTCGCGCTCCTGGTCGTACGCGATGAGCACGCCGAGCCCGACGTCGGGAATCCCGACCACCATTGGGTTGAAGTGACGAGGGTCGGCGACGGGAAACGACATCGCGCTCTGGACCATGCGCTTCCCCTGGTACCACGAGGCCTGAACCGCCACTTCGACCTCATCCTCGAGGCACACCAACAGCTCGAGCCGCCCGTAGAAGCTGGAAGAGAAGAAGCCGTGGGAGGCGACCGGCTTCATCGTCGCCAAGTCGTACTCGACCACTCGGCCGTCGCGGCAGTCTTCGAACGACGCTCGGACCGAGTCGCACACCGGCACCGTCGCGTACAACGTTGGCCGGTCGGGCGCCTCGCAGAAGCTGTACGCGAGACCGTCGCCCAGATGAATGCCGCCGTGCAGCGGGACGACGAAGGGAAGCATCGCCGCGAGGAGGTTGATCGGCATGACGGCGGCCACGCGCAAGAGCGCGAGATCTGACCTGCCGATCCGCGGCGCGACCCAGAGTTGCGTGGCGAGCAGCGCGAGCGCCCATACCGTGATCGTGGCGCGGTCGATGTGGTCGGACGCCGCGAAGAGCCAATAGGCGAAGAAGAGCGCCCACAATCCGGTCACCGCGCGCCGGGGGAGTGCGTCGGTGACCCGTGGGAGCGCCAAGACCCAGGCCAGCGCGAGGGAGGTGGCGCACACCGCGGTGACCGTCGGATTCAGATCGAACAGGTATTGCAGCCACAGCATCGCGCCGAGGAGGAGCGACACCACGGCCGGTGTCAGGCGCCACACGCCTCCCACGCGTCGCACGACCCGGCCGGGCAGACGGCGGTGGAGCGCGATGACGACGACGGCCAACGCGAGCAGCACCGTGCGGAGCGTCAGCCGCGTGTACGCCCACGGCCAGAGAAAGGCGTGCAGGTCGAGGATCATCATCTCGCGCAGCACGGCATTGAGGATCGGCGTCGAGGACCAGCTCGTGTACCGGAGCCAGCGCGACCCGATCAGGAGGATCAAGAGCACGACGCAGGCACTCGCCCACGCCAGGTAGACCACACGCCGGAGCGTGGCGGCTCTCGGCGCCAGTCGGCGATCGCTCACCACAGGACGTACACGTCGTATGCCTCGTCCGAGAACTGCGCGTCGCGCAGGCGTCCGAGCATCTCGGTGCGCGCGAGAAACTCCGTTCGCGACGCGGAGGACAGCGTGAAGGTCTGTTCGAAGTACGTCCCGACGTACGCGTACTGCGTCTCGGGCCCGTTCACCCACCAGCCCAGGACCATGACGACGGGAACCTCGTAGCGATTGCGGAGCGTGGCCGCGGTGCTGAGCAGCTCCCCGAGATCGTAGTCCGCGCGGCGTCCCAACTGGATGTGACGGCTCGCGTCTTGGCCGAGGGAGAAGGAGATCGAGGGTGTCTGCATGTGGCTCCGAAACGCGTTCTCTTGCGGCAGAAAGATCCGGTTGTCTCGGTAGTACGGCAGCGATTCCGCCATCGTTTCCGGCTCGCCGATCACGATGGCCTGCTCGAGCCGAGGATCGCTCCCAATGAGCGCCGCCAGGCGCTTGCTGGACGAGTAGTCGAACTGCACGTCGTCGGCGACGTAGGCTATGCCGAGCGCCACCTGGAAGCACAATGCGAGCGCGAGCGGGACGAGGAGCAGGCGCTGCAGCCACCGTTCCGCGCCAGCGAGGAAGCCACCACCGCGCGCGTCGTCTTCCCAAAGACGTCCGAGCCATAGCGTCGCGATGACGACCAGCAGCACGTAGCCCGCGTGTCGAGGGCTCGCCGGGTACACTAGGACGAACGTCAGCTCGAAGCTGATCAAGCTCAGAAACAGGAACGCGAGAAGTCCCGGTCGGCGGAGGAGCAGGACGAACAGCAGCCAGAGCCAGATCGAGGTGAAGGGAACCCAGTACAGGAACGCGGAGTGCGCGGCCGGATGGATGACGGCCTGCAGGAGGCTCGACCCGACTCGCGCAAGGGCACCATGGTCGACCTGGGTCGGGAGCCCCGCCGTGCCGGGCGAATTGCTCGCGACCACGTTGAGGAGCGCAGCGAGATAGACGGCGACGGCCGCGTAGTGGCGACGCGCGCGCGCCTCGCGTTTGCTCGACCAGGAATCGATGACGATCATTACGCCCGCCGCCGCCGCGACCAGAAAGCCCAAGGCGGTCGTGTTGGCGAGCAGCGCGAGCGCCGCCGCGACCGCCACCGGATGCGTTCCGCGCCGCGGATAGAGCGCGCAAAAGACGAACAGCAGCAGCATCGCGAGCCCGTTGCCGCGCGCTATGACCGAATATTCGTAGAGAGAGAAGTAGCCGAAGACGAACAGGCACTTGAGCCACAGCGGCAGCGGTGCATGGCGAAGAAACACCAGCAGCGCAGCCACCGCGAACAGGACGCTCAGGACCGGCAGCACGCTGGTCGTGCCGAAGAGGAGGTAGGCGTAGCGCAGGCAGAGGTACCAGAGGACCGGGTGCCCCTCCCATCGCAGCTTTTGCCAGAGGGCGATGAGCGAAGACGTCTGCCGGGCGAGGGTCATCGGCACGACTTCGTCGCGCCACGGCTCGTGGTGCACCGCTGCCACGATCACGATCGTCGCGTATGCGGCGGTGATGACCGCGATGAGCCACCAGGGCTGCTCACGAGCTTCGAGGGCGGCGGCGACCTTTCCCAACGACCGGAGGCCGCGCCGATGCTGTGGTGCGGAGGGCGCGACGGGAGAGCCCAGGGCAACGTTTCCAGCGGTGATCGTCAGCGGGTGAGGGCTACCATCGGCTGATGCGCGTGGTCAACGAAGGGCGCGTGACGCGCATGTCGCCTCACGCGGGTTCGGTGGGCTCGGTCGGATTCTGGAGCGACGATTTGTTCAGGGCGAGCCAATTCGTCGCGAGCCCGGAGAATACGACCGGCTGGCTGGCGTGAAGATACCGATCGTTGAAGTCCCGAACGAACGGTGGCGGGATGCGGCAGCGTTCGAGAGGTGTCAGCATCGCGGTTGGTGGTCGTAACGGGCCGGCCGCGCGGCACGCTCGGTCCTCTGCTTCGTAGCCGTGAAAGTTCGACTCGAGCGAGGAGCGGGTGCTCCGGACCAGACGTTGCGCTCGCTCTCCCTGCAAACTCGGAACTTGAGGGCGGCAAGCGTGGGAATGTTACTGCGGGCCGATGAGAACTTTCAACAAAGAAGTCGGCGTGTCCCGGTCGCGACTCGTATGACGCACCGGTTTACGGTGGCCACATCGATCCTTCGCCGAGACGCGGCCACGCTGCGAGCCGCGTGGGTGGTCGCGCGACGAAGCTCGTGGTAGACGGACGCCGCGCGTTGGCAATTCTGGCTCGGCGCGCACTCGCGACGACGACCAATGAGTTCCCGTCCCTTCTTGCTCGTGCTGTTGATCGCTCTCTCCGCGCCGATCGGCGCCGAGGCGAAGAGCACAGCCGTGCCGCCCGGAGCTTCGCCTGCCGTGCAAATCGCGAAAGCGAATGCGTCCAAGGACGACGCAGCCGGCGTGGGCGACGACGACGCTGGGCGCGCGATCGGCAAGCCGACGCGCTGGCGCGTCGACGACGTCATCACGACCACGACCACGACCAAGACGGTCGTCACGATGGCGAAGCTCGAGTGGGACGGCCGCACCGTTCCGCTCGTCGACGTCGAGGACGCGATCGAGGCGAGCTGGATGGAGAAGTGCACCGACGTCGACCGCAATGGTCAGCGGTTGGGCTACCTCGTGTACGTCAGCGCGTGGTCGCGCCAGCGCGGCGGGGTTCGCGACAAGAGTATCGAGGGCGCGCTCCTTGCCGTGAAGGGCTCGGGATCAGATCGGACATGGTCGTTGCTGAAGCGCTCCGACGAGCCCTCACCCGAAGCGAAGAGGTGGCTCGACGAGCACTTCGGCGCACGCGCGATCAGCGACGAGCAGTGGCGGCGCGTCATGCTGCCCGCGAAGGACGTCGGAGTCGGCGAATCCTGGAATCCTTCGCCCGACCAGGTAGCCGAGCTGTTCAAGGCCGGGAGCGTGAGAGTCGATCCTTCGAGAGTGGCGGCGAGCGGGACGCTGGAGGCACTCGATGACCACAGGGCGCGTTGTCGACTCAAGATGACTCTCGGCCTTCGCACTGTGCCGGACACGATGGTGCCGTGGACCAAGGGAGGAACGTTCGAATTGGTGGGCGAGCTGACGATTCCTCTCGGCGTGCGGATGCGTGTCCCCTCCACGATCGAGACGCGTGTGACGCTCGGCGGCGACACCGTGGAGAACGGCGTGGAGCGCCGCTACGCGTCCACCATCGAGGAGCGACGCACCTCGACGCCGGACGGAACCTTTCCCGAGCTGGACGTGCCGCCGTCTCCGTCGCCAAAGCCGTCGCCGAAGTAGCAACGCTGCCGTCCCAATCCTGGCGCCCTTCGCATCCATACGACAGGTGCGCGCCCGAGTGCGATGGCGCCACGAAGGTTGCGCTTGACAGATGCGGCCACGATCCGGTCAGGTGATCGGCGCCATGATGCAGTCCTCGGTATCCCTCGCATCGGACGGCCTCGATGCCACCTTGCCGTTCGCCGTCGAGAAACTCGAGCGCGTCGAAGCCCCGGACGCTGAAACCTTCGTCCGACGATATCTGCGTCCGAGGCGTCCAGTGATTCTGACGGGCCTCACGACGGGGTGGCGCCCTCCCGAACAGTGGACGCTCGATCGCATGGCGACGCACTACGGCTCTGCCCGGGTCGTTGCGGCCGTCTTGAGCAGCGGGACGCTGATGGACGATCCCGCAGCCGGTGTCGTCTTCCGCCACATCCCTCTGCGCGACTTCATCGAGTCGCTGGCCAGTCCGGGCGCCGCGAGCCACTACGTGATGGCGCCGACCTGGAACTTTCCCTCGGCGTTCCAAAGCGACTACCAGGTTCCGCAGTATTGCGTCGGGGCGCCGCACCTGCGCGCGAAGGTGTGGGTGGGCAAGGCGGGCACCGTCACGCCGATGCACCGCGACGTGCCTCACAATCTGCACGTGCACCTCACCGGTCGAAAGCGCTGGTTGTTGTTTCCTCCCGGCTCCCGCCGGATGTACCCGCGCGGACTCCTCTCCGGCATGCCGAACTTCGCGAGCGTGGATCCCGAGCGCCCCGACTACGATCGCTATCCGCGGTTTCGTGGCGCCACCGCGTTCGGCGGTACCCTGCAAGGCGGCGAGACGCTCTTGATTCCCCACGGCTGGTGGCATCACACGCGGACCCTCGATGACGCGGTGTCGATGAATTTCTGGTGGGGCGGCAGGGTGGTGCAGCTCGCGTCGCTCGCGTCGACGCTCTTCAAGCGCGTGCGGCGGATTCGCCGCGACGAGTGGGGTTAGTCGGGCCGCCCGTTCCGCGACGCGCACGACCAACTCCGCCACTTGCCGTCGGCGCCCTCGGGCTTCCATGCGTCCCCGCCGACGCGCGCCCCGTGCACGCGCCCCAGACCGGCGTCGTCCCAGATCTCGTACAAGGTCGCGTCCGGCCACTGGCGGCAGATCGCGTCGGTCATCTCGAGGTCCTGATCGAAGCCATGGCTCCAGAAGAAGAGGTCCTTGCCTTCCGCCGCCAGGTCCGAGACCGGGAGATCTCCGCCCTCGTACGCCAGGTAGCCGACGGGACGCGGTCCCCCGAACGCGGTGATCGGTCCGGTGAAGAGGGTCTTCGTCTTGCGCACGAAGCTCGGGCCGTAGGTCAACACGACCACACGCTGCGCGGCCCCCGACGTCAGCACGCGGAACATGATGCCGAACGACGAGGCGCTCAGGATGCGCGGATTCACCACGTCGAAGAGCAGCGTGCCTCCGAGGCAGACCGCGATCGCGACGGCGGCCAGCGCCCTCGCGTCCGCCGCTTTCCAGCCGAGCTGTTGCCGCACCACGAGGAAGCCGAGAGCGGCGAGCAACGCTGCCGGCACCGGCAGCACGACGGCGTGGACGATGTCGACGACATCGACGGGAGACACGAAGGCGGGACAGAGCGCGGCGGCGAAGAAGAGCAGCAAGACGCGCGCGGCCGGCGAGCGGAGCGCCGATCGCACGCATGCCGCGAGACCGACCGCGATCAACGCCGAACCGACCGGATCGAACAGCGCGTCGCCCCAGAGACGAATCGCAAGCCGCGGATGCGCGAACGGTGCGAGCAGTGCGGCAACGACGATGTCGAACGGCCGCGGGGAAACGCCCTCCCACGCCGGCGGAGTCGTCCCCAGCGGCAGTTGACCCAAGAGGCCTCCGTCGATGATCGAGATCAGACCGTCCCAGCGGAAGTGCGCGACCATCTCGGTCGGTACCAGCACGTGCGCCAGCGCCGGAACGACGGCGGCCGCGAACGACGCCAGCGCCGCTGCGCCGCCGAGCCAGAGGCCGCGCCATGAGTCGCGCAGGTGCCACGCGGTCCAGGCGATGAGGAATGCCAAGACCGGCATCACGCCGGGGAACTGTATGGCGATGCCGGCGCAGGCGCCGAGCGCCGCGAGCGGCGCCTCCGATCGCCGGCGTACGCACGTCACGGCGCAGAGCGCGACGGCGGTGGCGTAGATCGGACCCGCCAGGAAGGGACCTGGAAAGAGCGTCACGAATCGTGTGTAGGGCGCGAAGAGAAAGACCGCGACGGCGATGGCCGCGACGCCGCGGCCGAGGAGCATCCGCGTCAGCGCCCCGATACCGGCGGCGCACGCGGCGATCGCGACGATCTGGAAGATCTGCACCCAACGGAAGCTCAGTGGCAGGATGTCCGATTGGAAGAGCGGCATCCCGTGGAGGGAGAGCAGCACTCCGCCCATGCCGGGGAGGCGCGGGTCGAACAGATCGGTGAGCAGGTTCTTCTTCTGCTGGACGAAGGTCACGACGTCGAGCCATCCGCGCCAGCCGTCGATCACGTCGGCGACGCGCGGTGACTCGAGATCGGTCGTGAGACGCGCGACCATCCACGCGACGATCACTGCCGCGACGAGGACGGCGCTCCATGCAAGCCGCGGTCGCCATCGCGGCGTGAGGCGTTCTGGGCACCCGAGCAGGGCCGCCGGCACGAAGAGCGTCAGGAGGTACGCCGTTTGGCCGACCGGCGAGAGGTGGAAGGCCCACGGCGCGCTGCACGCCTGGAGGAGCGCGCCGGCAAGCGCGACGAGGCGCCGGGTGCCCACTCGCGCGTGACTCGGAGCGGCCGATTCGCCGTCGAGCGTTCGCCGCAGGGCCGGCACGTCCGTGCCGGAAAGCAACACCGCCGCGACCGCCAACGCCGCGAGACGCGCGGCGATCCAGAACACGGGAACGCCCGGAAAGATCCGCGCCAGCAGCCAAGCGTCGGGCGGGGTGAGCGTGCCAAGCGCCACCGGCGTCGGCGGATAGAAGAGTGGTATCGCATACGCGAACAGCAGCAGCCCGGCGACGGCCAGGCGGGCGCGCGCAGTCGCGCCCGACGCCTGTGTCGGCGGTGTCCCGGCTTCACGACTGCCATGCGGTATCTGAGGCTCGCTGACCATCGTGAGTCGACCGGACTGGAACGATCAGCGCGACCGTCCGTCGGAAGGCGGTCATAGAGCCACAGCGCCGCGTGCGGGGTCAAGGTGAGATAGCGTTGCGTCGTCGCGATGATCGACGTCCCGAAAGCCACCGTGTTATGAGCCGACGTGACAAAGTCGCCATCGCCGCTGCCGCCATTTGCGCCGTACGCGGTGAGCATCCTGCTCAGCGCGACGTTCGTCGTCCTCACGCTGCCCTATCTCGATAGCTTGCCGCACGACTTCGACGAGGCCTGGCTCATCTTGGATGCGCGCTACATCGCGCGCGGCCTCCGCCCGTACGTCGATTTCGCTCACCACGAGATGCCGCTCCATCTGTACCTGTTGGCGTTGTCCGGGAAGGTGTTCGGCCAGTCGCTCTTCGGCTATCGGATGGTGTCGCTCGCGAGCATCGCGTCGAGTGGATTCGTCCTGTTCTGCATACTCCGGCCGTTCGTCGGGACGCTGCCGGGATTGCTCGCGCAAGTCGTCTTCTTGACGTCACCGGGGCAGCTGCGCGCCGCCTTGCCGGCCGTGCCCGAGACTCCCATGGTGCTCTTCACGTTGCTCGGTACCGCCTTCCTCTTCTTGGGACACAAGAGGATGTCGGCGTATCCGAGTGGCGTTGCGTTCGTCGTCGCGGTGCTCATCAAGCCGACGTGCCTGGTGATGATTCTCGCCGCGGCGGCGAGCCTCGCGTACGCGCGGGAATGGCGACGCCTGCGGGATCTCGCCATCGCCGGCGTCGTCGCCGCGCTGGCCGGCCTCGCCTGGGCGACCTACGCCAGCGACGGGGTCTTCCTCGAAGCCGTCCGCTTCGAGGTCGAACGATTGTCGGGGATCAAGCGCTACGGGATGTGGGCCGTCGACTCGGGATTCGCCGAGATGCTTCGCAACGCCGGGCTCGCGACGCCGCTCGAGTGGGCGCTGGCGAACCTCGCGGACGTGTTTCGATTCCGCATCGCCTACGTCGGCGCATTCCTCTTCGCGATCTCGCTGCTCGCGGTGCCGATCTGGGTTCTCGGCTGTGCGCGATCGCGTCGCGCCGTCCAAGCCTTCGCCGTGCTGTGGCCGCTTTCGTACTTGCTGCTGAACTTCGTGGGTCTGGATTTCGTCTCGCCGAGGTATTTCGTGCCCTTCATCGCGCTCTCGGCTTTTCTGCTCGCCGGCTGGGTGTGGCTCGCCGAGCGCCATGCGCCGACGCTCGCGGTTGCCGCGGCGGGTGCGGTCGTTGCGGTCATCCTCGCGACGCACCAGCTGTCGACCTTCGAGAACAACCGTGACCTTTGGTACTGGGGCCGCCTGAACTGGATCGCGAAGGAGTACTCGGACGTCGCCTCGTTCTCACCCATGCTGTTCGCCGCGACCGGAATCGAGCCGGGATGCGGATTCTACAATCCCGTCCTTACATACGGAGGCTTCGGCGCGGGACTTCTCGACAGCGAACGCACGCGCCAATTTCGCTTCACCGACGAGCGGCTCGTCGAATGCCTGAAAGCGCATCCGCAAATGCCGATGGTGATCGATTGGGCGTTCTACCTGTTCACCAGACCGGGGTCCTCGCTGCGGGCCTACTTGAACGAAGAGGGCCGCGAGCAGCGACTCTTCTTTTCGCCGCAGGCACTCGAGCAATGGGACCGGCCGGCCTTCCGCATGAGCCCGCTGCGATGAAGGCGGGGCGGCGAGTGACTACTGCCCGGTTCCCTGAGCGGCCGCGTCCGGCGCGAGCCATGGTCGGAGCGCGGGCGCCAGCGTCTCGGCGATCATCCGATGCGCGACGGGGTTGGGATGTGGGTCGTCGCCCAGAATGAGCGTCCCCGTCGGATCGCGATCGTAGTAGTCTGCCGCGACCTGGCTGAAGTCGACGAACGTCAGGTCTTTGCCTTCCACCGCGCTCGCGAGCTCCGGAGAGACGGACTGCACGTGACCGCGCCGCAAGTACGGCATGTTCAGGACCACGAACCGAGCGCCGATATCGTGTGCTTCCTTCGCCATCGCCTCGATCATCACCCGGAGCGCCAGGGCTGCCGTTTCAGGCGAGCCGTCCACTGCGACCGTATCGCTATGGCGATATTTGAAGAAGTCCATCTTGGCGGCCCATTTCGCGCGCAGGAGCCACGCGACCGGACCCGTCGGGTCCCGCATCGAGACTTCCGTCATGAAGGCGCGATTGTCCGTGGGAGAGAAGTACTCCATGTGCGGCGGCTCGAGCGTGATCCAGTCGTCCCGGCGCTGGAGATAGGAGACCGGTAGACAATACGGCACGTAGTTCGGCGCGCAGGGCGCGAGATTTCTCCGCAAGTGATCTTGAATGAATCCGTACACGATGACCTTCGGCTTCAGATCCAGATTGCGCAGCAGGGTCTGAAACGATTGCACGGAGCCGTAGCTTCCCATTCCGAAGTTCGCGACGGGCACGTCGAGAATTTGCCCGAGCTGCTGCGGATAGGTGTCCTCGCTCTCGACGCCGGTTCCCCAGGTGAACGAGCAGCCGACCGCCAGGACGTCGACGTGGTCGGGAGTCTGCACGCCCGGCGCGTTCACCCGCGCGCGTCGTCGATCGGTGAACACGTGGTAGTGCAGACCGCTGTCGAGGTGGCGCATCTCGGTCGAGCCGTTGCGGATGGGTACGAAACCGATCTCGTCGTCGCCCTCGATGAGCCAGTCGCCGGTGAGGCGGACGGGTATCATCGGAAGCGCCGCGCCTTTGTACCCGAAGTAGAGGCCGGCCACGGCCACGCATGCCGCAGCCGTGAGGCTCCACATCAGCGCGTAAAACGCGATCGTCTGGCCCCGCCGCATCACACCGCTTCCGACGTCGCTCGCGTCGACGATGCTAGTACTTCTGCGGCGTGTTGAAGATGTATTCCTTCTTCGTGAGGCGAGCCATGAGCGCCGACTGGAGGATCGACGGCTTGGTGGCGAGGAAGAACAACGAGGTGAGCATCTTCGAGGACCGCAGCGACGAGGGGATGTGGAAGAACTTGTACGCGACGCCGATCGAGTCGGTGACGTTCTCAACCTGGTGCCAGCAGAGCGCCGGAAACCACACCACGTCGCCGGCGTTCAAGATCAGCTCGCGGCGGTGGGCATGCTTCAGGAGCGGGAAACTCGGGTCGTGCTCATCGCCGGGATTTGCGTCGGTGTAGTAGTAGCTTCGCCGATCCGGCCGGACGCCGAGGAACAGGCGGTCATTGGTCGGATAGAAGGTCCATTTCTTGGTGCCGTAGGTCTGGACGAAAACGGTCGGCGGCAGCGCCGTGTGGATGGGGGTGACGGTACCTTTCCCGCCCATGAACAAGAAGAAGAGTTTCTTGAACTCGTGCGACTGATGAAACTTCAACAGCCACTCGGTGTTGAAGTCCTCCTGCAGCGCGGAGCTCTCGTGGATCATCTGCGAGAACTTCAAGTACTTCATCGAGCCCGCTCTCAGCTCCGCGATGTAGTCGCGCAGCTTGATCGTCTCGTAGTCCTTCTGCCCGTTGCCGACGAGGCCGCGGTTGTTGGTGATCGTCACCTCTTTGTCGCCGAAGTGCTCGGCGAAGTAGTCGAACGTCCACTTCTTCGTGCACGCCCAGTCCCGCGCCGCCCCGCGAAAGACTTCCGGCTTGAACGGATGGTAGAGCGGCTCCGCCGACTCGCCTTCGTGCTCGATGATCTCGAACGGCTCGGTCGCCTGGTGCGTCGAGGCATGGCGATCCACCGACGTCCAGAGCTTCTTCTCTCGGTCGCCGAGCAGCCGCTGGTACATCTTGTGGCCGAGGAAATGCTCCAGGAAGAAGAGGGTATTGTACTCGAGCCAGTCTCGGCTCGAGACGTTGTCGGGCCTCATATCGCTCCGTCCACGACATGCCCGAGCTGCGATCGATCGATCACCCATTTCTTGATGAGCATGCGCTGGAAGTAGGTTTGCGGTCGCTTCTGCGCCATGCTGCGGAGCAGGGCGACGATGCGGAAGGGCCGCAGGGCGAACTGGAGGACGTAGAAGTACGCCATCGTCCCGACGCAGAGCCAGCGCAGGCTCCACGCCGGAAGGTGGGGCGTCCAGGAGCGCCGCAGCTTGTAGTTGGTGAAGATGTTCTGCGCGAGCACGCGGTCGTAGTTCTCGTCGTCGGGCACGATGCGGCCCTCGGCGACGAGACGGTCGTAGAGCTCGCTGCCGGGATACGGCGAGAACGCGTAGCACGCCAGGTCGTGCACGCCGGTCCAGGCGAGGCGCGTGGCGAAGAGGAACGTCTGCAGCGCGTCGCGCTTGGTCTGGCCCGGCATGCCGTAGATCAGATGACACCGCGTCACCAGCCCGAGCTTCACCGCGCCGCGCATCGACGCGAGCATGCGCGGCAGGCTCACCTTCTTTTTGATCCGGACGAGCTCGCTGGGCGAGCCGCTTTCGGCGGCGTATGCGAACGAGCGACAGCCGCTCCGCTTCATCCACGCGAGCACCTCGCGATCGAGGGCCTCGGAGCGGGTGCCGGAAGGCATGCACCACTGGATGTCGAGCTTCTCCTCGACGAGGATCTTGGAGAACTCGATGATCCAGTCGCGACGCACGATCATCGTCAGGTCTTGGAACTCGAAGTAGCGGGCACCAAACGCGTGGTAGTCGTGCTTGATCTCGTCGCACACGTCCCGGGGCGAGCGTGCGATCCACTTCGTCCCGAACATCTGGGGACTCGAGCAAAACGTGCACTGGTACGGGCAGCCTCGCGAGGCGACGATCGGCATGCTGCGGGCGTCGAAGGGATCGTGGCTGAGCTTGTTGTCGAGGTAGTTGGCGAGCGGTACGGAATTCCAGTCGGGCCAGGGGATCGCGTCGACCTCGAGAATGCGCTTGCGCGCCGGCGTGGTACGGATCGTCCCATCGCGGTCGCGGAGCGCGAGACCGGGTACGTCGTCGAGCGGCAAGCCGCGACTCAGATGCACGGCGACCTCGACGATGGTCTCCTCGCCCTCGCCGAGCACGCAGCAATGCACCTCGGGTACCCGTTTCAGCAGGCGTGCGTAGTCGGCCGTCGCGTGCTCGCCGCCGACGATGACCGGTACGTCAGGGAACTGGGCCGCGATCTCGGCGATCGTCCGCCGCGAGTAGATCCACGAGTTCGAGAACATGCAGCCGACGCCGATCAGGTCGACGTCGGCGGGGATGCGATCGACGACCTGCTCGGCGATGAGACCGTTGATCGCATAGCCCTCGGCCTCGTCACGCGTCAGCTGCTTCGGCGCCTCACCAAACGCGTCGATGATGGCCACGCGATGGCCGGCGTTCTTCAAAGCGGCCGCCAAGTACGCGAGGCCGATGGGCGGTGCGTCGAGCACCCACACGTTGTGCGCGCTGAGCGGCAAGACCGACGCCGGGCGGACTAAGACGATGGACAGCGGCCTCGCGCAATCGAGGCAGGGTGTTTCGCCTGCGTCTCCGCCCGTGCTCACGTCCTTTTCGAGGATTGTGTGCAACGGGCTCGCTCGCTCCTCTGCTCGTCCAACTTCGTGTTCGTGGAAGGTCGAATGAATAATTGAGGACCGGGCGTCCCGGACCAGACGTTTCCGTCTCGCTCTCCCTGAAAAAACCTTGCGCTCGAGGGTGGCGAGCGCGGGGATGTTACGGCGGGCTGAAGAGAGCTGTCAACAGAGAAGTCGGCGTTCCGGGGCGTCGAAGCGGGTTGGGGCGCTCGCGCCACGCGCGTACGACTCGGCGGGCGCACCCGTGAGCGTCTCATCGTCGGGGTGAGGCGACGGCATTTCATCGAGCGCGACCGGTATGACGCGCCGGTCCACGGCCGGCTCGTGCTGCCGGCCGCGCCGGCAAGGTCGGACGGGGATGGATGAACGACGACGGCCTCGACGGCGACGATTCCTGAGCGGACGCGCTTCAGCCGGCGTCTGCAGTCCGACCATCATGGTTCGTTGCGAGTGCAGCGCCGACGGGAAGCGCACGATCGAGGGCTTCGAGCAGGCGGATGTGTCGGGCCGCGTCGTCGTCGGGGGGATGCCGGTCGAAATCGCCTGACGCGGCGGTCCATACGCCTCTCCGTTGCGCGTGCACTGCGGCGCCGCCGAGGCGCGGCGACCCGTAGACGGCGGTGGAGTGGATGGCTCCGCGTACAGGCTCGTGCTAAAGGGTGCGCGCGCTTCTCCCCGAGCCGCGCCCGGCGACTGCGACCGCCGGCGCGCGACGGCAAGGCGTGGGTTCCGAAGTAGCAATCCTGCGCGAATGACGGCGACGGATCACGTCCGCGCGAGCAGGCGGCGGTAGAGATCGGTTTGCAGCCGCCCCTCGGGATCGAGTTCGCGTTTGAGCGCGAGGAAACGACGCACGCGCGGTTCGCGTAGAAATCCGGCGAGACTCGCCCGCGTGAGCGTGTTGTCCTTGGCGAAATAGAAGCGACCGCCCGCGGTGACGACCAGCTCGTCGAAGCGGGCGGCGAGCGCCCACACCGCCGGCCGGTTGCGCGCCGTCACCTTGAGCTCGATCGCGAGCGAGTAGCCGTCGACGCCGTGCGAGAGCAGGAACGCGTCGGCGCGGTGGCGCTTGAAGACGCCGATGTACGGAATCAGGCCGGCCTCGTGCGCGAGCGCGAGCTGCGCGCGGAAGACGCGCGCGGCGTGCGGCGTCGGGATGAAGCTCTGGTACTGGATGAAGCCGCCCGGGCCGCACGCGAGCTTCCAGTTCGGGATGTAATCGAAGAGGAAGGCGAAGGCGGCGTGCGATTGCTGGAAACGGTGGCGTCCGCGCAGTCGGCTCAGGTGGTAGCGCGCGAGGTTCACCGCGCGCACGCCGGGTGGATTCATGAACGGCCGGAGGAGTCGCCACATGATCGACTTCGGCACGATGCCGACGAGGGTCTCGGGAAGATTCTGACTCGTCACGCGAAGCGTCTCCGCCGGGTGTGGATCTTCTCCGGGCGCGAGGTCGTTGGCGTGGTGGACGATGCCGCGGCCGATCGCATTGCCGCGCGCGGCGCCGTCGACCCAGCCGACCAGGTAGTCGGCATCGGCGTGGCGCGCCTCGAACGTGGCGATCATCTCCTCGACGTCCCGGACGGCGACGGCTTCGACCGCGACGAGACCCGAGTGGACGCGCTTCAGCTGGAGCGTCAGGCTCGTGAAGCAGCCGAGCATGCCGAGGCCGCCGATTGCGGCGTGAAAGAGCTCGGGTGTCTCGCTCGGGCTGCAGCGGCACAGCTCACGACTCGGAAGCAGGAGATCGAAAGCGAGGATGTGCTCGCCGATCGGGCCGACCTTCCAGTTGTTCTTGCCGTGGACGTTCATCGCGGCGGCGCCGCCGAGCGTCGCGTGCATCGTTCCCGGCACGACGGCGGGCCACCAGCCGTCGGCGATCGTGTGCTTCCATAGCTCCCCGATCGTCACGCCGGGCTCGACGCGAACGACGCCGGTCGCGGCGTCCCAGGCGAGGATGCGGCACATGCCCGTCACGTCGATGCAGGCGTTGTCGCGGTTGAGGGCCGCGTCGCCGTAGCTCTGGCCGGCGCCGCGAAACGCGACCGAGCGACCGTCGGCGCGCGCCTGCTCGAGGGCGTTGCGGATGCCGTCGACGCTCGTCGGGCGGTAGACCCAGCTCGGCGCCGACGTCGCCATGCTCCAACCCCAGAGCCGCTCGAGCCGGGCGGGGGTGTCCTGGTTGGCGTCGGTCATCGCCGGCTCAGATGTCGAGCCGCCGCATCAGCGCGGAGGGGAGCGACCGGATGAGCACCATCAGCGGCCGCCACACGCGTGGCACGTACGCCGTCGGGACGCCGCGCTCGGCGGCGGCCAGGATCTCACGGGCGGCGCGGTCGACCGGGATCACGAACGGCAGGCGCGACAGGCCCACGGTCATGGGCGTCGCGACCGGGCCGGGCTTCACCGTGACGACGGCGACGCCGCGTCGCGCGAGGCGGTTCCGCAGCGCCTCGAGGTAGGTGGTGAGGGCCGCTTTCGACGCGGCGTAGACGGGATTGCCGCGACGGCCGCGCTCGCCGGCGATCGACGAGATGCCGACGATCGTCCCGGCGCCGGCGCTCTCGAACCACGCCGCGGCGGCGTTCAGCCACGCGATCGCGCCCAGGACGTTCACCGCGAGGATCGCGTGATCCTTCGCGAAGGCGTACTCGCGCTCGCCGATGGGCGGCATGACGCCCACGGCGTAGACGACGAGGTCGAGGCCGCCGAGGTCGCGCCGAATCTGCTCGAACATGCCCGGCACGTCGTCGTAGCGAGTCACGTCGTGGACGTAGGTCGACGCGCGCTCCGGCGCGGCGGCGTTGATCGATGCCGCGACCGCGTCGAGCTCCGCGGCGCGCCGGGCGACGAGCTCGACCCGACAACCGCGCGCGGCGAGCTCGCGCGCGATCTCGGCGCCGATCCCCGACGACGCGCCGACGACGATCGCATGGCTGAAGGGTTTCGCCATCAGCTCAGGTTGGCGCGCTTGCGGAGGATCAGGCCGAGCATCTTGAGGCCCGTCCGCACGCTCTGCGCGAGGCTCGCCGAGTGCTTCGAGGAGCCGCCGCGCCGGCGGTAGTAGCTGACGGGGATCTCGATCACGCGCGCCTGCATGCGCAGCATCTCGATCATCATCTCGGGCGAGAAGGCCGCGTCGTCGCGTGTGAGATAGGGACGGATCTTCACGTAGGCCTCTCGCCAGAGCGCGCGGTAGGTGCAGCCGACGTCGGTGAAGCGCGGCTCGACGCTCCACCACAGCGCCTCGACCAGCTTGCCGACGAAGACGTTCCCCCAGCGCAGCAGGCCGTCCATGTTCGCGCCCTGCTGGATCATCTGCCGGGTGGTACGGGTGCCGATCACCATGTCGGCATCTTTCAGGTACTCGAGCAGCTTGCCGAGATCGCGGGCGCGGAAGGTGTCGTCGGCCTCGACCAGGACGAGGATGTCACCCGACGCCGCGTCCATGCCTTGCTTGAGCGCGTCGCCATAGCCGCGGAGCGGCCGCGAGTGCACGACGCAGCCGAGCTCGCGCGCGATCGCCGCGGTGCCGTCGCTCGAGCAGTTGTCCATCACCACTACCTCGTCGACGTGATCACGGAAGTCGCGGATGACGTGACCGATCGCGGCGGCCTCGTTGTAGGCGGGGATCACCAGGCTCACGCGGTGTTGATTGAAGCGGCCGGCGCGGCAGACGAAGCTCGCGACGTTGAGATCGTCGATGGTGTTGATGTTGAAGTAACGGCCGCGGAGCTCGAACGGCAGCACGGTGGCGCCGCGGCGGGCGGCGTGATCGATGATGTCGGTGAGCTCGAGGCGGCCGGTGCGCGCGGACGGCATCGTCTCGCGGGCGTCGCGGTAGATGTCGGGCGTGAAGAGGTACGTGCCGCAGCCGGCGTACGGCGTCGATGTGTGGTCGGGCTTCTCGACCAGAGCGGTGATGTGCCCGTTCGCGAGCGTGACGGAGTAGTTCTTGCGGATCACCTCGAGATCGTCGGTCGGGTAGAGCGCGCAGACGGCCGTGTAGGGCGCGTCCACGCGGGCAAGCTCGGCGTGGTTGCTGTCGAGGTAGAGCTCGTCGCCGAGGACGAGGACGAAGGGCTCGTCGACGTGCGCCTCGGTCACCAGCAGAGCGCTGCCGAGACCACGGTCGACGTCGGGGTTCTCGATGTAGCGGAGGTCGACGCCGAACGCGGTGCCGTCACCGTACGCGGCACGGATCTGGTCGCCGAGATAGCCGACGATCACGTAGATGCGGCGGACGCCGAGCGCGTCGCGCAGCAGCTCGAGATGGCGGGTGAGGAGCGCCTTTCCGCCCACCTCCAGCATGACCTTCGGAATGCGGCGGCTCCGCGGGTGGATGCGCTGGCCCTTGCCAGCGGCGGCGATGACGCCGATGCGGGGAGCGCTCACGGGAATCGCGCCACGGCTTAGAACGTGACCGCGTGCGGTTGCAAATCCCGCCGCCGCGAAACGGATTGCCAAATCGCGACGAGCCACGCTAAGAGCGCGCGATGTCCGTGCGCCCCGCCGGTGCGACGAGCCGTGCCGCGCCGGCGACAGTCGCCGGCGCGCGCGCCGACCGCCGCCCGCTGATCGGGCTCGCCGTGTGCCTCGCGCTCCTGGTGGGTTTCGCGTGGATCAACCGCAACTTCGTCGACGACGCGTTCATCTCGTTTCGCTACGCCGAGAACTTCGCCAACGGGCGCGGCGTGGTCTGGAATCCCGGCGAGCGCGTCGAGGGCTGTACCAACTTCCTCTGGACGATCCTGATCGGCGTCGCGATGAAGGCCGGGCTCGAGCCGGTCGCCGTCTCGCTGGTGCTCGGGGTCGCCGTCTATGTCGCCGCGCTCATTCTCTTCTACGTGATCGCCGTCCACGTTCTCGGCTCGGCGTGGCACGCGCTGGTCGCGACGGTGCTCCTCGGCGCGAACTTCAGCTTCAACCTGAACGCGACCGGCGGCCTCGGCACGCACCTGCAAACCGCGCTCCTGCTCGCCTGCGTCGCCATCCTGCTCCGCGCTCCCGAGCGCCAGGG
>JBGPIT010000018.1:0-27279 GCA_041485125.1 Binatia bacterium | reverse complement strand
CGCGGAGTGGCGCCAAGGTGCGCTCGATCTCGGCGAGATGGGCGCGGAGCGCTTGCAGCTCCTGCGCGACGCTCGCGAAGCCGGCGTCGCCACTGGCGCCGATCGCGGGCGCGACGCCGCCGGATGCGGTCGCTGCTTCCGCGCCGGCGGGCATCGCCGCGAGGGGTCGCGTCACCAGCTCCGCGTCGACCGCGGCGGTGATCTCGATGCCGTCGGGATGGCCGCGCGTCGCCAGGATCACCGCCTCGGGGCCGAGATGCTCGCGCACCAGACGGGTCGCGGTGGCGACGTCGGCGCCGACGAAACGACGGAGCCGCATCAGGGCACGACCCGGTCGTCGCGGACCGCCCGCGTGTCGCGGACCGCCTCGGGCGCGGCGAGACGGGCGGCACCGGCGCCGCGGGCCGCGAGCTCGCGGTCCTCCTCCTCGAGCGTGACGACACCCAGCGAGTTGATCTTCACGTTCGCGGGGATCTCGCCGGGCGCGACGATGGCGAGGCTCGGCAGGAAGCGCTCGGTGAGCCGCCGCAGGTGGCCGCGCACGCTCGTCGAGCACAGCACCAGCGGCTGGTGGCTCTGCATCGCGAACTGCTCCGACCAGCTCGCGAGCTTGCCGAGGAGACGCTGCGCGACCGCCGGCTCGAGCGCGAGATACGTGCCGTCGTCGGTGCGGTGCACGGCCTCGGCGATCGTTCGCTCCAGGCGCGGCGACAAGGTCACCAGCGGCAGGACGCGGTCGACGGTGAGGAAGCGGTTCACGATCGAGCGCGACAAGGCCTGGCGCACCTGCTCGGTGAGCGTCTGCGCGTCCTTGGTCGTCGGCGCGTGGTCGGCGAGCGTCTCGATGATCGTCAAGAGATCCCGCACGCTGACGTTCTCGCGCAGCAAGTGCTGCAGCACCTTTTGCACCACGCCGAGGCTGAGCTGCTGCGGCACCAGCTCCTCGACGACCTTGGGATGGGTCTTGGCGAGGGCGTCGAGCAGGTTCTGCACCTCCTGGCGCCCGAGCAGCTCGTGGGCGTGACGGCGGATGATCTCGGTGAGATGCGTGACGATCACGGTCGCGACGTCGACCACGGTGTAGCCGGCGAGCTGCGCCTGCTCGCGGTCGCCGGCGGCGACCCAGAGCGCGTCGAGGCCGAACGCCGGCTCCTTGGTCGGCACGCCGCGGAAGCCGGGATCGGCGCCGCCGGGATTGATCGCGAGGTAGTGGCCCATGCGGATCTCGGCGCGTGCGATCTCGACGCCCTTCAAGAGGATCGCGTACTCGCCGGGCTTGAGCTGGAGGTTGTCGCGGATGTGGACCGGCGGCACGACGAAGCCCATCTCGAGCGCGAGCTGGCGGCGCAGGCTCCGGATGCGCTCGATCAGCTCGCCGCGCTGCTCGGCGTCGACCAGCGGCACCAGCTCGTAGCCGACCTCGAGCTCGAGGAGATCGAGGAGCGCCGGCAAGTCGCCCTTCTCGTCGGCCTTGGCCTTCTCCGGCCGCGCCGCCGTCGCCGCCTGCTCGGCCCGATCGCTCGCGGCCTCGCCGCTCACGTAGGCGAGACCGCCGATCGCGCCGCCGAGGACGACGAACGGCATGAACGGCAGGCCCGGCAGCAGCGCGAAGCCGCCGAGGATCACCGCCACCATCGTGAGGACGCGCGGGTTGAAGAGGATTTGCGACGTCACCTCGCTGCCGAGGTCGGTCCCCGACGCCGCCCGCGTCACCACGATGCCGGCCGCGGTCGAGATCAAGAGCGCCGGCAGCTGCGAGACCAGACCGTCGCCGATGGTGAGGACGGTGTAGACCTCGGCGGCCTGCTGGATGCCGAGGCCGCGCTGGACGACGCCGATGAAGAGACCGCCGACGATGTTGATGGCGGCGATGAGGAGCCCCGCGACCGCGTCGCCGCGCACGAACTTGCTGGCGCCGTCCATGGCGCCGTAGAAGTCGGCCTCCGCCTCGATCGACCGCCGCCGCTCGCGCGCCTCGCGCTCGCTCAGCAAGCCGGAGTTGAGCTCGGCATCGACGGCGAGCTGCTTCCCGGGCATCGCGTCCAAGGTGAAGCGCGCCGCGACCTCGGCGATGCGCCCGGCGCCCTTGGTGATCACCACGAAGTTGATCACGACGAGGATCAGGAAGATCACCGTGCCGACGGCGTAGCTGCCGCCGACCACGAAGTTGCCGAAGGCCTGGATGACGTGGCCTGCCGAGGCCGAGCCGTCGGCGCCGTGCAGCAAGATCAAGCGCGTCGAGGCGACGTTCAGCGACAGGCGGAACAGCGTCGTCACCAGCAGCACCGACGGGAAGGTCGAGAACTCGAGCGGCCGCAGGGTGTACATCGCGACCAGGAGGATGATCAGCGAGAGCGAGATGTTGCAGGTGAGGAGCAGATCGAGGATCGCCGGCGGCAGCGGCACCACCATCACGATCACGATCACCACGAACGCGAACGGGAGGGCGAGCTCGCCCCCCGCCATCACCCGCCGCATTACCCTGCGTGAGCGTTCCGCCATCAGCCGGCCTGCCGCTTGGCGCGGAGCGCGTAGATGTAGGCGAGGATCTCGGCGACCGCCCGGTAGAGCGCCGACGGGATCGCGCCGCCGATCGGCACGGTGCGGAAGAGCGCGCGGGCGAGCGCGCGGCGCTCGACGATCGGGATGCCGCGGCCGCGGGCGATCTCCTTGATGCGCTCGGCGACGTGCTCGGCGCCCTTCGCGACCACGGTCGGCGCCCGCATCTGGTTCGGCGCGTAGCGCAGCGCGACCGCGAGATGCACCGGATTGGTGACGACCACGTCGGCGGTCGCGACGTCGGTGAGCATGCGGCGCTTGGCGAGCTGCTGGTAGGCGCGCTTCATGCGCTGGCGCATGTGCGGATCGCCTTCCGACTGACGGCGCTCGTCCTTCACCTCGGCGCGCGTCATGCGGAGCGATGCGGCGTGCTGGCGGCGCTGCCAGAGGTAGTCGAGGCCGGCGAGCGCGGCGAGGGCGGAGGCCGACCAGGCGATCACCCGGCCGAGCTCGCCCCCGGCGATCGCGAGGATGTCGCTCGGCGCCGCCAGCGCGAGCGGCACGATGCGGTCGTCACCGTTGCGGACGAGCTTCCAGGTGATCCAGCCGACCAGGACGATCTTGGCGAGCGCCTTCACCAGCTCGACCAGGGCGCGCGTCGAGAGCAGCCGCTTCAGGCCGGCCGCGGGGGAGATCTTGCTGCCCTCGGGCTTGATGCGCTTCGGCGCGAGCCGAAAGCCGATCTGCGCGACCGACGCCGCGAGCGCCGCGATCGCGGTCGCCGCCAGCACCGGCCCGACCATGACGAAGGCCTCGCGCCCGCTCGCGCGGAAGAGCTCCGCCACCTGGCCGGCGGTCAAATCGGTCGCGGTCAGCGCGAGCAGGCTCCGGCGCAGCATCTCGCGCATCGCCGTCATCGCGCGCGGCGCATCGTGGCTCATCGCCAGCAAGGCCGCGATCAGGACCGTCGCCGAGGTCACCTCGACCGAGTGCGGTACCCGGCCTTCGGCCTGCGCCTCCTCGCGTCGTTTCGGAGTCGGCTCTTCGGTGCGTGAATCGAAATCGTCGGCCATGGCTCAGAACGCCCGCATCACCGCGGCGAGGGAGCCCGCCATGTCGGCAAAGGCGCCTTGCAGGACGCGGATGGTGAACGGCTGCGCGGCGGCCAGCACCAGGAGGCCGGCGCCGACGTTCAAGGGAAAGCCGACGACGAAGACGTTGAGCTGCGGGATGAGCTTGGCGAGGACGCCCATTGCGCCGTTCACCAGCAGCAGCAGCACCAGCACCGGCGCCGCGATCTTGAGCGCGAGCGCGAACATGCCGCCCGCGAGCGTCAGGACCAGCGCCGAGCCCTCGTTGCTCGGGAAACCGCCGTCGAGCGGGACCAGCGTGAAGCTCTCGGCGACGGCGCGGATCAGCATGTGGTGACCGTCGATCGCGAGGAAGACCAGCAGCGCGATCAGATTTTGCCACTGCGCGAGCGAGGTGATGTGGTCCTGGTTGTTGGGATCGATGAGGGTCGCGAGGCCGAGGCCCATCTGCACGCCGGCGAGCTGGCCGGCGAGCTGGACGGCGCCGAAGATGAACTGCGCGACCAGACCGATCGTGAAGCCGACCCCGAGCTCGCGCAGCACGTCGCCGAGGTAGCCGGCGGTCCCGAGCCGTTCGACGTCGAGTGCGGCGCCGGCGGGGAGCACCGGCAGCATCGCGATCGCGATGAAGAAGACGAGCGCGGCGCGGGCGCGGACGGGCGCGACGTGCGAGCCGAGGATCGGCGCGAAGAGAAAGAGACCGGCGACGCGCGCCAGCGCCAGGACGAAGAGCGCCAGGCGCGGCACGGTCAACTCGGTGAGCGTCGGCAGCATCGTCAGTGCACGAGCCCCGGCACCGACTGGAAGAGCGCGATCGTGTAGTTGATCATCTTCTGCAGCATCCACGGGCCGAAGAGCGCGAGTGCCAGGATGGTCGCGCCGATCTTCGGGATGAACGTCAGCGTCATCTCGTGGATCTGCGTCAGCGCCTGGAAGATCGCGACCACGAGGCCGGCGACCAGACCGAAGATCAGCACCGGGCCGGCGAGGATGAGCGCGATCTCGAGCGCGTTGCGCCCGATTTGGAGGACGCTCTCCGGCGTCACTGGAAGCTCCGAATCAAGGAGCTGACCAAGAGGTTCCAGCCGTCGACGAGCACGAAGATCATCAGCTTGAACGGCAGCGAGATCAGGACCGGCGGCAGCGTGATCATGCCCATCGACGTGAGGATCGAGGCCACCACCATGTCGAGGACGAGAAACGGGATGTAGATGAGGAAGCTGATCTGGAAGGCCGTCTTCAGCTCCGAGATCAGGAACGCCGGCACTACGACCTCCGGCGGCACGTCGGCCTGCGTCGCCGGCCGCGCCTGATGGCTGATGCCGAGGAAGAGCGCCAGGTCCTTCTCGCGGGTCTGCCGCATCATGAAGGCGCGCAGCGGCTCGAAGCCGGCGCGGAGCGCCTCGAGCGGCGGCGCGCTGTGCTCGAGGTACGGCACCACCGCCTGCTCGTTCACCTCGCGCAAGGTCGGCATCATCACGAAGAAGGTGAGGAAGAGCGCGAGCGCGATCACCACCTGGTTCGGCGGCATCTGCGGCGTGCCGACGGCTTGGCGCATGAACGCGAGCACGATCACGATGCGGACGAACGCCGACACCCCGATCAGGATCGCCGGCGCGAACGACAAGAGGGTGAACAGCAAGACCAGCTGGATGCTCGTCGCCATGCCGTCGCCGCCGGCGCCGAGCTCGAGCGAGAGCTGCGGCAGCGCTGCGTGTGCCGAGACCGCCGTCACGCCGACCGCGAGCGCGGCGAGCACGACGGCCGCGATCCCGCGCCGCGCGAGCCCGCCGCCGGCGGTCGCGCTCGTCACCGGCGGTGCCGCCGCGGCCTCCTCCGGCATCATCTCGCCGAGACAGGCGATGCGCTCGTCGGTCATGCCGAGAAGAAAGCGCCGGCCGCCGGCGTCGACCAGCGCGAGCATGCGCTTGCCGCCGAGCGAGCGGGTCGCGACCAGGCGGATCAGCTCCTGCTCGACCACCACGCGCCGGCGCAGCCACCACTGCGCGAGCCCGATCAGCGCGACGATCGCCGCGACCAGCGCGATCGCCGACCACCCCAGCTCGGGCGGACCCGCCGCCGTCATCGCAATCGCTCGACCCGCTCCGATGGGCTGACGATCTCGGTGAGGCGGACGCCGAACTTCTCGTTCACCATCACCGCCTCGCCGCGCGCGACCGCCTTGCCGTTGATCAGGACGTCGAGCGGCTCGCCGGCGAGCTTGGCGAGCTCGATGATCGAGCCGGCGCCGAGCGCCAGCAGGCTCCGCACCGGCATCCGCACGCGCCCGAGCTCGACCGTCACCGCGAGCGGTACGTCGAGGATCAGCTCGAGGTTGTCGCCGTCACCGCTGGCCGCCAGCGCCGCCTGTGCCTCTTCCCCCATCATCCACCCCCGTGTCGGTGTTCAGTGCGTCAGTCGCGCGCGAGCACGCGTACCGCGTTGTTGCCTCGACTCACGCCGGGCACGCCCGCGAGCAACGACACGCCCTCGACCTTCAGATCGAGGGGGTCGTCGCCGCGCGTGCCGAGCGTGAGCACGTCGCCGACTTTCAGACGCAGCACCTCGCGCGCCGAGATCTCGCGCGTGCCGAGCTCGGCGCTCACCTGCACCATGGTCTCGCGCACCACGCGGGTCAGCGCGCCGAGCCAATCGCGGTCCGGGCCGCCGGCGTTCGCCTGCGGCTCGCCGAGCTTGGCGCGCAGCGGCTCCAGCATCGCGTACGGGATCGCGAGCGTGAGCGTCGAGGCGTCGCCGCCGAGCTCGCATTGCACGTCGAGCACCAGCACCATGTCGCCGGGCACGCAGATCGCGACCGAGGCCGGGTTCAGCTCGGAGCGCACGAAGCTGCAGGTGACCGCGTGCACCGGCGCCCACGCCTCGGTGAGATCGGCGAGCGTGCGCGCCACGACCCGCTGGATCATCTGGGTCTCGATCGCCGAGTACTCGCGCACGGAGAGCGAAGCCGGGGTGCGCCCGCCGCCGCCGAACACCCGGTCGACGATGCCGAAGGCGAGCGGCGGCGAGACCACCAGCAGCGCGTAGCCGCGCAGCGGCGCCATCGTGAAGAGATGCAAGCTCGACGGCGTCGGCAGCCGGTTGCGGAAGGTGCCGAACTTGAGCATCTGCAGCGGCGCCAGCTCGATCGTCGGCGGCGAGCCGACGAAGCTCCCGAGCGACAGCCGGAGGCGCCGCGCCAGCCGCTCGTGCACCAGGTCGAGCGCCGGGAAACGGCGCGTCACCAGACGCTCCTCGCCGATCAGGTCGTAGCGGCGCACGTCGCCGCCGGCGCCGGCCGCGGCGTCGGCGGGCACCTCGCCGTCGGCGAGGCCGCGCAGGAGCGCGTTGACTTCGTCCTGGGAGAGCGTCTCGCTCACTGGACGATGAACTCGGTGAAGTAGACGGCTTTGACGGCGTCGCGATCGAGCGTCTGGTTGAGCCGCGCGATGATCTCCTCGCGCAGCTGCTGCTTGCCCTCGGCGGTGCGGATCTCCTCGAAGCTCTTGCTGGTGAGGAGCGTGAGCAGCAGGTCGCGGATCTGCGGTACGCGCGCGTCGATCCCCGACGGGATACCGTCGCCGAGGAACTCGACCTGCATCGTGGTTTTCAGGTACCGCTTGCCGCCCTCGTCGGCGAGGTTCGCAATGAAGGTGTCGAGCGGCAAGGTCGCGCCGGCGCCTTTGCCGGTCTTTCCTTTCGCGCCGTGGGCGCCTTCGCCGCCCTCTTCAGCGTCACCGTGGCCGTGCGCGTCTTCCGCGTCGCCCTCGGCCTCCTCGATCGCGGCGGTCGCTTGTGCGTGGCGCGCATGGTGCGCGCCGAACGGCAGCACGCCCAAGTACCAGGCGGCCGCCGCGCCGCCGGAGACGAGGACCAGCGCGCTCGCGACCAGCGTGAGCCGTTTCCGTGACGTCTTGGCAGGCTTGGCGTCGGCCGGCGTTGTTTCCGCCGGCGACTTCTCGACGTCCTCGGGCATCGCGCTCCTCCTTGCGGGACAGGAAAACCGACCGGTTCCGGTCGGCCCTGGACAGCAAGGGGTATGCCGCCGCCGGCACCCAGACGGCGGCGCGATGCGGACAAAAACCTACGTACCCGCGCGGTTCGTATCGAGCCCGGGCGCGCCGGCGCGCCGGCGGCGTCAATCGCCCCCGAGCGCCGGTCAGGAATCTGTCTTCCGCGGTGCGCCGGCGAGTTGATTCGCCGGCGCCGCGCCCGCTCGCCTACCGCACGATGTTGATCAGGTCGTTCAAGAGCGCGTCGCTCGAGGTGATCACGCGCGCGTTGGCCTGGAAGCTCCGCTGCGTCGAGATCAGGTCGATGAACTCCTGCGCGATGGCGACGTTCGAGAGCTCGAGGGCGCCGGAGACGACGTTGCCGAGGCCGCCGGACTGCGGCACGCCGATCGCGGGCGCGCCGGAGTCGACCGACTCGCGGTAGAGGCCGTTGCCGAGCGGGGTCAGGCCGTCGGGGGCGGTGAAGTTCGCCAGCGCCAATTGAAACAGGTTGCGCGTCTGGCCGTTGTCGAAGACGCCGGTCACGATGCCCGCCTCGCTGATCTCGAGGTTCAGCAGCTGCCCGGCGCCGACGCCGTTCTGGGTCTGGAAGCCGACCGACGACGGTCCGGCGAACTGAGTCAGGCCGTCGAGGCCGAGCCCCGTTTCAGCCGTCGGGTTCGGCGTGCCGAAGTTGAGCGCGACGTCCTGCGCCGCCGCGCCGTTGAACGTCACCGAGACCGTCGCGGGATCCGGCGCGGTCGCGCTCAGCGAGCCGTCGGTGTTGAACGTGAGCGAGCCGCCGCCGAGGACGTTCAGGTCGCCGGCCGCCCCGCCGGTCTCGCCGGCGTCGACGCCGACGTTGTAGTCCCACGCATTGTCCGCGGTCTTGGTGAAGAAGAGCGTCATGGTGTGCCGCGCGCCGAGCGAGTCGAAGGTGCTGATCGAGGTGGTGAAGTTCGAGCTCGAGAAGGCGGTGTCGAAGCTGGTCGAGTCGAAGCCGCCGGCGAGCACCGCCGAGTCGGAGCGCAGGTTGGACTTGAGGGTGACCTCCGTGGTCGGGATCGGCTGGCTGCTCGCGCCGGTGACGGCGACGTCGGTCGGGGCGCCGACCGCCTGATCGCCTTGGTTCAGGGAGAAGCCCTGCACCGGCAGGCCCTGGAACGTGACCAGGTGTCCGTTGGAATCGAGGCGGAAGTTGCCGGCGCGGGTGAACAGATTGCCGTCGCCGCTGCCGACGACGAAGAAGCCGTTGCCCTCGATCGCGAGATCGGTCGGACGGCCGGTATTCTCGATGTTGCCTTGCGTGAAGAGCGTCCCGACGCGCCCGATGCGGGTGCCGAGGCCGATCTTGCCGGCGCTGCCGCCGCCGCCCTGCGCCGAGAGCAGATCGGCGAACTCGGTACGGCTGCCTTTGAAGCCGACGGTGTTCACGTTGGCGATGTTGTTGCCGATGACGCTCAGTGAAGCGCCGGTCGCGATGAGGCCGCTGCGCGCCGTCGAGAGTGCTCCGAAAATGGCCATGACGTCTCCTTTTAAGCGGCGGATTCCGCCGCGGTGTGCTCGTGGATCTCGCGCACGTCGGCGAGCGCGACCCGCCGTCCGTCGACGAGGAGGACGGGAGGGCTGGCGGCGAGATCGACGCCGCTCACCCGGCCCGTGACCGTCGTCACGATCGCCGTGCTCGTGCCGGTGCCCGCCGGCGTGCTGAGCTGCACGTGATAGTGCCCGTCGCCGAGGTGCGGCGCGCCGGGGATGCTCGCGAGGTCGAAGTGGTGCGCGCCGGCCGCTTGCGTGCCGAGGACGAGCGAGGCGACCTCGCGGCCGCCCTCGTCGAGGACCTTCGCTTCCACCACTCCCGCCGTCTGCAGCTGGTAGTCGAGGCCGCTCGCGACGCCCGAGGTGACCGTGACGTCGTCGCTCGCGGCCTGCACGTCGCGGCCGAGAAAGCTGACCGCGTCGAACGCACCGCCAGCCGTCGGCTTCGCCTGGTCGGCGAGGTGCTGGTTGATCTGGGTCAGCTGCTGGAGGCTCGAGAACTGCGCCAGCTGCGCCGAGAAGTTCGCGCTGTCGAGCGGGTTCAGGGGATCCTGGTTCGCGAGCTGCGCGACCAGGAGCTTCATGAAGTCGGCCTGGTCGACGTCGTCGCCCTTCTTCGGCGGCGTGGTCGCCGGCGACGAGTCGGTCGCGGAGGAGAGCAGATTGACCGCGCTGAGCGCGGCGGAGGCGGCGAGGCTCGGATCGATCACGTCAGACCCTCACGTTCACGCGTCCGCTCGTGGCGTCGGCATGCGCCGCCGGCTGTGGCACCTCGGCTTCGCTGCCGGCGCGCCCCCCCTGCTGCGACGCGTTCGGCGGCGCGTCGCCGGCGTGCGCGTCGGGGCTCGGCGTGAAGCCCTGCGGATTCGCGCCGACGTCGACGGAGAAGCCGGCGAGACGGACGTCGTTGCGCTCGAGCGCGGTGTGCAGCAAGTGCTGCTGCGCGGTGAGGAGCGCGCGGGTGGTGGCGTGCTCCGCGACGATCGTCGCGTGGACGCCGTCGGAATGGAGGCTGATGCGCAGATCGATGTGGCCGAGACCCGGCGGATCGAGCCGGACGCGCATCTCGGCGCCGTCGCGAAGCGTCGTCAGGCGGAGCGAGTCGGCGATGTGATCGGCCCACGCGCCGCTGCCGGTGCTCGCGCGGGTCGCGGCCGCCGCAACCTCGGCGTCGCGCGTCGACGACGTCGAGGCGCCGAGCCGGTCGAGCGAGCCGAGCGCGCTGTCGAGCGGCGTGCTCGGCGCCGTCGTCGACTCGGGCGGCGCCGCGGCGGTGTCGGCGGACGGTGCCTCTTGTCGAACGATCTGATCGGCGGTTCCTGCCGGTGCAATCGACGGCGCGCCGCGCGTGACGGCGGCGCGGCTCTCGGTCGCGTGCGTCGCGCCGGTTGGCGTCTCTCCGCCGTCGTGACGGACCGCGGCCTCGCGCGTCGCGCCGAGGTCGATCGCGCCGGCGCGGCCGTGACCGCGTTCAGCGCCGCGTCCACCCTCGTCGCGAGCGTGGCCGGTGCCGGAATCGCTGGTTGCTGCGTCTCCCCGCGCCGTGCGGTGCGGCGATGCGGAATCGACCGACGGCCGTGGACCGCTACCCTGCCCGTCCGTCGTGCGCTCGTCGCCGCTCTTCGCGAGCGGACGATCGGCGCGACCTGCCGACACCGGCCGGTCGAGGTGTCGCACATTCGGAGGCGGCTCGGTGCGTGCGGCGTCCGTGTCGTCCGGCCGCGCGGCTTCTCGAGCAGTACTGTCGCGGCTCGCGGTCGCTGCGTTCGCGTCTGCCGTTTGGGCCTCCGGCTTCGCGTCCTCTGGAGCATGTGCCGGCTCTGCCGTGGGGTGCGGCTCGGCCGACGTCGTCGCTCCCGTGGCGACGTCGACCGTTGCAGCCGCGACGTCTCGAGGCGCGGGCGCCGTTGCGGCGTTCACGCTCGAGCCGGTCTCCTGTGTCGCGATCGTTCCCGTGGGATGCCCGGCGCCGTTCGCGATCGCGTCGCGCGCGGCCTGGCCGGTCCCTACTCCCTCCGCGCCGCCGGTTGCCGTCGCGCTCGCGTCCGTCGCGTCGTCGGCTGTCGCGCACGCGGCAGCTGCGACGGGCGTGATGCTTTGTGCGGCCGTCGCGGCGGCGAGATTTGCGGCATCGGCGCCATCCGTGGCGCCGAGCACCGCGGCTCCCGCATCGCGATCCCCGTCGTGGTCGCGAAGCGTGCCTCTTCCATCGTCGGGCGCCGGTTCGCCGTCCACATGCGTGCCGCGTCCGACGTGTTCGTGAGTCCGCGCCGCTGCGTGTTCCTCCGCTGGCTTCTCCGCTCGTACGCGGCCGGCCGTCGAAGCCTGGTCCGCGCGGTCGCGCTCGTCGCGCGGCGCGTGGGGCTGCGCTGCGCGTCCCTGAGTACGGCCGGCATCGGCGCGGGCTTCGCCGCCGTCGGCGCGGCGCGGCGGTCCGTCGTCGCGTGGCGGCCGGTCGGCGCGCTGGTCGTTCCGCGGACGGTGATCGTCCGACGAGAGCGCGCGCCCGAGCGTCCGTGAGAACGCCGGCGCCTCGTGCGGCGGAGCGATCGGTGGCGGCTCCGCGCCCCGCGCTCCCGACCGCGTGGTCGGCTCCGTCGTGATGTCGACTGCTCGCATCGGCGTCGGCGGGGCAGCAAGCGTGGTGCCAGTGGCGGACCCGGCGCAGCTTCACGGAGATGCGCGTCGGATGCGTCGCGGCGCGCCGTTCGTGCCGGCAAAGAACGCCGGCACGCGGCAATTCGTGCCGCGTGTCGAGGCTAGTGCCGGTCGGCGAGCGAGCGGGTGAGGACGATCGCCTTGTCGCGGCTCATGAGCGGAAGGATCTCGCCGATCTGCTTCTCTTTCATGCGCCCGAAGATCTGGAGGACGGTCGCCTGGTCGAGCTGCTCGAGAATCGGCGCCGCCTCGCTCGGCTTCATGGCGCCGTAGATCTTCGCGAGCGACTCGCTCGCGGCGGCGACCGCGGCGGTCGCCTCTTTCGAGCGCGCCAGCAGGCGCTTCTCGATCTCCTCGAGGCTCGCGACCTTGGCGGTGACGTCGTGCTCGAAGACCTGCAAGCGCTCCTCGCGCATGGCGAGCGCCCGTTCGCGGGCGTCGAGCTCGGCGTTGCGCCGTGCGACGGCGTCGAGGAGCGCGCGCACGTCGGTCTTCTCGGGCGTCGTGCGGCCGGGCTGCGCCGCTGGACCGGTGCTCGCGACGCGCGTGTCGGCGGGCGCGGTCCCGTCGGCTTTCGCCGTGGCCGCGTGCCCGTCCGCTGCCTCGTCGCCGTCGCGTTTCGCGGCCGGCGCGTGAGCGTCGGGCGCGTCGCTGCCGTCGCGCTTCACCGCGGTCGCGACCCGCACCATGGCCTTCTCGCCGCCGCGCTCGGCGCGGCTGCCGGGACCGGCGAGCGCGCTCTGGCACCACAGGCCGAGAAGAACGATCTTCGCGACCACGACCACGCCGAGTCCGGCGCGCAAGAGCGTGACGCGGGGTGCGAGGGCTACGAGTCTCGGGCGCATGTCACTCTCCTTTGCGGCGATGGGTCTGGATGGCGTGCTCGTCGAGGGCGCGCCCGTCGGCGCGCGCGGCATCCTCGGCGCGGCGCCGCTCGTGGGCGTCGCGGATGCGCTCGAGCTTGCGCTCCTCTTGGCGGGCGCCGGTCACCTGCTCGCGCTTCGCCACCAGCGCCGCGCTCGTCGCGGCGTGCTCCTCGACGCAGCGCTCGGCGTCCTCGGCGAGGCCGCGGTCGTAACGCCGGCCGATCGCGAAGTCGTCGGCCGCGAGCGGCGCGCCGGCGAGCGCGCGCGCCTCGTCGCGACCCTGCTGCTCGCGCGCGGCGACGAGCTCCTCGCGCGCGCGCTCGAGCCGGCGGACCTCGGCGGCGAGCGCGGCGGCCTCGTTCTGCCGCAGCTGGCGCACGCGCTCGCGCACGTGCAGCAAGCGCTCGAGACGGAAGCGGCCGGCCATGATCAGGTGAGGAGCTTGGCGAGCGCGGCGTGGCTGTCGGCGAGCGTCGCGCGCTCGTCGAGGCGTTGGCGCAGGAACGCCCGCACGCTCTCGATCTTCGCGACCGCCTCGTCGATGCGCGGGCTCGAGCCCGCCGCGTAGGCGCCGATCGTGATCAGGTCCTCGGCATCGGCGTGGGTCGCGAGCCAGCCGCGCACGCGATCGGCGGCCGCCGCCTGCTCGGGTGTCACCAGGCCGCGCATCAAGCGCGAGATGCTTTTCAGAATGTCGATCGCCGGGTAGTGCCCCTGGTTCGCGAGCGCGCGCGACAAGACGACGTGCCCGTCGAGCAGGCTGCGGGCGCAGTCGGTCACCGGCTCGTTCAGATCGTCACCCTCGACGAGCACGGTGTAGAGGCCGGTGATGCTGCCGCTGCCGGTCGCGCCGGCGCGCTCGAGCAGGCGTGGCATCATCGCGAAGACCGACGGCGTGTAGCCGCGCGCCGTCGGCGGCTCGCCGATCGAGAGCCCGACCTCGCGCTGCGCCATCGCCAGACGCGTGAGCGAGTCCATCATCAGCATCACGTCGAGGCCACGGTCGCGGAAGTACTCGGCGATCGCGGTCGCGAGGAAGGCGCCGCGGATGCGCACCAGCGGCGGCTGATCGGAGGTCGCGGCGATCACGACCGAACGCGCCAGGCCGGCCGGTCCGAGGTCGCGCTCGATGAACTCGCGCACCTCGCGGCCGCGCTCGCCGACCAGCGCGATCACGTTCACCTCGGCGCGGGTGGCGCGCGCGATCATGCCGAGGAGGGCGCTCTTGCCGACGCCGGAGCCGGCGAAGATGCCGAGCCGTTGGCCGCGGCCGCAGGTGAGGAGCGCGTTCAGCGCGCGGATGCCCAAGTCGAGCGGCTCGCGGATCGGCGCCCGCGCGAGCGGATTGATCGGTGGGCCGTAGAGCGAGACCTCGCGCTCGATCGCGATCGCCCCGGCGCCGTCGAGCGGCACGCCGAGACCGTCGAGGACGCGGCCGAGAAGCCCGGTGCCGACGCCGACCGCGGGCCGATCGCGCGTGACCACGATGCGGTTCCCGGGCTCGATGCCGGCGACCTCGCCGAGCGGCATCAAGAGCACCCGGTTCTTGCGGAAGCCGACCACCTCCGCCGCGGTCGCGGCCGAGCCGTCGCGGCGCTCGATCGAGCACACGCCGCCGATCGGCAGGCCGGGACCGTTGCCCTCGATGACGAGGCCGATCACGTCGGTGACGCGCCCGCTCACGCGGACCGTCTTCACCGCGTCGAGCTGACGGACGGCGCGACGGAAGTCGAGCTCGCTCACTCCGCGCCCATCAAGGTCGCGCGGATGGCGCCGATCTGGCTGTCGATGCCGAGATCGAGATCGCCGTAGCGGCTCTCGACGACGCAGCCGGTCTCGCCGAGGGCGGTGTCCTCGACGAGCTCGAGCTGCTTCACGTCGTCGAGGCGGGCGCGCAGCTCGGGGAGATGCTCGAGCAGGAAGCGGTGCAGGATGGCGCCGACGCGGATGCGGATGCTCTCGCGGTCGAGGGCCATGTGGACCGCCTCGCGCAGCATGCCGAGCCAATGCTCGGGGTTCTCGGCGAGCTCGCGCTGCACGACCTTCCGGGCTACCCCGAGCGCGAGCTCGAGCAGCTCGCGCTGGTAGCGCTCGAGCAGACCGGCGCGGAACCGTGCCAGCTCCTCGACGGCGTCGGCGAGCGTGGTCGCGCCGACGACGCCCTCTCGCAATGCGGCGGCGCGGCCGGCGGCGAATCCCGCTCCGTAGGCCGCCTGGGTCGCTTGCGTCTCGGCGTCGGGCGCGTCGGCTCCCGTCGCGCCGACGACGGGAGCCGCGCTCGGCGCCGCGGCGTCGAAGGCCGGGAAGACGTTCACCGCGCCGGGGGCGGTGTCGGTGACCGTTGCCGGGAACGGCGCGAACGGCGTCGCCGTGTGCTCGACGCGGCGGATCGGATCAAACGAGGACATCGTCTTTGCTGCTCCCCACCACCACGACCTTGCCTTCGCCCTCGAGGTCGCGGAGCGTCTGGATGATGCGTCCCTGCGCCGCCTCGACGTCGCGCAGCCGGACCGGCCCCGAGGAGGCCATGTCCTCGCGCAGGATCTCCGCGGCCCGGCTCGAGACGTTGGCGAAGACCTTCTCCGAGAGGCCGGGGCTCGCGGTCTTCAAGGCCAACAATAGATCTTCGCGCGTCACCTCCTTGAGGAGCGTCTGCAGGCTGCGGTTGTCGAGCCGCCCGCAATCCTCGAAGGTGAACATCAGATTCCGGATCGTCGTCACCAGCTCCGGATCGCGCTTCTCGATCTCCTCGAAGATGCGCGCCTCGAGCGTCTTGTCGGCGTGGTTCATGAGCGCGGCGACGGCCTTCGGACCGCCGAGCGCGCTGCCCGGCGCGCGCAGCAGGCCCTTCACCTGCTCGCGCACGATCGCGCCGACCTCCGCGACCAGCGCCGGCGGCACCGCCTCGAGCTTGGCGAGGCGCTCCACGACGTCGCATTGCAGGGCCTCCGGCAGGTGGCTGATGACGGCGCCTGCCTGCGCGGCGCCCACGTGGGCGAGGATCAGCGCTGCGATCTGGGGGTGCTCGCCTTGCAGGAGAAGCGCCAGGCCCTCGGCGGGGACGCCTTGCAGCGCGCGGGTCAGCGCGCCGGGATCGCCTTCGGCGAGGTGCTCGATCTCGGCGAGGATCTCGTCGCGTCGCGGCGCCGCTGCGCTCTGCGGATCGTCGAGCGCCTTGCGGACCACGGTGCGCGCGAACTCGCGGCCGTCGACGGCGACGCCCTTGACGCCGCTGCCGAGATGCTGCGCGAGCTCGGCCGTCACCTCCTGCAACGCCTCCGAGGGAACGGTGCTGACGCGCGCCAGCGCCTGCGAGAGCTGGCGCACCTCGGTCTCGCCGAGGTGGCGGAGCACGTCGCTCGCGACCTCCGGTCCGAGCGAGACCAGAAGCATCGCCGCTTTCGAGAGTCCAGGAATCCGCTCCGGCATTCAGCGCGCCCTCACCGTGCTCGGGCTCACGACTGGTCGCCGGAGAGCCAGACCTTGATCACCTGCGCCGTCTGCTCGGGATTGCGACGCACCGCCTCGATCAGACCGTTCGACTCGCGTCCGCCGTCGCTGAGCGCCGCCGGCGCCGAGCCGACCGCGACCGGCCGCGCCGCGACGACGGTCGCACGGCTCGCGACCGCGAGGAGGAACGGCCGCACCACCGCGAGCGCGACGATGAGCACGACGAGGAGGCCGGCGCCGCGCCAGAGCGCGTCCGACCAGGTCGCGACCCGCTCGAGAATCCCGGGCGCGGCCGGCGCCGCCTCGGCGGCCGCCGGCGCCTGGAACGGCGCGCTCACGACCTCGATCTCGTCGCCGCGCTCCTCGTTGAAGCCGACCGCGCGCTTGATGATCTCGCGGTAGCGATCGATCTCCTCCGACGGCCGCGGCACGAAGGTCCGCGCCGTGCCCTCGCCCTGCCAGGTGCCGTCGATCATCACCGCGACCGAGAGCTTGCGAATGCCGCCCACCGCCTCGACGCGGCGGCTGGTCGTCTTGCTGATCTCGTAGCTCAACACCGAGTCCTCGCGCTCCGACTTCGGGCCGCGGTCCTCGGGCGTGGCGGGCTGCGGGTCGTTCGTCAGCGTCGAGCTGACGCTCGCGACCCCCGCCCCCTGACCGGTGGCGTTGGTCTCGCGGGTGCGCTTCTCGTTCTTGACCGCCACCCGGTCGGGATCGAAGCTCTCCTCGGTCTTCTCGCTCTGCGCGAGCTCGAGCGCGACGGTGACCCGCGCGATCGCGTGGCTGGGGCCGAGCGTGCGCTCGAGCATGCTCTCGATGCGCTCGGTGTAGCCGTGCTCGATGTCGCGCTGGAAGCCGAGCATTGCCTCGCCGGCCGGCCGGCGGCTCGCCTCTTCCATCGGCTGCGTCAGCACTTGCCCGTTGATGTCGACGACGGTCACGTCGGCGGGCTTCAAGCCTTCGACGCTGGCCGCCACCAGGTTCACCACGCCGGCGATCTGGTCCGGCGCCAGCACGCGCCCGGGCCGGAGCTTGACGACGACCGATGCCGACGGCCGGCGCTCCTCGGCGACGAAGAGCGAGCGCTCGGGAAGCGCGAGATGCACCCGCGCCGACTCGACCGCGGCGAGCTCGGAGATCGTGCGCGCCAGCTCGCCTTGCAGAGCGCGCTGGTAGTTCAGGCGCTGCACGAAGTCGGTCATGCCGAGGGTCTGCTTGTCGAAGATCTCGAAGCCGACGCCGCCGCCCTGCGGGATGCCGTGCCCGGCGAGTGCGAGGCGGGTCTCGTAGACCTGTGCGGCCGGCACCTCGACGCTGTTGCCGCCCTCGCCGACGCGAAACGGCACCTTCTCGGTCTTCAGATATTCGACGATCGCGCCGGCATCGTTCGTGCCCAGGTTCGCGAACAGCACCCGGTACTGCGGGCGCTCCACCCAATAGGCGAGGCCGATCGTGCCGGCGAGGACGGCGCCGATGAGCGCCGCGAACGACGCCCGTCGCGCCGGCGGCAGCGCCAAGAGCACGGTGCGGAGCTGGGTGACGAGAATGCGGAGACGATCCATCGCTCAGACGCCGCTCAGACCTGCATGCGCATGATCTCTTGGTAGGCTTCGACGATCTTGTTCCGCACCTGCATCATCAGGCGGAACGACACGTCGGCCTGCTCCATGGCGATCATGGTGTCGTGGAGGCTCGCCTTGTCGGTGGTGGCGAGCGCGGTGATCGAGGCGTCGGCCTGCTGCTGCAAGCGGTTCACCTCGGCGAGCGAGTCGCCGAGGACGGCGGCGAAGGAGTCGCCGCCGGCGGCAGACGAGGCGCCGGCGCGCGGCGCCGGCGCCGCCTCGGGACGGCGGAGGCCCGCCATCTCGGGCAGCTGGGCGATGTCCTTGATCTGCATGCTCACGCCCTTCCGATCTCGAGCGCGGCCTCGAGGACGCGCTTGGTCGCGTTCAAGGCCGCGACGTTCGCCTCGTAGGCGCGGCTCGCCGCCATCATGTCGACCATCTCGGAGACCACGTTGATGTTCGGCATCGCGACGAAGCCCTGCGCGTCGGCGTCGGGGTGGCCGGGATCGTAGACGAGCCGCGGCGGCTTGGTGTCGTCGACGATGCGTGAGACCTGCACCGCCGAGGTGGGACCGGCCCCCGGCGCGAGCAGGTCGTCGAAGCTCTCGCCGCGCGGGACGGCCTCCAGCACGACGTCGCGGCGGCGGTACGGGCCGCCCTCGGGTGTGCGCGTGCTCTGCGCGTTCGCCAGGTTCGCCGCGATCACGTCGAGGCGCAGGCGCTGGGCGCGCAGCCCGCTGGCGCTGATCGCGAAGATCGTCGCGGTGTCCATCAGGAGGGCCGGCTTCCGTCGATCGCGCTCTTCAAGACCGCGTACTGGCGCGCCAGCATGCGCGACAGCGCCGTGATGCGGAGCGTGTTCTCCGAGAGCCGCGCCATCTCGGTGTCGACGTCGACGGAGTTGCCGTCGACCTTGACCGGCGTCGAGCGGTCGACGATCACCTGCGGCGGCTCGTCGCCGCCGAGCTCGGCGATGGCGATGCGCTCGCCGCCTGCGGCGGGCTCGGGCGCGGGCGGCGCGAAGGCGCGCGCGAGCGCGGCGCGGAAGTCGAGGTCGCGGGCGCGGTAGCCCGGCGTCTCGACGTTGGCGAGGTTCTCGGTGATCACGCGATGGCGGGCGGCGTAGAGATCGATCGCCGTCCGCAGGCCGTCGACGACTGGTCCGAAGATCCGCATGGGTCGTTCACTCCGTGGCGCAGCGTTGAGCAAGGTACGTTCCAGCGGTGCAGACGCGCACGGCACCGCGCGCCGTGATCCCGTGCAGTAACTACGGGCCGTTCCTCGATCCGAACGGCCGTCGGCATTGCGATGACGCGTCAGAGCAGTGACCGGCAGCTTTTGCCGCGTCACTTCTCTGGCCGGATCGCGCCGCACAGGCGGCCTCACTGCACCACGTTGGTCGCGACGCGGTACTCGTGGAGCTTGTTGCGCAAGGTGCGGACACTGATGCCGAGCATGCGCGCCGCGTGGGTGCGGTTGTTGTTGGTGCGCTGGAGCGTCTCGAAGATGAGCCGGCGCTCCATCTCGTGCACCGTGACGCCGGCGAGCGCGGCGGCCTCGGCCGTGTCTTCGTCGCGGGCGAGGCCGGCGGTGGGCGTGAGCGCGTCGGTGTCGAGAGGCTCCTCCTCGAGCTGGAGGTCGGCAAGCGTGACCGTGTTGCTCCCCGCGAGGAGGAGCGCACGCTCGATCGCGTGCTCGAGCTCGCGGACGTTCCCGGGCCACGGCTGGCGATGCAGGTACGCGCGCGCCGCGGGCTCGATCACGACGGGCCGTCCGCCGCCGAAGCGGGCGGCGAAGTGCTCGACGAGGAGATCGACGTCCTCGCGCCGCTCGCGCAGCGGCGGCACCGTGAGCGGCACGACGTGCAGCCGGTAGTAGAGGTCGCGACGAAAGGCGCCGGCGGCGACGAGCGTCCGCAGCGGCCGGTTGGTGGTTGCGATCACGCGCGCGTCGATCGGGATCGGACGCGTGCCGCCGACGCGGTCGACCTCGTGCTCTTGCAGCACGCGCAGCAGCTTCGCTTGCAGCAGCGGCTCCATCTCGCTGATCTCGTCGAGCAAGATGGTCCCGCCGCTCGCGAGCTCGAACTTGCCGAGCTTCCGCGCGAAGGCGCCCGTGAACGAGCCGCGCTCGTGGCCGAAGAGCTCGCTCTCGAGGAGCTCGCGCGGCAGCGCCGCGCAGTTGACGGCGACGAACGGCTGCTGGCGGCGCGGTCCGACCGCGTGGACGTAGCGTGCCAGGAGCTCCTTCCCGGTTCCGCTCTCGCCCTGGATGAGGACCGGCGCGCGGCTCGCGGCGACGCCCTCGGCGACGGCGAGGACCCGCAGCAGGGCCGGTGAGCGCGTCACGATCGGCCGCTCGACGCGTCCGTTCTGGGCGGCCTCGCGCACGACGCGTGAGGCCGCGTCGATGCGCGGGGTGAGCGCGCGCGCGACGCCGTCGAGGACCGAGCCGCGGAAGGTGATCGGCGCGCTGGTGTCCCCGGGCGGCGACTCGACCGCGGCCGCGATCGTCGCGGCGTCCGGCGCCGTTGCGACGTCGGTCGCGCCGGCGCCGTCGTGGAGGATCGCCCGGACGAGGTGCAGGAGGTCCTGCGGCGAGAACGGCTTGGTCAAGAAATCCCGCGCGCCCGTCTTCATCGCCGCGACCGCGTCCTCGACGGTGCCGTAGGCCGTCATCATCACGATCGGCAGGCGCGGCCAGCGCGCGTGCGCCGCGTCGAGGAGCTCGGCTCCCGTCATGACGGGCATGCGCATGTCGGAGATCACCAGCGCGTAGCCGTCGCGCTCGAGCGCGCTCAGGGCGGCGGCGCCGGTCTCGACCGCCGTCACCGCGAAGCCGCTGCGCTCGAGCACCTCGGTGAGCGCGATCCGCATGCCGCTCTCGTCGTCCACCACCAAGATTCGGTCCATCCCTCTCATCCCTCCATTGCGCCGAGCGGCAGCGTCACGACGAAGATCGCGCCACGGTCGCTCGGCCGGAGCGCGAGCGTGCCGCCGTGCGCCGCGACGGCGGCACGCGCCACCGCCAGGCCGAGACCGGTCCCGCGCTCTTTCGTGGTGAAGAACGGGGCGAAGATCGCCTCGGCGCTGCCGGCCGCGATCCCCGGCCCATCGTCGGCGACGACGATCCGGACCCAGCGCTCGGCCGGCTCGATCGCGACCGTCATCATGCCGGTCCCGCCGGTCGCCTCGGCGGCATTGCGGAACAGATTGAGCAGCGCCTGCGTCAGCAGGCCGCGGTCGAGTGGGCAGACGATCGGGCGCGGCGAGCGGCGCTCGACGCCCATGCCGCCGAGCGCCGGCGCGGCGAGCAGCAACGCCTCGTCGATCGCCGCGTCGACCGCGATCGCGGCGCGACGCGGCTCGGGCAGCCGCGTGTAGTCGAGAATGTTCGTCACCAGGTGATTGAGGTCGGCGATCCCCGCCGCGACCTGGTCGGCGAGCCGCCGCGCCGCCGGGCGATCGGCGATCTCGTCGGCGAGGAGCTTGGTGCAGAGCTCCATCGCGCCGAGCGGGTTCCGCACCTCGTGGGCGAGCGTCGCGGCCATCTCGCCCATCGCGGCGAGGCGGCTCTGCTTGAGCGCCTGCGACTCGAGACAGCGCTGGCGCTCGATGCTGGCGCTGAGCGCGCGCTTCTTCTCCTCGAGCTCGGTGCCGAGGGCGCGGGCGCGCTGCTCGAGCAGCTGGTACTGGCGCTCGAGCGTCGCGGTCGCGTCGGTGAAGATGCGAAACGCCGACTGTAGCTCGGCGACCTGGGCGTGCGTCGCGGCTTCGATGCTCATGGTCCTCCTCGCGGTGACGCCGCGGCGGCGCCGCTCGCAGCTGGCGGCTCCGGCAGCGGACGCTCGAACGGCGTGACGATCGTCTCGTAGGCTTGCGCCGCGGCGACGACGCGCTTCTCGAGCGCGTCGGCCGCCGCCGTGCCCTGGTACGCCTGCTTCGCGCCTGCCCCGCCTTCGCTGCCGGCGCGCAGCCGCGCCAGACGGTAGCCGGCACCGGCGGCGCTCGGATCGGCGGCGAACTCTTGGGACAGACGCGTCAACGCCGCGATCGCCGCCGCGTCGTCGCCGGCGGCCTCGGCCGCCTCGGCGAGCGCGCGCAAGGTCGCAGCAGTCTCTGCAGGGTTCGCGGGTGTCGCGCCACGTGCGGCGAGCGCGTCTTGCAGCACATCCCGCGCCGCCGCCGGGTCGTGCGGCCGCAGGCGGCCGGCGACGTCGATGTGGAGCGCGCGCGCCGTCGCGGGCTCGAGCGCCCCGACCGCCGCCGTCAGCGCGGCGCGCGCCGCCGTCGCCTCGCCCAGCGACGCGAGCGCGCGGGCGCGGAGCGCCTGCGCCGCGGCGCTGTCGCCGCGTCCGTGCAGGCGCAGCCACTCGTCGCCGATCGCGAGCGCACGCGGAGCGTCGTCACGCGCGAGCGCGCAGCGACCACGCTCGTTCCAGAGCTCGTCCGGCGCGTCGGCGCCGAGCGTCTCGCGCAGCCGGCCGAGCAGCCGCTCGCCCTCGCCCGGCAATCCGACCTCGCGGTACGCGGCGGCTAGACGGATCTGGTCGGCGGCCGGCAGCGACGACGGATCGAGGCGTTGCTCGTGGACGAGCGCGATCGCGTCGGCGGCGCTGCCGCGATCGAGCGCGCGCGCGATCGCGGTCCGGGCGAGCGTCGTGCGCTCGGCGGCCGCTTCCGTGGTGCCGAGCGCGTCCAAGCGTTGCAGCGCCGCTGCGACGTTGCCGTGCGCCGCGTCCATGCGCGCGAGCGCCATCGTCGCCCGCCCCGCGGCGGCGGCGCCGATCAGCCCGGTCGCGACCTGCTCGTAGAGGTGGCGCGCGGTGGTCTCGTCGCCGGCGACCGCGGTCGCAGCCGCGGTGTCCTCCATGAGGAGCGCGCCGCCGCTGCGGCCGAGCAGCCCGCGGACGCGGGAGAGGATCACGAGCGCGCCGGCGGCATCGCCGGCGGCGATCCGTTCGCGCGCGACCAGACGCTGCGTATCGGCGTCGGCGAGGAGCGCGGGTGGGCAGAGCTCGGGAAAACGGCTCACCGCACGCGTGACCGCGGCGGCATCGTTCGCTTTCACCGCGAGGCCGGCGCGACCGCGGGCGGCGAGACACGCGCCGGCGCCGCCGGCCCGCTCGGCGCGGTCGTAGTAGTCGCGCGCGGCGACGAGGTCGTCATCGTCGAGGGCGGCGTCGCCGGCGGTCGCGAGCGCGAGCGCCGCGCCGGGATCGGCCTCGCTCGCCGCCGCCGCCGCAACGAGCTCGCGACGAAAGCCGACGGCACGATACGCGAGCGCGATGTTGAGGCGGGCGCGCGGCGCATCGACGAAGGCCGGAAAGCGCCGCAGCGCGTGCCGATAGGCATCGATCGCGGGCAGCAGGCGTCGCGATCGCGCGCGCGCCACGAGCTCGCGGTCGGCGCCGAGGTAGAGCGCCGGCGCGGTGGCGTCCTCGAGCGCCGGCGGCAGGTCGTCGTCGTCTTGCGCCTCGCCGAGGGCGCTCGCCAGCCGGCTGAGCGCGCGCGGCGTCGCGTACGGCACGGCAGCCGGGTCGGGGGCGCAGAAGGCGACGCCGCTCGTCCACACCAGACCGCACGGCATTCGATCGTCGCCGACCGCGGTGTCGTTCGTCGCCGCAGCCGAACGCGTCGCCGGAGCGCGGCCGGGTCGCGCCGCGCCGGCGACCGCGCCGAGACGACCGATCGCGACGTCGCCGAGGCTTGGACGACCGCCGTCTTCGGCGGGCGGCGGCGGTGCCGCGCTACCCAGCTCGACCCTGCCAGCCGCGCCGGCGCCGCGCCGTGGCGTCGCGCTCGCGATCGGGCCAGGGGTCGCCGCCGATCTCGGTCGCGTCGCGGCCGCGGCGCCGTTCGCGCGTCCTGACACGGTCGGTCCCGGCGCCGGTATCGTCGCGGTCGCAGGTGGGGCGGCGCCTGCCGGCTCCCGCCGCGCGACCGCACTGCCGTCGCCGCCCGCAGCGACCATCGCTCGCAGTCGCGCCTCGCCGGCCTTGATGCTCGCGCTGAGCTCGTCCATGCCGGCGTCGCCTGGCGTCGCGTCGCGCTTCTTCGCGCCGACAGTCGGCGCCGGTCCGGCCTTCGAATCGGCGGATGGCGGCGCACCGGCTTCGGCGTCGACGTCGGCTTCGCTGTCGGATGACTGGGCCGCTGACGTCGCATCGCTCCCGGCCTTGTCGGTCGGCGGACGGCCGATGGCGGCGGCAACGACCGGACGTCTGTGCTCGCCGGGTCGCGGTGTCGCGACAGCGGCCGCGCGGCCCGCGGTGAGGTCGATGATCAGGCGCGGCGGATCGACGGCGCCGTGCGCCTCGACGGCGCCGACGGGACGCTCGGTCGTGATCCGAATGGTCGCGCCGCCGCTGTCGCTCGCCGTGATGACGAGGCTCGTCACCCGGGGCTGGCTCCCCCCGCTCTCGTCGCCGTGGAAGCGCGCGCCTTCGAGCTGGGCATCGACGACGCTTCCCGGCACGCGCACGTCGACGTTGGTCTCACCGGCGCGCGCCGCGAGCGCACCCGGCACCGGCTCGTTCAGGAAGAAAACGATCTGCTCGTGATCGCCGAGCGTCAGGAAGTGCGGCGGCGAGGCGAACAGCGGTGCGGCGTCGGCGCGTGACGCGCCGGCGATCGAAAGGGCAAGCAGGATCGAGAGAAGTCGTCGCATCGTTCCGCGCCGTCGTACGGCCGGCAATTGTTGCCGCGTCGAGCAACGTGCATGCCACCAGCGTCGCGTCGCACGTCCTCGATTCGTCGTGGTGCGCGCCGTGCGCGAAGCGACTGCGCCAGCGCTTTGGCCGCGCGCGGGTCAGAACGCTGGCTTGACGACGCCGTCGGACCGCACCGCCGTCAGGCGGACCCGGCGTGATCGTGGCGGGCGCGGAGCTGCTCGCGTTGCTTCCGCATCATCAGCTGCACGATCAGCTCGCGATCGGCTTCGGGCAGCGCGACGAACGTGACCGCGGCCTGATAGCGACGCTCGGGAAGGTCCGCGCCGTGATCGGTGACGGCGTCGACCCGGCCGAACACGAGGAGCGGCAGCGCCGGGAAGAACGGCAGGCGGAGCTCGAGGTCGACGACCGCGCCGGCCGTGACCGGTGTTGCCATGCCGAGCATCACGCCGGCCTCACCGATCGCGAGCGCCCAGGCATCGTCGAGACGTGACGGCTCGCCGTGCCCGTCGATCACCGCGACCACCCGCTCGAACTTCTCGCTCAGGCTTTCCATGAGACGGGTGAGCGCATGGAGGACCAGCACCTGATGCGGCGGCGCGCCGATGCCGCCGCCGTCCTCGATCTCGGTGGGCGGCCGGCTCAACACCGCGGGATCGCGCATCGCCGCGAGCAGACGGTCGAATTTCTCGTCGAGCCGGGTGAGCATCATCTTGGCGAGCGAGAAGACCAGGACCTCGTGCGGCTCGTCGGTGCCGGTTGCGGCCGCCGGCTCGCGGCGCCGGACGGCGGCACCGCGCCCGAGCACGCGATCGAAGCGCGCATCGAGGCGGGTCATCATCTTCGCGAGCGCGAGGAGCGCGACCTCGGCAGGCTCGCCGGCTCCCCTGCCCGCGTCGTCGCGGCCGTCGAGACGGGCGCGGACCCGTGCCGCGATCGTCCCCGGCTGCGCCGGAATGACCTCGTAGCGCGCCGGAAACGCCAGCGCGATCTGCGGACCCGGCGGCTCGGCGGCGCGCGCGACGACGTCCTCGATCGCGAGCTCGACGAGCGGAAAGGCGCCGGCGGCGGCGACGGTCGCGCGGCAGCGGATCGCGCCGCTGCCGACCCGCGCGTCGACGGTGAGCGCGTTGCCGGCGGCGAGCGCCGCCGGCAGCCCGGAGGCGAGAAGCTCGACCCGGAGGAGCCGCCCGTCGGCGCGATGGACGACGGCGTACACGGTCACGCCGCCGCTCTCGAGCGTGACGATCGCAGCGGGCGCGAGCGCGGCGACGTCGGCGCCGCCGCGACGGTCCGGTGTGCGCGGCGACGCGATGCCCGTCGCGCCGGCGCCGCCCGCGGCCGTGTGCTCAGGCGCCGGGCGACTCACCGGCGCGGTCCTCCTCCACGCTCCACGACGCCAGCAGCGGAATGAGCCGTTGCTGGAAGACGCCGACGAGCTCGGGCCAGCTGCCACGCTCCTGCGCCGCCAGCATCAGCGGCGCGAGCTCGCGGATCTCGGCGCCGGCGGCGGTGAGCGTCGTCCCGTCGAGGCTCGTGAGCTGATGGTCGAGCAGAAGCACCAGGCGGAGCTCTTCCATGAGCGCCGCCACCAGCGCGTTGGCACCGCGCGCGTCGCCGCGCTCGAAGAGCTCGACGACGAGGCGGACCTTGGCGGCGATCACCAAGAGCGCGCCGGCGACCTCGCGACGCTTGCTGCGCGCGAACGCGGCCGGGGGCGAGGTGGCGATGACCAGGCGTCGCACCGCGCCGGCGGAGCGCCGCACGTAGCGCTCGTCCTCGCCGGCGCTGAAGCCGGTTCCGTCGATCTCCACCGCGGTCACGATCTCGCTCGGATCGACGTGGACGCGGATCGCCTCGATCATCTCGCCGATCGTGGCGTCGCCTGGAATCAGAGGCCCGATCTCACGGTCGTTGATGCGCACGTGCATCGCCATCGTGGTCCCTCGCGCCGGCGCCGAGAAGCGCCGTCATCAGCGTCGCCTGCAGCGCCAGCGCGCGATAGAGCTCGCGCGTCTCGTGCGCCAGGGCGACGACGTCGTTGCCTTCGAGATTCTCCTTGCCGAAGGTGAAGAGCTGGGTGAGGACGGCGGTCTCCGGATGGGTGCCGCCGTGCTCGCGGAGCGTCGTGTCGCACACCTCGAGCTCGCGTCCGAGCCGCTCGCACGCGGCGCGCGACGGCGCGGCACCGGTGGCCTCGACGGCCAGGCGCGCCGCGAGCGCCTCGCCGGTCTTGGCGACGGCGCCGAGCGCCGCGAACGGCGCGACGTCGACGCTGCCCGACGCGCGCGGCGCGCGCGGGACGGCGGCGTCGTCGAAGACCGCGAGGAAGGTCGCGCGGTAGGCGGCGCGGAGCTCGTCGTCGGCGCGCGCCGGCGGCGCGCCGAGCTCGGTGCAGGTGTAGCGGCCGTCGCCGTCGAAGGTCGTGCGGTAGACCCGCACTGGCGCCGCCGCGCGCGCGACCGCGTCGATGCGCTCCCAGTCGCCGGTGAGGCGCGCGGCGACCAGGGCGGCGACCGTGTCGGGCCGGAGCTCGTCGCGACAGAACGGATCGAGGCAGCGCACGTTGTGATCGCACGGTGCGCACGGCACGGCGGCGTGCAGCACGACGTTGTCGGCGCTGTACGGCCCGGTGTCGAACGGCGATGCCGGCCCGAAGAAGAGCCCGACGACCGGCGTGCCGACGGCGACCGCCATGTGCATCGGGCCGGTGTCGCCGGAGACCAGCACGTCGGCGTGGGCGAGGAGCGCCGCCTGGTCGGCGACGCTGGTGCGCCCGCAGCTGTCGATCGCACGGGCGCCGACCGCCGCACCGACGGGGGCGGCGAGCGGCCGGTCGCCGTTGCCGCCGACCAGGAGGACGCGGCAGCCGGCGATCGCGAGCGTCGTCGCGAGCGCGGTGAACGCGGCGGCGGGCCATTGGCGGATCGCTTTGCTGGCACCGAGCTG
>JBGPIT010000017.1:0-27592 GCA_041485125.1 Binatia bacterium | reverse complement strand
CTCACCTGTCAGTGCGGTTGTGGTCTCACGGTCCACGCCTGCAACCATCTGAACTGTCCCTCCGGCATCCCGTTGAAGGAAGAGATTGCAGGCCAGCTGCAGCAAGGGCTGACCGGCGCCCAGGTGCTCGACCACTTCCGCCTCAAGTACGGCGAGAAGATCCTCTCCGCGCCGACTACGACCGGCTTCAACATCGTTGCCTGGGTGACCCCCTTCGCCGCGGTGTTGATCGCGGCCCTGGTGATCATCGTCGTCAGCCGGCGCTGGCGGCGGCCCGCGCCGGTGAGCGTCGCTCCGACCCGGGCTCCGAACGAGGCCGATGCGGCGCGACGCGCCGTGCTCGAGGCGGAGCTCCGGCGGTACGACGCGTGAGCGACCTCGTCTACGTCGTGGGGCTCGGCCTGATCGGCGCCGTCGCCTGCGTGCTCGCCGCGCCGCTGCTGCGCGACGCCGTCGCCGCCGCGGTGACACCGCACGGCGACCCCGAGCGCTACCGTCTCGAGAAGGAGAAAGATCTCGCCTACGCGGCGATCAAGGAGGCGGAGTTCGACTTCCAGATGGGGAAGCTCTCGCCCGAGGACTACGCGACCCTGCGGCAGAAGTACGAGGCGCGGGCGCTGCGTGCGCTCGCCGCGCTCGACCAGCTGCGTTGATTCGCGTATGGCGGGGCCGGTGCCTGCAGCCGAGCTCGCGATCGAGGCCGAGGAGATCGGCAAGACGTTCGGGCGGACGGTCGTGCTGCGCGACCTGAGCCTGCGCGTCGGCCGCGGCGAGACGGTCGCGCTCTTCGGCCCGAACGGCGCCGGCAAGACCACGTTGCTGCGCCTGTGCGCGACGCTCTACGAGCCGTCGCGCGGCACGCTCCGCCTCTTCGGCGCCGAGCCCGCGTCGGCGGCGGCGCGCCGGCGGCTCGGCCTGCTCGGGCACCAGAGCTTTCTCTACCCGGACCTGAGCGCGCACGAAAACCTGGTCTTCTACGCGCGGCTCTACGGTCTCGCCGATGCCGAGGAGCGGGCGACCGGCTGGCTCGCGCGCGTCGACCTCGCCGATACGGGCTCGCGGCCGGTGCGCGTCTTCTCGCGCGGGATGGAGCAACGGGTCGCGCTGGCGCGCGCGCTCCTCCACGATCCGGATCTCTTGTTGCTCGACGAGCCGTGGAGCGGCCTCGATCCGGCCGCCGCCGATCTGCTGACGAGTCTCCTCGCCGAGCTGCGTCGCGACGGCCGTACGCTCGTGGTCGCGACGCACGACTTCGAGCGCGGCCTCGCGCTCGCCGATCGCGCCGCGATCATCCACCGCGGCCGCGTGGTGTGGGACGGTCCGACCGACGCCGGCGCACGCGCAATGATGGCGACGGTCTACCGGCGCGTCACGGGAGCGGTCGCGGCCTGAGATGTGGACGATCCTCCACAAAGACCTGCGTCTCGAGCTGCGGACGCGCGAAGCGCTCTCGGCGCTCGTCGTCTTGGTGCTCTTGATCGTCCTGGTCTTCACCTTCGCGATGGAGCCGGCGGGCGCGGCGGCCGCGGCGCCGGCGCTCCTCTGGGTGACCTTCATCTTTGCCGGGCTGCTCTCGGTCCAGCGTGCCTTTCTGATCGAGCGCGAGAGCGGCGGCTGGTACGGTCTCCTGTTGAGCCCGCTCGATCGCGGTGCGATCTTCCTCGCCAAGATGCTCGGCAACCTGATCGTCCTCGCCCTGGCGCAGCTCGTCCTGGTCGTCTTGCTCGGACTCTTGCTGGGCGTCGCTCCGCCGCGCGCGCCCTTGGCGTTCCTGCTCGTGAACCTGCTGGGACTGATCGGCTTCTCGGCGCTCGCGACGCTCTTCGCCGCGATCTCGGTCCGGCTGCGGGCGCGCGAGCTGCTGCTGCCGCTCCTCGTCCTGCCGCTGCTGGTGCCGCTGGTGATCTGCGCCGTCGAGGCGAGCCGCGTCGTCCTCGCGGGCGGCGGCGCCGAGAGCGCCGCGGTGTGGCTCCGTGTCCTCGCGACCTTCGACGTCATCTTCACCGTGAGCGGCTGGATGCTTTTCGAGCGGCTGGTGCAAGAATGAGCGCCACGATGACGGTGCGCTCGCGCCTCGCCTGGGCCGCCGACCACCTCCTGCCGATCGCCGCGACGGTGGCGATGCTGACGGCGCTCGCGTGCGTGTTCCTCTACGTGCCGAACGAGCGCATGCAGGGTCCCGTCCAACGCATCTTCTACTTCCACGTGAACTGCGCCTGGTCGGCGTTCCTCGGCTTCTTCGTCGCCGCCGGCGCGAGCGCGCTCTTCCTCTGGCGCGGCCGCGTCGAGCACGATCGCTTGGCGCACGCCGCCGTCGAGGTCGGCCTGCTGTTCTGCACCATGGTGCTCGTCACCGGCCCGATCTGGGCGCGGCCGATTTGGGGCACGTGGTGGACGTGGGATCCGCGCCTCACGATGACGGTGATCCTGTGGACGATCTTCGCCGTCTACCTGATCCTGCGCGCCGCCGGCCGCGACGACCCGCAGATCGCGCGCTACGCCGCGGTGCTCGCCGTGGTCGGCGTGCTCGACATTCCGCTCATCATGATCTCGGTACGGCTCTGGCGCGGCATGCATCCCTCGGTGATCTCGGCGCCGGCCGGGCAGGGCGGACTGCAAGACCCGCGCATGGTGACGACGCTGTTGGTGGCGCTCGCCGCGTTTATTCTATTGTTCTCGTGGCTGCTGTGGCTGCGCTACGAGGAGCTCCGCCTGCGCGAGGAGCTCCACGCGCTCGAGATGCAATCGATGGAAGCGGAGGCGAGCTGATGAGCATGCCGGATCGGTTCTGGTTCCTGTTCAGCGCCTACGGCGCCTTCTGGCTCCTCCTCGCGCTCTTCTTGGTGCGGCTCGGACGTCGCCACCGTGCGCTCGATCGCGAGCTGCGCGATCTGCGCGCGCGTCTCGACGCGCGCGGCCGGCGCTGAGCGCTGCGCACAGGACTGCGCGTAATTCCGCACGGCAAACGCGCCGACCGCGGCGCGTGCGTCCTGGACTCCGTCCCGTCGTAACCTCGCGACAGCCCTCGAGCGCGCCGTCACTGTCGTAACGGGCGGCGACGAACGGACGCGACCCGGCGCGACGACGGCGTAACGGGTTCCTTTTCCGCAACATTTCCGAGCCCGTTTTTGCGAGCGGCGGCGGACGGATAACGCCGTCCGTGGCATGCGCCTTGCTCACTCCGGGCCGGTGCTGCAGGTGTTCCACAGGACCCGCAATGCTCCGGGGCCCGTCGCCGAGACGGCGGCCGTCGATGCGCTCGAGCGGTCCGACCTCGCCGCGATCAATCACTGGCTTTCGGTGACCCGCTTGCGCACGGCGGCGGCGGTGAGCATCGCCGTGCCGTTGATGCGTCTGGCCGGCGGCATCGACCTGCCGTGGCTCGCGCTCACCCTCGTCGGCCTCTCGGTCGGCGCGATGAGCGTGCTCTACGAGCGGCAGCTCAAGCGCGGCTGCGATCTGCGCGGGCTCGTCTACGTGCAGCTCGCCGTCGACGCGCTCGCGATCACGGCCGGCCTCCTCGCGAGCGGTCCGAGCCGCGTGCTCTTCGGGTGCTTCTACTTGATGATCATCGTGCCGGCGACGATGGTCTCCGGCACCTGCGGCATCGTCATGACCGTGTTCAGCACGCTCTGCTACGGCGCGCTGCTCGCGATCAGCTCGTCCGAATCGTTGCTGCAGCCGACCTTGTGGGGCTACTTCGTCGCCCCGGTCTTCATCTTCTGCCTGGTCGCCAACCAGAGCTTCTTCTACAAGCGCAACCTGCGCGCCAAGAACCGTCATCTCGCCGCGACCGGCGAGCGCCTCGCCGAGTCCAACGCCAAGCTCACCCAGACCGCGGAGACCGCGCTCGGTCTCCTGGAGGTGAGCCGCGCGCTCTCGACCTCGCTCGACCTCGGCGTCGTCATCGACCGGCTCCACACGGTGGCGATCGAGCGCTTGAAGACCGACTGGTGCGCGACCATCCTCGTCGACCCGAACAGTCCCGTCGGCTACCGCCTGCTCGCGAGCCGCGGCCTCGGCGGCGCCGCCGACTCGGCCGTCAGCAGCGGGTTCTGGGACTTCGGCGCGCTCGTCGCCGCCGAGGGCGTGCTCGAGATCGCCGATGCCAGCACCGGCCCGGGCGCGCGCGCCTTGCAGGGCTGGAAGATCGCCTCGGGTCTCTTCACCTCGATGCGGTACGGCAACCGCACGGTCGGGATCTTCGCGACCGGCTACCGCACCGATACCGGCCCGCTCGCCATCTTCCAGCGCGAGCTCGTGGTCGGGATCGCGAACCAGGCGGCGGTCGCGATCGAGAACGCGACCCTGCACACGCGCCAGCGCGAGGAAGGCGAGATCTCGTCGGCCTTGTTGCAGATCTCCGAGTTCCTCGACGCCAACCTCGACGCCGAGGACCGTCTCGACCGTCTGAGCGCGCTCGCGTGCCGGCTCCTCGGCTGCGACTTCATGAACGTGATGGTCTATGACGGCCAGAACCAGACCTTCCGCATCGCCGGCGGCAGCGACGTGCGGCACCCGCACTACCTCGAGGAGGCGCGCCAGCTCGAGCTGCCCGTGACGCACTTCCCGATCCTGGCCGAGGCCATGCGCCGCGGGTACGTCGAGAGCTACGAAGGCCACAACCAGCACCTGATCGCTGCGCCGTGGATCGCGCGCTGGGCGGTGCGGTCGATCCTGGTGGTCCCGCTGTCGCTTCGCAACGAGACCGTCGGCGCGCTGGTGATCGGCTCGCACGAGCAGGCCCGGCCGTTCGCGGCCAAGACCCGCCGCCTGCTCGCCGGCATGGCGTACCAAACCGCGCTGGCGCTCGAGAACGGCCGTCTGGTGCAGAACCTGCGCGCGGCGAACAGCCTCAAGTCCGAGTTCATCAGCACCATGTCGCACGAGCTGCGCACGCCGCTGAACGCCATCATCGGCTACAGCGAGCTGTTGCGTGAAGGCGAGTTCGGTCCGATGGTCGAGCGCCAGCAGGAGATCTGCGGCAAGGTGCTCGAGTCGTCGCGCCAGCTCCTCGAGCTGATCCAGGCGACCCTCGACGTGAGCCGCATGGAGTCGGGCGCGTTTCCGATGACGTTCGCCAGCGTCGACGTCGGCGGCATGCTCGCCGAGCTCTCGACGCAGATTCCCCACAGCTGGGTCAAGCCCGGCGTGCAGCTCGGCTTCACCCACGACGACGACCTCGCACCGCTGCACAGCGACTACCCGAAGCTCAAGATGGTGGTGCGGAACCTCGTCCACAACGCGCTCAAGTTCACCGACCAGGGCTCGGTGCACGTGCATGCCCGCAGTGCCGACGGCGGTGCCGCGCTCGCCATCTCGGTCACCGACACCGGCATCGGCATCAGCGCCGAGAGCCAGGCGATCATCTTCGACATGTTCCGTCAGGTCGACGGCAGCGACCGCCGCTTGCACGACGGCGTCGGGCTCGGCCTCTACATCGTGCGCCGCCTGACGGCGCTCCTCGGCGGGACGATCGCGCTCGAAAGCCGCATCGGCGAAGGATCGTGCTTCACGCTCTCCTTCCCGCTGCACGAGAGCGGACGGGTGCTCTCCGCGCCATCACGTCCCCGTTCCGCCGGCGTGCACGCGCTCTCCGCCTGACGCCCCGCCGCCGCGTACGCGCGGCGTCCGTCACCGTCGGCCGTCCCTCCTTCCCGGTCCGGCGGACATGCGCGCGCGTTTGCCTCTGAACGCGAACCTGGAGTAAAGCGCTTCCGGTGCGGGTCGGGGGTTCTCCGCGCGCACTCACGAGACACGGACGCGTTTCACCTGCGGTACAACGCGCACGAGCCCACGTGCGGGAGGAGAGACCATGTTGAAGCGGACCAAGCGGCGCGCGCTCGCGATGCTCGCTGGCGTCACCGTCCTCGCCACCACCAGCAGCAGCGCCCTCGCCACCCAAAAGTTCGGCCCGCTCGAGCTGTCGGGGAATCTGCAAAGCCAGGAGCTCGTCCGGCACCCCGACGTCTCGAAGTACCAGTTCATCCAGCAACGCAACACGGCGCGTATCCGCGTCGATTGGCAGTGGTTGGGCCGGGACGGCAAGTTGATGGATCGCTTCGACCTGTCGGACTGGGTCCAGGAGTCCCATCTCTTTCTGCTGTGGCGCGGCGTCTACGACAGCGTCTACGACACCACGCCGGGCATGCGGACGCATCGCGAGTTCACCGGCGAGAAGACCGACAAGCGCTTCGACGACATCAACGACTTCTCGCGCGGCGCCCGCGACGCGCTCAAGTTCGAGAACGTGCTGCGCGAGGCGTACGTCGACATCAAGTTCAAGGGCGACTTCAGCCTGCGCGCCGGACGCCAGCAGATCATCTGGGGCGAGTCGGACGGCTTCCGCCTGCTCGACCGCGCCAACAGCCTCGACCTGTCCTGGCACTTCCAGCAGGAGCTGCCGCCGCCGGCCTTCGGCTTCGACGACCTCCGCATTCCGTTCTGGATGATCAAGGGACTTTACGACTTCAGCAGCGTCGGCTCGTGGAGCAACGTCTTCGCCGAGGCGTACTGGAACCCCGGTGATTGGTACCCGAACAAGCTCACGTTCCTGCCCGCTCCGTGGGGCGCGCAGATTGCCAACCCGCTCACCAACCCTCGTAGCGGTGCCTTCTTCCGGCCCTTCCGCGTCGAGCGCCTCATGAACGGCACGAGCTTCGGCCGTCAGGGCGACTACAGCCGGAACCCGTTGGAGAACAGCCAGTTCGGTATCCGCTTCAACGGCGTCACCGGTCCCGACACGCCGATCCTGCCCTCCGGCCTGCAGCTGCAGATCGGCTACCTCTACCAGCGCTTCACCGCGAGCGGCGGCGCCAGCAGCGAGGCGGCCGTCGTCCGCGGCATCAAGCCGACCCTCGCGGGCAACGTCCGCACCCAGGAGCTGATCTCGAGGGGCACGCTGCCCGTCGAGTACTACGCGCCGTACATCCACACGATCGGCCTCGCCGGCAACTATGCCGACGAAAGGACGCAGGCCGTGTTCCGCATGGAGCAAGCCTTCGACTTCGGCCTGCCGTTCCTCTCCTGCGGCCACAGCCCAAGCGCGATCGCGAAACAGGGACGGTGCGTGCGCGAGACCACCTTCGCGCCGTTCCTCGCCGGCATCCGCAACCAGGACGTGTGGTCGGGTCTGTTCGCGTTCGACCGTCCGACCTGGATCCGCTCGCTCAACAAGAAGACCACCTTCTTCGTCACCGGCCAGTTCTTCTGGACGTACATGGTAGAGAAGTCGAAGAGCACGATCGGCATCCTCGACAACCCGACCGTCACCCGGCCGCTCAACCAGAATCCGCCGGTCGCCTATCGCGACGACATCCACCGCTGGGAGGCGCTCTTCAGCCTCGCCGTCCTCGGCTTCTACCGGGGCGGCAGTGTCGCGCCGGCGATGGTCTACCTGCTCGATCCAATCAACGACTACAGCCAAGAGGCGATCTGGGGCGTCGATTGGTTCGTCACGCCTAACTTCGCGGTGAACCTGTCGCAGCGCTACATCATCAATCCGCGCCGGCGGGTGAACTTCGAGCCGTGGGGCCTCGGCGGTCTGAACCGCGGTCGTTCCGAGACCGGGATCCGCTTCTCGTACCAGTTCTGATCGCGTCCGCGTGAGCGCCGTGCCGGATCGACCGGCGGCGTTCGGAGCGATCGGCGAATGATGGAGGGCCTGGCCGCCATGCGGCCGGGCCCTTCGTTTTTGGAGGAACGATGCAGCCATCCGCAGCGACGGCACTACGGGCCCGACTCCAGGAGGATCGGCCCATCGTCATGCCCGGGGTCTACGACGCGCTCTCGGCGCGGCTCGCGGCGCGCGCCGGGTTCGAGGCGGTGTTCGTCTCGGGCTTCGCGGTGAGCGCCACACAGCTCGGCGAGCCCGACTTCGGCTTGCTGACGCAGAGCGAGCTCGTCGCCGTCGCTTCACGCATCTGTCGGGTCGCCGGCTCTCCGGTGATCGTCGACGCCGACACGGGCTACGGCAGCGTCTCGAACGTCGTCCGCACCGTCTCCGAGCTGATCGCGGCCGGCGCCGCGGGCGTCTTCCTCGAGGATCAAGAGTGGCCGAAGCGCTGCGGCCACATGCGCGGCAAGCGCGTCGTCGCGACGGCCGAGCACGTGCGCCGCATCCGCGCCGCCATGCGTGCGCGCGGCGCTCATGACTGCGTGATCGTCGCCCGCACCGACGCGCGCCAGCCCGAGGGACTCGAGGCCGCGATCGCGCGCGCGCTCGCCTACCGCGACGCGGGTGCCGACGTGCTCTTCGTCGAGGCGCCCGCCTCGGTCGACGAGCTGCGCGAGATCGGCCGCCGCCTGCCGCCGCCGCTGGTCGCGAACATGGTCGAGGGCGGCGTGACGCCTGACCTCACGGCCGACGAGCTCGCGGCGCTCGGGTTTCGGTTGATCGTCTATCCGGTCGCGGCGCTGTTCGCGGCGACGCACGCCGTCGGCGACGTCTACGCGCACCTGCGCCGCGACGGTACCACCCGCGCGTCGCGTGCCGCGATGACGACGTTCGCGGCGTTCAACACGCTCATCGGCGTCGAGGAGAAGTACGCGCTCGAGGCAGAGCTCGGCGGCGACTGAGCCCGCGTCGTTGCGCCCGCGCCTCCGGGCGACGTCGTCAGGCGCCGAGGCGGAGCTTGTTGCGGGCGCTCTTGCCGACCTTGGTGCGCGGCAAGCGTTTCGCGAGATGCTCGAGCAGCTCCTCGCCCAGGCGTTGCCCGGTGCCGGTGCTCTCGGTGAGCGCGAAGCCGATCGCGTAGAGCTCCTCGGCGTCGAGCGCGCGCTCGCGCTTGAGCCGGGTGGCAACCGGGAACGTCGCCGCGTCCAAGCCGACCAGTAGATCCAAGGCCGGATCGGGACGGCGGAACGGAGCCTGGAGCCCGCGGCGCCGACTTTTCAGGAGCGCGAACGCGAGCTGGTAGCCGTCCTCGGGCGTCGCGTCGGGAAGGTCGCGGATGAGCTGGCGCAGACGGGAGGCGTCGCGCGCCCGGTCGGCCTTCAGGAGCGCGACGCTGCGTTTGCGGAGCGACTCGGCGAGGAAGGCCGGTGCGGCGCCGCGCAAGAACTGGAAGTACGCGCCGTGGATGCGGTCCTCCTGCTCGTAGGCGTCGACGTAGCGGCGCCAGAGCTGCTCCAGGACCGGCGGCCTCCAGGCGACGCCGTAGGTCGCGAGCGTCTCGGCCATGGTGAATGCCGTGCTCGCATCGGTCGCCGCGATGAAGGCTTTCATCAAGGCCTGGCGCGCCTCCGGGATTTTCCGCAGCGAGCCGGCGGCGGAGCGTCGCACGGCGTCGGCATCGTCGAGGCTGCCCAAGAGCGCGCGCACCGCACCCGGCGCGTCGCTCTCGCCGAGCTTCGCGAGCGCGAAGGCACGCACCGCGACGTGCGGGCTCTCCCGGAGCTGCAAGAGAAAGCGCTGTGCGTCGGCGCCGAAGTGATGACCCTCGAGGAGGTCGAGCGCGGGACGCACGATGCGCGAGAAATCGGCGTCGCCGAGGCGCTTCGACAGCGCCGCGACCTCCTTGGCGAGGAGCCTCTCGCGCCGGAGGCACGCGCCGAGCGCTTGCAGGGCCTCGCCTTGCAGCTGCGGATCCGGTCGATCGGCGGTCGCGAGCAGCCATTGCCGCGCGGCCGGAAGCTCGAGGGTACCGCACGCGCGCGTGAAGACGAGCGTCGCCGGGGCGTTCCCGGCGACGTCCGGTCGTGCCGCGACCGCGAGAATGCGCTTCAGAAACCCCGGCCGCGCAGCTTCGTCGAGGGCGCGGATCGTCCGGTGCAGAGCATCCGACGCCGCACGGGTGAGCTCGAGGTCGGCGCGCGCGAGGATATTGGCCAGCACTCGAAGCGCCGGCTCGGTGGCGATCGTCGCGAGAATCTCGATCGCGCCGATCAACCACGGCTTTGCGCGGTCACGCGCTGCGCCCGCGATGGCGCCGACCGCCGGCGCGCCGTACGACGTCACCAGCCGCCGCACCCGCTCTCGGATCCCCGGATCGGAGGCGTCGAGCAGCGCGACCAACGCCGCCAATCCCGCCGCCGGCTGCAGCTTCTCGAAGTAGCGCAGCCCGAACTCCTGCAAGATCGTCGAGCTCGCCAGCGCCGCTTCCGCAGCCGCGAGCGCCTTCGCGTCGTCGAGCTTCAGCTCGGCCATCAACAACATCGCCGCCGCGCGACGCTCCATATTCTCGGGGCCGGCGGCGAACGCGATCAGCTGGGCGGCGGTCCTATCCATCGGGCGGCGGACGGTAGCACGCCGCGCGTCGTCGGTCAGCCCGCGCCCCCGCTTCGTCGCGTACGCCGAGATGTCGGGCGGCGGGGGTGGGGGTGTGACGCCGTCGTGGGCGCGGGGGGCCGAACGTAGTGATACCGATTGAGGGCCTCACGCCCGTCCGCACCGATACACGCCGAAGGGGTCGGCCCTACGCGCCCCCGACGCCGCCACACCCCCACCGCCGCCGCCGACGTCGCGCCGACGCGACGGACGGGACTCGTGGTGTCTCGCTTCGCGTCGGTTGCCCTCCGCGAAGCATCGGGCCGGCGCTCTGCGCGGTTGATGTCGCAGCCGCGTATCTCTCCGTCGAGACCGGCGCCCTGCGGCGGGCGAGGTGGGCGCAGCCTCGCGGGCGCGTAAGAGCGGCCTGATTCTGGAATGTCGGTCCGAACGTGCTCCGGTCTGCAATCGACTTAAGCACCGGGCCGCTCTCCCGCGCCCGCGAGGCTGTGCCCACCTCGTCCGCCGCAATGCGCCGGCCTCTGATGGGCAGACGACGCGAGTGCCCCGTCAGTTGCGTGAAGCGCGCGCCCCGACGCCGAGGTACATGGTGGATGCCGCCGCGACCGTGAATACGCCGCTGGTGACGTAGAGGGCGGGGAACGACACGTGGTCCGCGATGAGGCCGCCGGCGAGGGGGGCGAGCGCGACGCTCAGCTCGCCGAGCGCGTTGACCGCCGCGATACGGACGCCGAGGTCGTGCTCGCCGAATTCGTAGACCAGGTTGATCGACGCCATCTGGAGACCGCCTTGGCCGGCGCCGACGAGCGCGAAGAGCAGCATCGTCGCCGCGTCGCTGAGCGGACCGAGCAGGGCGAAGGCGAGGGCGGCGAGCCACACCACGGCGCCCGCAAGAAAGACGGTGCGGAAGCCGGCGCGGTCGGCGATCTGGCCCCAGGCGAGATTGCTCACGGTGTTGGCGAGGAAGTACGCGACGCTCGCGCGCACCACGCTGGCGGCGCTCGTCGCGTCGGCGCCGTGGCGCGCGGCGATGATGAAGAACGGGGCCGCCATGAGACCGAGGGCGCCGAGGCCGCGCGAGACGCAGTACCACGCGAAGTGGCGATCGCCGGTGAAGAGCGCGCGCAGGCGTGCCAGGGTCGCGCCGAACGAGCGCGGCGATTCGGCGAACGGCGCCCGCGGCTCGCGGATCGCCGCGAAGCAGGTGAGGCCGAGCGAGGTCAGGACGAACGCGATCAGGTAGGTCGCGCCGTAGCTTCGCGGAAACGGCAAGGCGTGGAGAAAGCCACCCGCGAGCCAGGCGACACCCGCGGCAGTCGCCCCGCCGGCGAAGTCGCGGAGACCGATGAAGCGGCCGCGGCGCGCGAGCGGGATCACCTTCGCCATCAAGAGACCGAACACCACGCCTTGCAGCCCGTTCAGGAAGCTGAAGCCGCAGTAGAAGACGAAGAACGCCGGCAGGTTCGCCCACACCGGGAGCAAGAGCGCGGTCAGCGCCATGGCAAGCACCTGGATGCGCATGCCGGTGCCGATCCAGATCGCCAAGCGCTTCACCAGTGGACGCTGGCCGACCCAGGCGGCGCCGGCGACCGGCGCGAGGAAGCGCGCCAGGCCGCCGCAGCTGAGCATCGCGCCGACGATCAGGTTCGAGCCGCCGAGACGGTAGACGTAGTCGGGGACGAAGGTCGGCGCGGTGATGAGGCGCCAGCCCGTCGTGCCGAGGAGGCCGTACAGGAGATGTGCGCCGAGGTTCCAGCGATAGTTCGCCGCCACCTCGCGCTCGTAGCGCTCGAGCGCGGCGCGCTTGCGCTCGGGGTCGTCGGCCGAGCGCTCGCTGGCCGCGTTCGTCTGGGCGCCGGTGCGGCCGGCCGCCGGCTCACGCATCGCGGCGGGCATGTCGCGCGAGCAGGACGGCAAGCGCGGCGAAGGGCAGGGCGGTGAGCACGGTCTCGACGAGGGTGCCGTCGGCGCCGGGTTGCCGCAGGGCGAGCCTACCGGCGAGACCGGTCACGATCAGCATCGCGATGCCGATCCCCATGAGCGCATCACCGGCGATGAGGCCGGAGGCGAAGAGCGTCGGGGCGTCGCCGAGCGCGGCGCGCCGACGCTCGAGCACCGCGCGCAGCATGCCGCCGAAGATGAGCGGTGCGGTGGTCGTGATCGGCAGGTAGAGCCCGATCGCGAATGCCAGGCTGACGACGCCGGCGAGCTCGGCGACCACGGCGAGCGCCGCGCCGAGAAGCATCAGCGCCCACGGCAAGTCGCCGTGCATCACGCCGGTGACGAGTGTGGCCATCAGACGCGCCTGTGGCGCCGGTAGTTGCGGCGAGCCGAGCGTGTAGGCGGCGTGCAGCAGGAAGAGCACGGAGCCGGCGCGGAGCGCGGCTGCGACCGCACCCACCATCTCGCCGACCTGCAGCTTCCACGGTGTGGCGCCGACCAGGGCGCCGGTTTTCAGGTCCTGCGCCAGATCGCCGGCGAGGGACACGGCGATCGCGACGATCGCGCCGGCGGTGATGCTCGCCGCCATGCCGGCGGGGCCGCGCTCGCCGAGCGCGACCAGGATGAAGCTCGTCGCGAGCACGGCGGTGATCGTCATGCCGGAAACCGGCTGCGAGGTGGTGCCGACGAGGCCGACGATGCGGCCGGAGACGACGACGAAGAAGAACGCCAGGACGACCGCGAGCACCGCCGCGACCGGCGAGAGCCGGTACACGGGCAGCGTGGCGAAGAGGATCGCGAGCGTGATCACGCCGCCGACCACGACCGCCGGCGGCAGGTCACGGTCGGTGCGCGGCACGGCCGACCCCGACGTCGCGACGCTCGGCCGGAGGCGGCGGAGCACCGCGGCCATGACCGGCAGCGCGCGAACGATCGCAAAGAGCCCGCCCGCCGTCACCGCTCCGGCGCCGACGTAGCGGACGTAGCCGCTCCAGATGTCGTGTGCGGTGAGATCGCGGACCGTCGCTGGAATGCCGAACAGCTGGCCGATCGCCGAGCCGCCGGCCGCGTCGAAGAGCGGGATCAGGATCGTCCAGGCGAGGACGCCGCCCGCGAGCATGGTCGCGGCGATGCGCACGCCGATGAGCCAGCCGACGCCGAGAAAGATCGGCGACAGCTCGGCGCCGATCGTCGCCTTGTGGAGCGCCGCGACGGTCACGGTCGCGGACTCACGCCAGAGGCTCAGGCCGCGCATCGCGAATTGATAGAGAGCGCCGAGCGCGATGCCGCTCAGGACGGGACGAGCGCTGCTGCCGCCGCGGTCACCGGCGATCAGCACCTGCGCGCACGCGGTGCCTTCCGGAAACGGCAACGTCCCGTGCTCTTCGATCGTCAGCGCGTGCCGGAGCGGGATCATCATCAAGATGCCGAGCAGGCCCGCACCGGCGCCGATCGCGGCGATCTCGAGCGGCGACGGCGCCAAGTCGAGAAAGATCAGCGCCGGCACGGTGAAGATCGTCCCCGCGGCGAGCGACTCGCCCGCCGACGCGACCGTGTGCACGACGTTGTTCTCGAGCACGGTGCCGCGTCGAAGGATGCCGCGCAGGATGGTCATCGACAGCACCGCCGACGGGATCGACGCCGACACGGTGATGCCGACCTTGAGCCCGAGGTACGCGTTCACCATGCCGAACGTGAGCGACATCAGGACGCCGAGGACGATCGCGAGCGGCGTCAGCTCCGGCGGGCTCAGCTCGGGCGGAACGTAGGGCTGGAAAGGCTGTCGCTCCGGCATCGGTGCGGTCACGTGCTCGGTCGGCGCGCGAAGATCTGGACCACGCGGTACGCGCCGCTCGCGAGTGCCGCGTCCCGCGCCGGTCCCAAAGTGAACTGGGTGAGCTCGCCGGGCTCGGCCGCCGCCGGCAATGCCCCGCGCGGAAGCCGCTCGCGCAGCAGGCGGTCGAAGCGCGAACGCGCCGACAGGACGATCGTCGAGGTCTCGGGGCGGAGCGCGGTCACGTCCTCGTCCTCGATCCCACCGAAGCCGGCGCTCGCGAACGCGGCACGATACGCCGAGAGCGTCGGCGCGGCTGCCGCGGTGTCGCGCGGTGCGGCAGCCGCATCGACTGCGACCACGGCTTGCAGCGCGATCGGACTTCCCGGTCGCAGGACGCGAAAGAGCTCGCCGATCGGCAGGCGGAGGTCGACGCATGCGTCGAGCGCCTCGACGCACCAGATCTGCGTGAACACGCCGTCACGTGCGGGCACCGCGCTCGCGGATCCCGCGGCGCCGACGACGCGTCCACCGAGACGGACGCGTCGCGACAAGCGGTTGCCGAGCGCGACCAGGCTGGGACGCTCGTCGAGCGCGAGCACCCGGCATCCGTAGCGCAGCGCGAGCCAGCGGGCGCCGCCGCCGAGGCCGGCGCGGACGTCGAGGACGTGGACGTACTTCCGGAAGTCGCCGTGGCGCGAGAGACGCTCGAGGACTCCGAGGCTTGCTCCGCCGCTCCGGTCGATGCCGTAGAACGGGTCGTAGCGCGGCGTCGGCACGCTCGGCGCCAGCGTCTTCACGGTCTCGAGGAGTGACGACTCGACCTCGGGAGGGAGCCTGCCGCCTCGGTCGATCATCGCCGCGACATCACCGAGGGCCGCACCAGCGTCGATCGAGGGGCGCATCGAGACCGCGCGATGCTATGGGGACCGGATGGTGAAGACAAATGCAGGCTAGGCAGAAAACCGACGCGGCGGCTATGCTGCCCGCGTGATGATCCTGCGACCGACTACCAGCTCCGGTCCATTGGTGCGGCCCACACCGGAGCGACCCACACCCGAGGCCGAGAAACGGCTCAGCACCGCGTTCCCCGAGCTCTGGGCGCGCTACGAGCTCTTGGTCGCGACGCGGAGCGACGGGCCGCGGCGACGCGGCCCGCGGGCGGCGCGCTGATGCACGACGACGGCGATCGCGAGCGGGCCGAGGCGCTCCTCTTCGACGCCCTCGAGCTGCAGCGCGACGGCGCGCTCGACGAGGCGATCGCCGCGTACCGCCGCTCGATCGCGGCCTGCCCGACCGCCGAGGGACACACCTACCTCGGCTGGGCGCTCGCGCAGCAGGGCAAGCTCGAGGCCGCGATCGAGCAGTGCAAGCTCGCGATCCGCCTCGATCCCGAGCTCGGCAACCCGTACAACGACATCGGCGTGTATCTCATGCGACGCGGCGAGCCCGACGAAGCGATTCCCTGGCTCGAGCGCGCGAAGGCTGCGCCGCGCTACGCGCCCCGGCACTTCCCGTATCTGAATCTCGGACAGATCTTCGCGGCGAAAGGAATGCTGGTGCGGGCGCTCGCCGAGTTCGAGCGCGCCGCGGAGCTCGCACCCGCCGACACGCTCGCACGGCGCGCGATCGATGCGCTGAGCCGCCGGCTGCACTGACGTCGCGTCAGCGCTCGTCGCGGCGTCGACGCTGACGCCGGCGCCGTATCGTCAGCTCTCGTCGTCGCTCGGCTGCTCGAGCTCGACGCGCTTCTCGAGGATCGTCATCGGGCCGCGGTGCGAGAAGAGGACGACGTCCGCCGGCGGCTCGGTGCCCTGCAGCTTGAGGATGATCCGCATGCGCTCCTCGGCCTCGCGCGTCAGCACGTCGCTCTTGCGCACGCCGCGCCGCTCGGTGTCCTGCCGGACCGTGTACTCGCGGGTCTCGTTTTGGAACTCGGCGTCGGACAGGCGGTAGGTGGCCGTGCTGGTGCGGATGGCGACCCGGTTCTCGAGCATGGCCCGTTTGCGGGGGTCGAGCTCGTTGACGACGATCGATCCCGGCTCGCGCCGGATTTTCTGCGCCAGCTCTTGCAGCAGATCCTCGTCCTCGCTGCGCGCGCGCTGATGCGCTTGCGCGAGCATGAGCGCCATCAGCGGCACGACCAACGTGGTGAAGCTCACCACCGTGCTCATGCTGAGTCTGCGGTTCACGGTCATGTGACGGCCGAGATCGGAGAGAATGAGGTCGACGCCGATCGGCAGCGCGATCGCGACCACCGCGACCGCCAGCACCATGGTGCCGTCGATGCCCCCGCGCAAGCGGTCGGAGACGACGATGAAGACCGAGACCAGGAGGGCGGCGTAGAGCGACAGGACCCGACGCTTCGCGGGCTCGTCGTACACCAGGGCAAGCGCGATCGGCGCGCCCACGAGCGCGAGCATGCTGCCGAGATCACCTTCGCGGTAGACCACGCCGCCGGCGAACGCGAGCCCGACGGCGGTCGCGGTTCCGAGAACGAGTCCCAAGGCGAGATTGGTCATCCGCGTGGTTGCTTGCATCCTGTGGACCTCCCACAACTACGGAGAAGTATACGGAGCGTGGAACGGCCGGACAATGCCTTTCACGTCGATTGACCGTGGCAGCCCGCCACGGTTCAGCGGCACATGACGTGCCGAACGCCTCTGCCCGTGCAGTGGATTCGGGTCGCGGGTCCTCTTACGCACGCGCTGCGCTGCGGCGCTCGTCGGTGCCCTCGTCGGCCCCCCTGCGCCGCGGGATCCAGACGGTGAATTGGCTCCCTTTGCCGAGGTCGGACGCGACGTCGATGCGGCCGCCGAAGCAGTCGGTCATGATGTCGCGGGCGATCGGCAGGCCGAGGCCGGTGCCCTTGCCGGCGGGCTTGGTCGTGAAAAGCTCCTCGAAGACGCGGCCCAGGTGCTCGGGCTCGATGCCCGATCCCTCGTCCTCGACCGCGATCTCGACGTGCTCGGGCCCGGTGATCACACTCACTCGTATGACGGCGGCCGCGGTACCCTGGCCCTCGTAGGCGTCGATCGCGTTGGTGAGGAGGTTCGTGAGCACCTGGCCCAAGCGTCCGGGATCGCCGTACAACATCACGCCGCGCGCACAGTCGACGGTGACCGAACAGACCGACAGCCGCAGCCGGTGCGCCAACAGGAGACAGGTGTCCTCGATCAGCTGACGGATTTCGAACGAGTACTCCTCGACGGTGTCGGTGCCGCGGGTGTGCGCCTTGATGCTGCGGATGTAGCCGGCGGCCTTGGTCGTCCACTTGAACACGTGGCCGACCATCTGCGCGAGCTCGGACGCGATCTCGCGGTGGTCGTTCTCGTCGACGCTCGGATCGCCGATCGAGCTGCGGTACTCGCCGACCAGCTCCTCCATCATCTTCAGCGAGTTCAGCGACGCGCCGAGCGGCGTGTTCACCTCGTGCGCGATGCCGGCCGTCAAGCGGCCGAGCGCGGCCATCTTCTCGGCCCTGAGCAGGTTCTCCTGGCTGCGCTGCAGATCGTCGTAGGCGCGCTCGAGGTCGCTGAGCGAGCACGCCAACTCGTCGTTGGTCTGCGCCAGCTCGCCGGTGCGCAGCGCGACCTTGTGCTCGAGGCTCGCGTTCAGCTCCTCGATCTTACGGTACGATTGCGCGTTGACGATCGCCACCGCGACTTGGTTCGCGAAGGTGGTGAGGAAGTCGAGGTCGTCGAGGGTGAAGATCGTCCCCGACTTCTTCTTGCCGAGCGCGATCACGCCGATGAGCTCGCCGCGCACCGCGAGCGCGAGGACGAGCTGTGCGTGCAGGCGTCCGAGCATGTCCTGGCAGGCGGCATCGGCCGGACTCAGCGGCCCGTCCTCGTCGAAGTCGTAGACCGTCACGGCGCGTCTGCCGCCGCGCAGGCGCTCGATCAGGGGATGGTCCGGCGCGATCGCGTCGGGGGCGTCGTGGCCGCCCTGGAACAACGCCATCTCGAGGTCGGCGCCCTCCCGACGCAGCCAGAGCGACGACTCGTCGATCAAGAGCGCCTTCGCGATGGTCTCGACCGCGAGCGTGGAGAGGTCGTCGAGGTTCAGCGTCGAGACCAGCGCGCCGCTGGCACGCTCCAGTGTCTTCTGCGCGTTGTAGCTGGTGCGGTAGTAGAGCCGGTCGACGATGTGCTGCACGCGATCGCGCATCGGGTTGAAGAGCGACACCATCACCAGGCTGAAGATCAACGGCACCAACGCGGAGTAGGCCGCGCTGGTCGTCTGCATCACCATGCCGAAGCCGAAGATCAGCGCGCCGTAGATCGCGACGACGGTGCCCGTCAGCACCAGGTAGCTGAGACCGCGCCGTAACATCGCGTCGATCTCGAAAAGGTCGAGCTTGATGACGGCGTAGGCGAGGCTCAGCGGAAAGAGCGGCGCGGTGAAGGCCGCGACGCTGATCGAGCGTGCGCCGCCGTACAGGCCCGACATCGTGAGCAACCATGCCGGGATCGCGAAGCCGGCGAGCGTCCCCATCACGACGATGCCGATGCGCTTGCGGACGAGCAGCGATGGGCTGGTGAAGTACGCTTGAATGCAGGAGCCGATCAACAGCACGCCGCCGAGCCCGGCGACGGCCATGCAGAGGTTGTGCACGCCCGAGTAGACCGCGGGATGGTAGAGCGTGAGCTGGTAGATCGCGATCAGCACCACGTCGGCGAGATAGATCGCGGCGAGCGCCTTCCGGCGGTACGCGCCCAGACGCACGATCGGGAAGACCAGCGTCAGGTGCAGGAGCGCCGCCGGGAAGAGCGCCTCGGTCGTGACGTGCAGCCGGAAGAGCTGGGACGGACCGTAGAGGTCCATCGCGGTCAAGCAGAACGCGCCGAGATCGAGCGCCAGGACGATCGTGCCGATGGTGGTCGGCGAGCGTGGACCGAGGACCCATACCACGATGCCGACCGCGGTGAAGATCAGACAGTTGAGTAGATAGGCGCCGAACACCGAGAGGTAGTCGCTCATCGCGAACTTCATCGAGGCGACGTTCCAGACGTCGAGATCAGCGGTGTCGCGAAGCATGTAGCGGAAGATCGTACCGGGCGGCTCGGCGGCGACGCGCGCGTACACCTCCTCCGCCGTCGCGATCTCCTTGCCGTCGAGGATCACGATCTGGTGTTGGTAGATGGTCGCCCGGTGCTGCTTGCCGGCGGCGATCCCGCTCCAGTGGGACAGACCGACCGACGGGACGACGCGGTTCTCCATCAGGAAGAAACCGGGGAACGTGCGACCGATCCAGCCGAGCGAGTGCATGAAGACGACGATCGTGGCGCCGAGCGCCGCCGCCGTGTAGAGCGCGATCGCGAGCCGGCGCACGTCGATGCGGCGCCGGCGGCGCGGGCTCATCGACGCCGCCGTCGGCGCGCCGCGGGGGCCAAGAGCAGCGCGCCCAACGGGATGCAGGCGAACGCGAAGGCGTCGCCGAAGCGGGTGTAGAAGGTGAGGCCCGTCCGCGCCTCGATCTCGCCGAGGGTGACGCCGCGTTGGTCGACGCCGAGGAGCGCGAACTCACGGCCGAGCGGATCGACGAAGCCGGAGATGCCCGACGACGAGGCGCGCGCGAGGAAGCGGCGGCTCTCGACGGCGCGGAACACCGCCATCGAGAGATGCTGCGCGCTCGCGCCGAGGCCGGCACGATCGAGCCAGCCGTCGTTCGAGATGTTGACGAGCACCTCGGCGCCGGCGCGCACCAAATCGCGCGTCAGCTCCGGGAAGATCGCCTCGTAGCAGATCAGCACGCCGAGCCGGCCGATCGCCGTCTCGAAGACCGTGCTCGCGGTGCCGGCGCTGAAGGTGCGATCGGCCTCGGCGGCAAAGGCCTGGCCGAGCGCCATCGGCTGGTACTCGGCGAAGGGCACCAGGCGGATCTTCTCGTAAGCGGCGAGCGCACCGCCGGGCGCGAGGTGGTAGGCGGCGTTGAAATAGCGCTCGCTCTCCCCCGACTCGCCGCGCAGACGTGGCGCGCCGAAGAGCAGCCCGGCGGTGGTGCGCTGCGCGAGCGCCGCCAGCGCCGGCATGAGCATGGTGTCGCGCTCCGGGTAGAGCGTGACGGCGTACTCCGGCCACACGACCAGGTCGGGCCTCGTGTCGGCGATCGTGGTGCGGGTGAGCGCCGCGTAGGCGAGGAGGCTCCGCTCGGCGTTCGCACGCTGCCATTCCCAGGCGCTCGGCACGTTGGCTTGCACCAAGGCGACGACGGCGCGGGGTCCGGGCGGACGCGCCAGCTCGCGGTCGACGGCGCGCATGCCGTACGCGAAGGCGAGCGCCACCAGCGCGGCGGCGGCGGCGAGCGGCATCATGCTGCGGGCGAGACGACGTGGTGTCTTCGCGCGCGCGATACCGCAGAGCGCAAAGAAGACGCCGACGTTCACCGCTGCGACGAGGTACGAGACCGCGTATACGCCGCCGACGTCCGCGATCTGGATGAGCTCCGTGCGGCGCCACTGGGAATGTCCGAGGAGCTCCCATGGCAGTCCGGTGAGGAGGCGTGAGCGCGCGAGCTCGTAGGCGACCCAGAGCGCCGGCAGCCCGAAGAGCGCCGCCCAGCGCCGCCGCCTCCGCAGCAGGGCACGCGCCGCGACCGCGAAGAGGCCGACGTAGACCGCGACGAAGAGCACGCAGATCAGGGTGCTGAACGCGACGGCGCCGACGACGCCGCTCGCGAAGTAGGCGGAGACCGCCTCGACGACCCACGCCACGATGCCGGCGAAGAAGACGGTGCCGTAGACGAAGCCGGCCGCGAACGCACCCGTCGCGGTCGCACGCGCGGCGACCGCGAGCAGCGGCACGAGCGCGATCCAAGCGCTCAGGTCACAGGCGTGCGGCGGGAACGCGGCGGCATAGAGCACGCCGCCGGTGATCACCAGGGCCAGATCGAGCAGGCGTACGCGCAGATGCGATCCGAGCCGGGTCGCAGCGCCGGCCATGTCAGAGTCCCGCGACGCCGAGCTCGCCCCGTCGCACCGTTGGTGTCAGGCGCACCGGCCGCTGGCCGGGCCGCGCGTAGGGTAGGTGGACGAAGAACGTCGCGCCGGCGCCGAGCGTCGACTCGACGGTGATGTCGCCGCTCATCAGGCGCGCCAGCTTGCGCGCGATCGGCAGACCGATGCCGGTGCCGCGCTGCGCGCGCGAGTCGCTGCCGTCGAGCTGCCGGAAGGCCTCGAAGATGCGCTCGTGATCTTCCTCGGCGATCCCGATGCCGGTGTCGCGGATGGCGAGACGGAGCCGGTCGTCGGCGCTCTCGGAGGTCACCGTGATCGTACCGGCGAGCGTGAACTTCACCGCGTTCGACAGCAGGTTCATGACGATCACGCCCAGCTTGGCGGGATCGGCGGAGATCGCCGGCAGCGCCGCGTCGACCTGCCACTCGAAGTGGATCGGCTTGTCGCGGATCAGGGTCGCGGCGCACTTCGCGAACTCGGCGTGGAGTGTCACGGGATCGATCTCGGTCGACCGCGCGATCGCGACCCCGGTATCGAGGTCGGAGAGGCCGAGGAAGTCGTTCACGAGATCGAGCAGCATCGCGGCGTTGTCATGGATCCGGCCGAGCGTCTCCGCGCCGGAGCCGTCGATGCCGTGCTGCTCCTCTCTCAGGATCTGGGTGTAGCCTAGGATGATGTGGAGCGGCGTGCGGAACTCGTGCGAGATGTTGGCGAGCAGCTGCGACTTGAGGATCTCGGCCTCGCGCACGCGCCGGAGCTGCTCGTACGACTTGAGCGCGACGTCGACCCAGAGCAGCAGCTTGTCGGGGCCTTCGGCTTTGTCGTGGTAGCCCTGGATGTCGAGCTTGTGCAGCATCTCGCGCGGCGGCTTCTCGCCGGAGTAGCCGGTCTGCAGCACGATCTGGACTTGGGAGTCGACCTTGCGGAGCTCGACGATGAGCTCCTCGCCGGTCATGCGCGGCATGAAGTAGTCGACGAGCAGCAGGTGCACCTGGTGCTGGCCGAAGAGCTCGAGCGCCCGCGGGCCGCTCTCGGCGAGGAGGACCTCGTGGCCCTCGCGCTCGAGCACGAGCTTCACCGAGGCGAGCGTCTCCTCCTGGTCGTCGACGACGAGGATCGTATGGCCGGAGCTTTCGGTCTGACTGCGTTTGCGCGCCATGGGTCCCGTGAACCGTGGCGGAAATGGAGCAAGATATGTTCCCGCAATGGGTCAGATTGCGCCGCCTGGAGAGGCGCGCAGGCGCAAGGGTTCTCGACGGTCGGGCGGCACGACCTCCGGCTGCCGTGTCACTTCAGTTGCGACCGCGACAATCGTGCACCACGTCGCTCCACGGCGCGTACCATCGACGCGGCCGGGCCGCATGCGAAATCGTATGCGGCGCGCAAAACCGTCGTGTCACCAAGTGGAAGAGTTGACGCCGCCGGGTCGGCGAACGTGGCGCCGGACGAACGGCGGCGGAGTGCCGCCGCTAGCCGTTGCGCCCGAGATAGCGCGCGAGCCAGCCGGCGCTCTCTCGATGGCTCAGCTCTTCGAGCACGCCCTTGTCGAGCCAGATGCCCTTGCACTGCGGGCACTCCTCGACCGTGACGTCGAGGTGCTTCGTCTGCGTGAGGTGGGTACCGTCCTTCGGGCAGCGCATGCGCGCGAGCTCGCGGATCGTCTGCTCGTTGTCGGTCGCGGTCTCGGCCTTGAGCTTCTGCAGCAGCTCGCGGTCGCGCTCGGCGAAATACTCGTCCTCGCGCGCCTTCTCGGCGTCGTGGAGCTTGTCGCCGTATCGATCCTTCTCTTCCGCCATGTCGCGTCTCCGTCCTCGGCTGGGCCAGCCGTGTACTATAGGCGCGGCAGGACGGCGATGGCAATTCGCTCGCCGCCCGTCGCGGCGGGCACGATCTTGGAAGAGCCGGGCTCACCTGGCAGCATGCGGCCCGCATGATCCCGCTCCGCGACACCATTCCGTCCGCGACTTACCCGGTCGTCACGCAGGTGCTGATCGCGCTGAACGTGGCGGTGTTTCTCTACGAGCAGAGTCTCGGGGCGGCGGCGGAGCGGCTGATCTACGCTTACGGCCTCGTGCCGCGCCGCTTCAACGGCGACGTCGCGGCGGAGATCGTGCCACTCTTCAGCAGCATGTTCCTGCACGGCGGCTGGATGCACCTGATCGGGAACATGCTCTACCTCCACATCTTCGGCGACAACGTCGAGGATCGTGTCGGCCATGCGCGCTTTCTCATGCTGTACGTCATCGCCGGCGCCGTCGCGGGCCTGGCGCAGGTCGCGACCAATCCTGGATCGGTGATGCCGATGGTGGGCGCGAGCGGTGCGATCTCCGGCGTCACCGGCGCGTATCTCGTTTTCTATCCGCGCTCTCGCATCGTGACGCTGGTGCCGGTCTTCATCTTTCTGCAGGTGATCGAGATCCCGGCGCTGGTCCTGCTGCTTTTCTGGTTCCTCTATCAGCTGGTCCTCGGGATCAGCTTCTACGGCGCCGACGTCGGCGGCGTGGCGTTCTGGGCGCACATCGGCGGCTTCGTCACCGGCGCCGTGCTGGGACCGATCCTCGGCGCCGGACGGCCGCGTCGTCCGCAGCCGGTGTGGTGAGGCCGCCCAGCGGCGACTTCACTTCCTGATCAGTACCTCGAGCTCGCCGGTACGCCGCAGCACCTCGACGGAGCTGCTGCGCCGCGGTCCGGAGAGACGCACGTCGACGGCGCCGCCGCCGAGCTGAAGGTTGCGGATGACGAGCCACTCGAGCCACGGCGGCAGCGCTGGACGGTGGAAGACGATCCGGCGCGCGGCCGGGTCGAAGCGCAGCCCGAGCACGGCTTGCAGCAAGAGGAACGGGCTCGCCGCGGCCCAGGCCTGGGGTCGGCACGCGACCGGGTAGGGCACGGGCGTGCCGTGTGGCCGGCGCTCGAAACCGCAGAAGAGCTCCGGAAGGCGCGCATGCTCGACGAAGAGGCTGGTGTCGAAGAGTCCGGAGAGCACGCGCAGGGCGCCGTCGATCGCGCCGTAGCGCCGCATCCCGGCCGCTGCGAGCGCGTTGTCGTGCGGCCACACCGAGCCGTTGTGGTAGCTCATCGGATTGAAGCGTGCCGCGCGCTCCGAGACCGTGCGGATGCCCCAGCCGCAGAAGACGTCGCTCGCCATGAGCCGCGCCGCGACCGTGCCGGCGCGGTCGGGCTCGACGATCCCCGACCACAGGCAATGTCCCGGATTCGAGGTCACGATCTCGCAGCGACGTTTCTCGGCGTCGAGTGCGATCGCGAAGTAGCGCTCGTCCTCCATCCAGAAATCCCGATGGAAGCGGCGCCGGAGCTCGGCGGCGGCGGCGGTGAGATCGCGGGCGAGCGCGGTCTTGCCGAGGCGTCCGGCGAGCGACGCCATCCCTCGCCACGCCGCGTAGACGTAGCCCTGGACCTCGACGAGCGCGATCGGCGGCTCGGCGATGCGCCCGTCGCGATGGAAGACGGCATCGTGGGAGTCCTTCCAGCCCTGGTTCGCCAGGCCCTGCGGGCTCTCGCGACAGTACTCGACGTAGCCGTCGCCGTCGCGGTCACCGTAGCGCTCGATCCATTGCAAGGCACGCTCGAAGCTCGGCCAGAGCGTCTCGGCGGTCGCGAGGTCGCCGGTGCGCCGCACGTAGGCCGCGCCGAGCACCAGAAAGAGCGGGGTCGAGTCGACGCTCCCGTAATAGCGGCCGAACGGCACCTCGCCGCAGGCGGCCATCTCGTCGTCGCGCACCTCGTGGACGATCTTGCCAGGCTGCTCGTCGCGCGCGGCGTTTTCCTCGCTGCCCTGCAAGGCGGCCAGGCGGTGCAGGGTGCCGCGCGCGATCTCGGGCGCGAACGCCAGCGTCTCGAGCGCCGTGATGATGCCGTCGCGGCCGAACATGGTCGCGAACCAGGGAATGCCCGCGTACACGTAGGGCGCGCCGTCACGCGTCGAGCGCAGCATCGCGACGTCGGCGGTCGAGCGCGCCATGAAGTCGTTGAAGAATTGGTTGCTCGACTCGACGCTCGCCTGGCCGTCGAGCCAGGCATGCTCCGTGGTACGCCGGGCGCGCTCGGCCTCGTCGTAGTGCCGCGGCGGCGTCGGCGGCGTGCCGGCGAGCTCGCAGGCGATGCTGATCTCGAGGCGTAGCCGCTCGCCGGGGGCGAGCGTGATCGGCTGCAAGAAGCCGGTGGCGCCGAATCGCTCGAGCGGACCGTCGACGGTGATGCGGGTCGCGCGCTCGCGTCCGTCCCGGCCGCGATAGCGGAACAGGATGCCGTGGCGACCCAGCTCCGGCGGCAGCAGCTCACCGTGTTGCGCGCGGCGTAAACCGCGCAGCTCGAAGATGTCGCTGAAGTCCGCGCTCACCATCAGCAGGAGCTCGCAGCGCACCTCGGCGTCGTGGAAGCTCTCGAGCTCGATCGACTCGTAGAGACGATCCTCGACGAGGATCTTCGTGCGCCGGAGCGCCACCGTGTCGCGCGGGATGACGATCAGGCCGTCACGGGTGACGTCGGCGTTCGTCATTTCGCTGACCAGCTGGACGTTGTCGTCGCTCACGCGCGAGCTCAGGAACAACGGGAAGTCGCCGTTCAAGCGGATCTCGAAGCGGTCGAGGTGACGCATGCCGTGGAAGAAGAGGCCGAGATCCTCGAGCCCGGCCGGCGGGATGTCGCCGCTCAGATCGAAGACCCCGAACAGATCCTCGTGGCTGAGGACCAGCTTCTGGCGGTACGACGCGCGCGAGGTCGCGATCAGGTAGTACTGATCACCGACCTGGATGCGCTCCTCGCCGCGCGTGCCGGTCACGCCGCGCCCCGCCGGGACCGCTCTTCGAGCAGCGCGCGGTAGATCGCGAGGTAATCCTCGGCCATGCGGCGCGCGCTGAAGCGGCTGTCGAACACGGCGCGGCAGCGGGCACGATCGATGGTGTCGAGGCGCTCGACCGCGGCGATCATCGAGGCTTCGTCGTCGCAGATGAAGCCGGTCTCGCCCTCGTCGATCACCTCGGGGACCGAGCCGCGCCGGCGCGAGATGATCGGCGTGCCGCACGCCATCGCCTCGATCATCACCAGACCGAACGGCTCGGGCCAGTCGACCGGGAAAAGGAGCGCCTTCGCGCCGCCGAGGAACGCCGCCTTGTCCTTCTCGCCGATCTCGCCGATGAACTCGACGAGCGAGCTCGCGGCCAGCATCGGGCGGATCACCGACTCGTGGTAGCCGACGTCGGCACGGTCGATCTTCGCCGCGATCTTCAGCGGCACGCCGGTGTGCTCCGCGACGCGGATGGCGCTGTCGACGCGCTTTTCCGGCGAGATGCGGCCGAGGAAGGCGAGATAGCCGCCGCGGCCGTCACCGGGCGCGTACAAGCTCGCCGGCAGGCCATGGTACACCGTGCCTCGCCAGCGCGCCCGAGGAACGGGACCACGCTGATCATTGCTGATCGAGATCAGGTCGAGATCCCGGTAGGCGGCGAAGATCGGCTCCAGGTCGGGCATGTCGAGCCTGCCGTGCAGCGTCGTCACGAAGGGGGTGCTCGTCGTGAGCGCGACGGGAAACCCGATGTAATCCATGTGATTGTGGATCACGTCGAAGTCTCCGGCGCGGTCGCACACGGTGCGGAGCTGCGCGACGTGATGGGCGACCGAGTCGACCACCCGCGGGTCGAGGCGGAGCGCGCGTGGCGCTCCCCGAACGAGCCGAGCCGCCGTCCGCGAGTCGCCGGCGGCAAACAGGGTGACCTCGTGGCCGAGCTCCACGAGCTGCTCGGTCAGGTAGCTGACGATCCGTTCGGTGCCGCCGTAAAGTCGCGGCGGGACGCTCTCATAGAGCGGCGCCACCTGCGCGATCCGCATTCCTTCGACCTCCTCTGACCCGCGACGTCGAGCGTCCGGCGGGCGACTACGCGATGATTGTGATTCGGGGTCGCGCCGTCGGCAACCGGGCTCCCGCGCCCGGAGGCTTTGCGAACCCGCGCCGAGTGGTTATCCCTTGGGTCACATGAACCCCGAAAAGCTCACACACAAATCGCAGGAGGCGTTGCGCGAGGCGCAGACGATCGCCGCGCGCCGCAACCATCAAGGCGTCGACGTCGAGCATCTGCTGGCCGCGCTGCTCGCCCAACAGGAGGGCCTGGTCCCGCCGCTGCTCGAGCGGGCCGGCGTATCGGTCGCCCAGCTCGCGGCGGCGGTCGATCGCGAGCTCGCGAAGATGCCGTCGGTTGCGGGTCCCGGGTCCGGGGGGCAGCCGTACCTCACGCAGCGGCTGTCGCGCTTGCTCGCGCAGGCGGAGACCGAGGCGAACAACCTCAAGGACGAGTACGTCAGCGTCGAGCACCTGCTGCTTGCGATGCTCGAAGACCAGGGCGCGTCCGGTCGCGTGCTGAAGCAAGCCGGAGTCACGCGCGACACGCTGATGCAGGCCTTGCAGGCGGTGCGCGGCAACCAGCGCGTCACCAGCCCCGATCCGGAGACCACGTACGAGGCGCTCCAACGCTACGGCCGCGACCTCACCCAGCTCGCCGCTCAAGGCAAGCTCGATCCGGTCATCGGCCGCGACGAGGAGATCCGCCGGGTCATCCAGGTCCTGTCACGGCGCACCAAGAACAACCCGGTCCTCATCGGCGAGCCCGGCGTCGGCAAGACCGCGATCGTCGAAGGCCTGGCGCAACGGATCGTGCGCGGCGACGTGCCGGAAGG